>NZ_KV800702.1:64933-152094 GCF_001810285.1 Corynebacterium sp. HMSC071F07
ACGCACTTTCCCGTCAACGCGCTTGCTGCTTGGGCCACGGTGCACGGCTTTTCGGTACTCGCCACCAGCGGTCACCTCAGCGCGCTGCCGGAGCAAATGAAGCTCGACATCGCCAAATCCGTCTTCGCCGCCTCCATCCGCGGCACCGATTTTAAGAATCCGGAAAATCCTTATCGCAACTACCCAGGCAGCGTGCGCCCGGAAGCGCAATAGCAAAGGAAGCAAAGGGCGCCTGTTACCGTTCCCCTTTACGGGAGGTAACAGGCGCCCTTTAGAAGATCTGATTAGAAGATCTAGTTACGCAAAAGCGCGGCGAGATTACTCTGCGGACTCCTCAGAAGCCTCAGCGGACTCCTCGGACTCTGCAGCGGCAGCCTCAGCGGCAGCAGCTTCTTCTGCAGCCTTCTCAGCAGCAGCCTTAGCCTCTGCCTCTTCCTTGGCTTTCTTCTTCTTTTCGGTAATAGCCTCGATGGTCGGGCCGTTGTTGGCCTCAGCCAGTGCAGCGTTGAACAGCTCCAGCTTGGAAGGCTTCTCCTCAGCAACCTTCAGGGTGCCCTCAGCACCTGGCAGGCCCTTGAACTTCTGCCAGTCACCGGTCACCTTCAACAGTGCGAGAACCGGCTCGGTCGGCTGTGCGCCGACGCCCAGCCAGTACTGTGCGCGCTCGGAATCGATCTGGATGAGGGAAGGCTCCTGCTTCGGCTGATAGATGCCGATGTTCTCGATAGCCTTGCCGGAACGGCGGGTGCGTGCATCAGCGATGATGACGCGGTACTCAGCGTTGCGGATCTTACCCATACGCTGCAGCTTGATCTTGACAGCCATGATTGGCTCCTTTTCTAGTCACCGAGCAGTTCAGACGCGTGGATTCAAACCACGCCGGTTCAGCTCTTGGATTTACCCTGCGCGTGACGTGCCGGCCGTCCGTAGGCGGTATACGGCGTTACGCAGAATGTTAAGTTTGCAGTGTTGTCTATCTAGTGTTGTCCATCTATAGAACCAACTACCTATAGACAACCCCGACTATATTAGCGGCAGACTCCCCAAAACGGAAATCCTCCCGCGGCGAACTCTGGTGGCACTTTTCCTTTGACTTTTATGCAATCTTTGGCGGCACTGCCCGTGGCGTTATGAGCACTGCCCGTGGCGTTATGAACAGCGCGGCCCGAGAGAGTAACCTATTTGACGCTAACCTAGACACCTTTCAGGCCAGTTTGCCTTTATATACTTCCTAACACTTCCCCTTGAGGCAAAACCTTTAAGGGGCAGACGTATGCCTTAATTGGCCTGCTGAGAGAAATTATGACTGAAAATTCACCACGCAGCTTCCGTTACCGCTATGACCTCGATGGTCTGCGCGGCATCGCCATCGCACTCGTGGTCATTTATCACGTCTTCGTCGGCCGAGTCTCGGGCGGCGTGGACGTGTTCCTTTTGCTTTCGGGCTACTTTTTCTTAGGCTCCCAGCTGCGTTACGCGGCCAAGCCTAATGCTTCTTTGAATCCATGGTGGCCAATCTGGCGCACTTTGCGACGCCTCGTTCCCAGCCTCGTGTTGGTCATCGGCGCCACCTATATCTTGGTTCGCATTTTTACTCCGGAACTGATGCGCACAGAGCTCGCCCAGCAAATCACGGCCACGATGCTGTATTTCCAGAACTGGGAGCTAGCCCGCCAAAACGCGGACTACACCGCAGCTTCTGCTAGCACCTCCCCTCTGCAGCACATGTGGTCCATGGCTGTACAGGGTCAGTTCTACATCATGGGCATCGCCTTTGCGCTGATTCTGGCAGCCATCATGAAACTGCGCCCAGCGCCGGACCCGAAGCGCCTCAAGCAGGTGCGCTTCCCCACCGTCAACCAGATTGCTGGCCCTATCCTTATCGTCGTTACCGTCGCGTCCTTTGCCTATGCTTCCCGCGATGGCCTCTACGGCACGGCCGCGAACTACTACTCCACGTGGTCGCGCGCATGGGAGCTGACCCTGGGTGCGGTTTTAGCTATTTACGGTACGAAGTGGAATATTTCTAACCGTTTTTCCAACCTGTTTACTGGCCTCGGCCTGGTGTGCCTAGCGTTTACCGGCGCTATCATCGCTGAGACCACGGCTTATCCAGGCCCGCTCTCCCTGCTGCCGTTGGGTGGTGCGGTGCTCATCATCTTGGGCGGCGGCGGTTCCATCTCCCGCCACATGGCTTCAAAAAAGGCGCGTTGGCTTGGCGACGTCGCCTACCCGCTCTACCTCTGGCACTGGCCGCTTCTGATTTTGTCCACCAAGGCCCTCGAGCTGGAGACCCCTCCATGGTGGCTGGGCATCATTATCATCGCCATCTCCCTGGTGCTGGCAGATCTTACCCACCGCTTCTTGGAGAAGCCGCTGCGCCAGGCCCGCAAGCGCCCGACGGCGGACGATATGCCGGTCAATAGCGCAATTGCCTCAATGAAGCAGCGCGCTGGCGCATTCCGAGCAGTAGGCGGCGTCGTCGTGGGCGCCTGCGTTGTCGGTTTGCTTTCCATTCAGCCGCTGTGGATGAACACCATCTACTCCGAGAATGCGGAGAACCTCGACCCGAAGCTCTACCCAGGTGCCACGGCCCTCGCACTAAATAAGCCGGTGCCGAAGGACGTAGAGTACAAGCCGGACCCGATCCTCGTTGGCGGCCTCATGCCGCCAACCGCAGTGGCCTATTGCTTTATTGGGCAGGACATGCCGGCGGATTACCTGCCGGATGCCCGCCGCGACGGCACTCCATGTGAGTGGGGCGACCGTGAGTCAAAGACCGAGGTCTACGTCGTCGGTGGCTCCCACGCGGAACAGTGGATGTCCGGCTTGGACCGCCTGGGCCGTGAGATGCACTTCAAGATCATCCCAATGCTGCGTCAGGGTTGCCCGATTGAACTTGGCGAAGACCTGACCGTTACCCCTGAATGCCACGAGTGGGGCGAGATGGTCACCGAGCGCATCCTGGATGCGGATCCGGCGCTGGTCATCTCGAATACCACTCGCCCATCCGGCCCGCTGGGCGAAGGCCCAGACTACGTCCCGGCAGGCTACGCCGAGTTCTGGAAGCAATTGGCAAACGCCAAGATTCCATTTATGGGCCTGCGCGATAACCCGTGGGGCTTTGACGATGCTGGCAAGGGCCGCGAGTTCGACGAGTGCTATGTCGCCACCGAGGACGAGAAGGGCTGCGGCATGACCTTCGACAAGGTCTACGCACCGGTCGATCCAGGCGCGGAAATCCTGTCCCAATACGACAACATGCTGTCGCTGGATACCTCTTCCTGGTTCTGTGACAAAAATGGCGACTGCCCGGTGGTCATCGGCAACACGATGGTCTACCGCGATATGCACCACATCAGCAACGCCTTCGCGGAGTCCGCAATGCCAATGCTGCGCGAGGCCATCGAGCCGTTCCTGGCCGGCAAAAAAGTAAAGCAGGCACCGCCTAAGACGCCTGCTAACATGCCGACCTCAACCGCACCGACCACGCCGTCAGCACCGGCCGATTCC
This sequence comes from Corynebacterium sp. HMSC071F07, assembly GCF_001810285.1. Lineage (NCBI taxonomy): Bacteria > Bacillati > Actinomycetota > Actinomycetes > Mycobacteriales > Corynebacteriaceae > Corynebacterium > Corynebacterium sp. HMSC071F07. The sequence goes on from NZ_KV800702.1 coordinate 68,447, forward strand.
ACGGCCACGGCCTCCAATGCCCAGCCGGTCCCCTACCCGTATCTGACCGACAACGACGCAGTCTAAGTCGCGGATTACTTAATTTCCTCACCCTAGAGCAAAGAAAGCGTGGTGCCAGATGGCACCACGCTTTCTGCTATTTGACCCACGCCGCGGGCACGTATGCGCACGTCGGGTCGGAAGCTAGCGGATCACCCGTCATTGCGAACGCGGTCGAGCGGGAACCGCCGCAGACGGTGGCGTACTCGCACACGGAGCACTTGCCCGACCACTGGGCGGGGTCGCGCAACTTCTTAAAGACAGGCGAATTGGCATAGATTTCGGGCAGCGGAGTGTCTTTGACGTTGCCGCAGTGCATCGGTAGGAAGCCGTTGGGATAAACATCGCCGAGGTGGTCGATGAACACGAAGCCGGAGCCTGCATTAATCGCCATAGGCGGGCGCGGGCGGCGAGTATGCGCGGCGTCGGCAGGCCCGAGTACCCGCTCGGTCTCTTCGGTGAGATAGCGATAGAGCTCTCCCCCGACGTATTCCTTGCCCTGCTGTGCCTCCAGCACGATACGGCGATACTGCGGGCCCTCAGTGGTCTTGATTGCCACGCAATTCGAAACATCGTGCAGCCAGTGCATAGCGTCCTCTCGCTCGTGCGGAGTCAGCGCCTCGAGACCCGTTCCACGGCCAGTTGGCACCAAGAAAACACGCTCCACAGCTTTGCTCCCATGTCGATGACGCGCTTGAGCAGCTGTGGCGCCTCATAAACGTTGTTCTTGGTGATCGTGGAGTTGATCTGCAGGCGGTAGCCCACGTCCGTGACCACCTCCGCCATCTCGATGGTCTGGTCAAAGATGCCGGAAAAGCCGCGAAAATAATCGTGGGTCTTGGCCGTCGCGCCGTCGAGCGAAAGCGATAACGCCGAGCCACCCGCGGCCCGCAGGCCCTCTAGGCGCTCGCGAGTAAGACGCGGGGTGACCGAAGGCGAAAGGGAGATGTTTAGCCCCAGCGAGGTGCCGTACTCCGTCAGCTCCTCGAGGTCGCCACGCTCAAAAGGATCGCCGCCTGTGAGCACCACAATGGGACGCGGCTTCTCATAGCTCGCGATGGAATCCAATAGCGCCTTGCCCTGCTGCGTGCTCAGCTGCCCTGGCGCTGGCTCATGCTGCGCATCGGCGCGGCAATGCTGGCACACCAGCTGGCACGCGCGCGTCACCTCCCAGATTGCGATGAAAGGCTTGGCGTTGATGTCGTGGCGAACTTGGCGAACGGCTGGAGTCGGCTTCATAAATACAACTTTAGTCGTAGAAAAACACGCCTCCAAAACGCGAAAAAAGAGGCGAGGAGTTCCCTCGCCTCTTCTAGGCCCGACTACTTCTTGCCCTGGCCAAAGTCCAGGTTATTCAAGTCGATGTTTTCCATGCCCTTCGGCATCTTAGGCATACCCCCTGGCATGCCTGGCATTCCGCCGCCGCCCATCTGCTCCTGCAGCTTCTGCAGCTCCTCCATGGAAGGCATGCCGCCTGGCATTCCCGGCATACCGCCTGGCATGCCTGGCATGCCGCCGCCTGGACGGTTCTTCGGGGCCTTGCGCTTGCCGTTCTTGCCCTTGCGCCCCTTCCGCTTCTTCTTGGTGGCAGAGCGCCCCATGCCCGGGCCCATGCCAAACTGGCCGGCCATCTTGGACATCATCTTCTTCGCCTCGTTGAAGCGCTCGATGAGCTGGTTGACCTCGGAGACGGAAACGCCAGAACCGTTTGCAATACGCTTACGGCGCGAGGCGTTAAGGATCTTCGGATTCTCACGCTCTTGCGGGGTCATACCGCGGATGATGGCCTGGATGCGGTCGAGCTGCTTCTCATCGACCATTTCCGCCATCTTGTTCATCTGCTTGCCGCCCGGCATCATTTTCAGCAGATTGCCAATCGGGCCCATGCGGCGGATCATCAGCATCTGGTCCAAGAAGTCGTTGAGCGTTAGCTCACCGGTGCCCAGCTTGGCGGCAGCTTCCTCTGCCTTCTGGTGGTCCAGGGTGGCCTCAGCCTGCTCAATCAGCGAGAGAAGGTCACCCATGCCCAGGATGCGCGAAGCCATGCGCTCTGGGTGGAAGACGTCAAAGTCCTCAAGCTTCTCACCGGTGGAGGCAAACATGATCGGCTTGCCGGTGACCTCACGGATGGACAGCGCCGCACCACCGCGGGCATCGCCATCGAGCTTGGTCAGCACGACGCCGGTGAAATCAACGCCGTCACGGAAGGCCTCGGCGGTCTGCACCGCGTCCTGACCGATCATGGAATCGATGACAAAGAGGACCTCGTCCGGGTTCACAGCATCGCGAATGTTGCGTGCCTGCGTCATCAAGGTCTCATCGATGCCGAGGCGGCCCGCGGTATCGATAATCACGATGTCGTGCTGGGTCCGCTTAGCTTCCTCGATGCCGGCCTGGGCGACGGCGACTGGGTCACCGTGGGAGGTACCCATCTCGTGATCGTTGGAGTCGATGGAGGTACCTGGGTCCGGAGCAAAGACCTGCACCTCCGCACGCTCACCAACAATCTGCAGCTGCTGGACCGCGCCCGGACGCTGCAAGTCACAGGCGACCAGCATCGGTGTATGGCCTTGCTTGGCCAGGTGCTTGGACAGCTTACCGGCCAAAGTGGTCTTACCAGCACCCTGCAGACCAGCCAACATGATGACCGTAGGCGGGTTCTTTGCCAGCTGCAGGCGGCGAGTCTCGCCACCCAGGACGTCAACGAGTTCTTCATTGACAATCTTGACAACCTGCTGCGCCGGGTTCAGCGCCTCAGAGACCTCTGCACCGGCAGCGCGCTCCTTAATACGCTTGATGAACGCGCGGACTACGGTCAGCGAGACGTCAGCTTCCAGCAGCGCAAGGCGAATCTCGCGCGCGGTGGCATTGATGTCGGCCTCGGTCAGCTTGCCCTTGCCACGCAGGCCCGACAAGGCAGTTTGCAAGCGATCGGACAGTGACTCAAACACGAGTGAGTGCTCCCTAAACAATCTCGAGTATTTTTTTAACTCCCCCAGCTTAGCCGCTGACTAGCGCTTCGGTCACATTCCTGACCAATGTCGCGCGCGCGACATCGCCTAGCGGTTTGGCGTGCAGCACCATCGTTGCGCCCGGAACGTAGCTCGTAATCCATTCGCAATCGGGAAGCTTGGCGATGACATGTCCAAGCACACCCGTACGCTCGCCCGTGCGCACCTCGAAGATGCTTCCCGTCCACATCGCCGTTGTGGGCGCGCCATCAATCTCCGGAAGCATGGTGTACACGCCAGATTTATAGGACTGGATGAAACGCGCCTCATCGGCCGCCGCATCGAAGCTCTCCGCCACGGTACGCACGTCGAATTCGGCAGCAAAGCCCTCGCCTTGCTCGTCACTTACCCTGCCCATGCGGGAGGACTCGATGGTCCACCCCAACGCCGCAATCAGCGCCAGCGGGCGGATGACCTCGCGCTGATACTTGCCCCGCCACGAAACCGTCAGGGTGCGTTCATCATAGTTCGCCTTGAGCGCAATCTCCTTTTCCGCATACACCACCGGCTTCGTAGGTGCCAGCGCCTCCATCTGAGCAAAGGCGCGCGAAGACAGCACTCGAATGCCCGCCTCCAAGCGCGAATTCCACACGCTGGGGCCAGTCGATAAAGCGTCCGCGCGTGCCAAGACCAGCAACAGCGAGAGCGTCAGGTGGTCATAATGCACCGCCGCCAGCAACTTATCCCGGGCCGCGTCCGATTCCGGGTCCATGCGGGAGACCAGTGCGGCCAAGGTTGTGTGCTCTGCCACGAGCGTCTGCACGCGCGAACGATCCGCCAGGCTCAGCCGCATTTTTGCCGCGGCCTTGGCCACCATTTCCGCTCCTACGACGGAATGCGGGCGGCCATAGCCCTTGCCGATGTCGTGGTACAGCGCCGCTAGCAGCAATAAGTCCGGACGCGCGACCGTGGTACGTACCTCCGCGCAGCGCGCCACGGTCAGCATGGTGTGATAATCCACAGTGTGGGCGTGACTACGCTCCCGTGGCAGCATCCCGCGGATGTGCCCCCACTCCGGCATCAGAGTCTCCCACAGTCCCACTTCGTCAAGCTCCTCAATGAGCCGTGGCGTGTCGGTGGGCGAAGACAAGATGGTAAAGAAGGCGTCGGTTATCGCGGTATTCCAACACTCCGGAAGCGCAGGCGCGTTAGCCAGCAGCTTCCACACGCCCGGCTCTATGGGCCGGCTCGTGCGCGCCGACGCCGCCGCCACGCGCAGCCCTAGCCCTGGGTCCTGCAGATCAGCGTTGCGCGCCAGCGTGACGTAGCCGCCACTATCGACGACGCCTAGATCCAAAGGCTTGCGCGAACGGTCTCGTTGCCTTTTGCCCACGACGCCGCGGGCCGTGGCAAGCGCGCGCTCCATCGCCCTATCGACTGTCGATGCCGCGCGCACCACCGTCGCCGAAAGCTCGTAACGGTCCGCGAAACCCAGCTCGTCAGCGATCTCCGCGGCGAATTCAGGGTCCAAAAGGTCGCGGTGACGATGGGCATGCATATGCAAAAGGCTTCGGACATCGAGCAGCAGGTCACGCTCGGCATCCAGCCGCGGGGCGTCGGCAAGATTGCCCAGGGCCAGGGCCCTAATGAACTGGATATCGCGCAGGCCACCCCGCCCGTTTTTAATGTCCGGATTCGCCATCGTGGCCAACGTGCCCGAACGCCGCCAGCGCGCAATTGCGGTGCTGACGAAAGAATCGAAATGCTTTTGCAGCAGCACCCGCCACTGGGATAGAAGCTTGGCGCGGGCTTCGTCGACAAGCGCCTTGCTCCCCGCCACAAAAGACAGATCCAGCTGCGCAAAACCCGCCGCCGGATCCGTGCCGGCTATCTCCGCGCACTCGCCCGGGGTACGCAGGGCATAATCCAGGTGATACCCCGCCTGCCAGATGGGATACCAAATATTGGCCACCGCCTGCTCGTCTAGCACCATCCCCTCTGGATGAATCAACAGCAGATCCAGATCGGAATACTTTGTCATCTCGCGGCGCGCAAAAGACCCCGTCGCTGCGAGGGCGGTGCCCTCTGGCAGCTCCAGGGTCTTAATCAATGCTTCTGCCGCATCGAAAGCTTCTGCGCGCAGCTGCGCGGCTTTGTCCATTTAGACAGCAGCCTCGCCGCGCTCGCCGGTGCGCACGCGGATGACGTCCTCGACTGGGGTTACCCACAGCTTGCCGTCACCGATCTTGCCGGTGTAGGCAGCCTCAACGATGGCGTTGATGGTCTCTTCTACCGCTGCGTCATTAACAACGACCTCCAGCTTGACCTTCGGGACGAAGTCGGTGGCGTACTCGGCGCCGCGGTAGACCTCGCTGTGTCCGCGCTGCTGGCCAAAGCCCTGCGTCTCAGTCACGGTGAGACCATGAACCTCAAGCTGTTCCAATGCCTCGCGAATATCCGGCAGCGTAAAAGGCTTTACAACAGCAGTGATGAGTTTCATGTCCTACTCCTTGGGCTCCGATTGAAAGTATGTGCCTAATGTGATCATATTAGCGTCAACGGCGCCGCCGCGGCGCTAATTAAATCTCGTCTTCACTGGCCTCTACCATGTCGGTCTGCTTCCGCATGCGGCGCGCATACTTCACGTCCGTGACGGTGACGCCGTAGATGGAGCGGCCCATGTAGAAAGAGCCAACGGAGCCGATAATCCACACGCCAAAGCATGCGATAAGAACGCGCACCAGCGACCACAGATCAAAGCCGTTTTCAGCAAAGTCCACCACGAGCTTTCCCACGAGCAACAGCGGCACCGCAAGGCCGACGGTCGGGCCCAAGAGGTTTACTCGGGTCAACGCGTCGGGGGCGCGCCACAGCGCGATTGCGGTAGCAACCACCAACAAGGTGGCCACGATGAGGAGAATGGATGCGATGATTTCGTACCACGCCATGCTTATCGACGTCCCTTCGAAATGATGCGCGCCATCGACAACGTAGGCAGCACGCCGGCTGCAATCGCTGCCAGCATGGCGATGTCATAGAGAATCGAGGCGTGATTGACAAAGGTCCAAGCGATGTACATGCACAGCATGCCGTAGAAGGCCATGTCTGACATGACGGTACGTGTCAGCTCGTCGCGGGAGCGCAGCGCCAAGATCAAGGCCGAAGCCAGGGCACCGCCCATCACGAATATGCAGACGAAAATGACCCATTCGAAAGCGCTAAAGTGCGCGAAATCTACCATTATTCGCCCTTCCTTTCCGGACGCAGCGGCCAGACGGAATACTTCTCCGTCTCATCCGCTGGCAACGGGGTGTCTTCTTCTTGCGCGATATCCGGCGCACGCATGTGGCGGCCGACGGTCTCGAGTGGGTACTCGTAGAAGGCCGGATCCAGGGCCTTGGTATCGCTCTGGCCTGGCACGCCATAGTCGATATCCTTCACGTGCGGCGCCAAGCGCTCCTCCATGTCCGCGAGCGACTCCATGATTTCTACCGGGTCATCGCCCATGACCGCCTGGACGAGCACGATACGCGGCAAACCCTCTGCCACCGGCTCGCGCAGGCCCAGCGACAAAGTGCCAGGGGTTGCGGTGATAGACGAGGTAAACCAGAAGATCTCCCACGCATCGGTCACGCGCAGCGGGTAGCGCACGATGACCGGGTGGTAGGAATTATGTGGCTTGAAAGACTCCACGGCCAGGCCGAAACCGGCAACGAAGATCTCCTTAATCAGCCATAGGCCATAGGCACAGGAGTGGAAGAAAAGTTTCATTTAGCGACCTCCCTGGATGGAGTCGATGTCCGGCAAGGCAACGGGGGCGTCGCCAAGCACGGCTTCGGTATAAGCCTGAGTATCCAGCAGATCCTGTGCCGCGTGCAGGGTGATATCCATGAACGGGCCTGCCAGGACGAACATGGTCAGCGAGCCCATGATCAGCGCCGCGGAAGGAGCCATCAGCTTCTTGCGGATGATCAGTTCCTTCGGCACCTTCTGCTTTGGCAGATCCTTGCCCCAGAAAACCTCGCGCCACACGCGCAGCATGGACAAGAAGGCGGCAAAGGAAGCGATGATGATGACCGCGATGACAATCCATGCCCATACCCCACCGGTGCGGGCGATCTCGATGACGATCAAGACCTTGCCCCACATGCCAGAAAATGGCGGGAAGCCCACCACGGAAAAGGCACCGGCGGCGAAGATCCAGGCGATGAGCGGATCGCGGCGTGCCAAGCCCGAAAGCTTAGATAGCAAGCCAGTGCCGTAGGTCTCTTCGATGGCACCAGAGGCCAGGATGAGCGAGCCCACCGTGAGCATGTGGTGGATGGTGTACAAGATGCCGGCGGCGAGAGCTCGCTGCGGATCGTGGGTGGTAAAGGCCATCATCACCAAGATGAAAGGCATGCCGTTGAGCATCTGATAGCCCAACACGCGGCGGATGGAGTTTTCGGCCAAGCCACCAAATGCGCCGATCAGCATCGAGATGATCATGACCACGATGATGAGCGTGCCCCAGCGCTGGTCCATGCCAAAAAGGTGGACCCACAGGCGGTAGAGCATGTAGACCGCAACCTTGGTGTGCAGGCCGGAGAACAAGCCCATCACGGCAGCCGAGGTGCCTGGGTAGGTACGCGGCAGCCAGGACTGCACGGGGAAGACGCCGGCCTTCGCCGCGATGGCGATGACTACGATTCCCGAGGCCACGGTCACCGGGCCGTGGCCTGCCGCAGCGCCCTCTAGTGCGGCGAGGTTGACCGCGCCGGTAACGGAGTAGATATAGCCCACGCCGACGACCAGCAGCGTCGAGGCAAAGAGGTTAACCAGAACGAAGGCACGGCCGGCCGCGAGGCGCGACCAGGTACCGGACATCGTGATGAGGCCATAAGAAGGCAGCAACATGACCTCGATGAACACGAAGAAGTTGAAGAGGTCTGCGGTAAGCAGCGCGCCGCAAACACCGGTGATGAGAATCAGCGTCAACGATGGGTAGTAGCGCGACTTCGTCTCGCCGCCCACGATGGCAAACCAGTTGGCGCCGAATGCGACGATCATCGTCGTGACAATCATCAACGCTGAGAAGGTATCTGCCGCGAAGGCAATACCCGCGTTACCTGGGTAGCCGCCCACGGTGTGGGCCACCACGCCGTTGTTCAAGGTATAGAGCAAGAGCGCGAAGCCAGCAAAGATTCCGATGCCCGGGATAATCAGCATGATGGAATCACGCACGCCGCGCCACGGGGCCATTAGGGCCAAGGCCGCGGCCACGAGGGGAACCGCTGGGAATAGCGGCAACAGTGCACTGACGAGTTCAGCCATTACTTCTCCCCTTCCTCACTGTGATCCAACTGCTTGACGCGATCCATCTTGTTGGCCGAACGCTGCAAAATCTCTCGATTCTTAGAATCACGACCCAGCGTGGAAAACGCGTGGTCAATGGTGTTGTCATCAACCGGCTCCACGATGTCCGTGTCATCATTGGCGCCCATAGCCGCCATGGTTAGCAAGATCGTGGAGGTCGCCATGGAAATGACCACGGCGGTAAGCACGAAGGCCTGCGGAAGCGGGTCCGCCATCTGGTCGTGTGCGACCTGCGAGGGAAAAGATTCCCCGCGGTAGGAGTACACGCCCGTAGCGAGCAGCGTCAGGTTAGCGCCGTGGCCGAAGGCCATCATGCCCAGCACGATGTGGACCAAGCCACGCTGCTGGATGAGATAGACCGCAGAACCGATAAGCAGTGCGATGGTTAGTGCAAGAATCATTATTTCTCCCCGCCTTTCTGGCGTGCCACGCGCGGCGAGTCCTTCTTAGTTCGAGCCTCAGACTTGTTGAGCAAAGCCAGCGGATTGCTCGAAGGGTTGATGGGCTCGGGGTAAGGATCATCGACGTCGTCAAGCACAACGCGCGGGGTCGTCGGCAACGCGGAATCGTCATCGTGGATCCATGGCAAGAAGTCGCGCTCCGTGCCCGGGCGCAGATAACCGCCGAGGGCGTTGATGGCCATGGTCAGCATGCCCAGAACCGCGAGATAAATACCGAGGTCGAAAATCAGCGACGTGGTCCAGTGCTGGCCCAAGGCGTGGCCATGGATGGCGGTCAGGAAGCCGCCCGGCTCGCCGTGGTGCGGGATGTAACCGATAAAGCCTGCAGTCAGCGCCACGATGATGCCGACGCCCGTGAGGTGAATCGGGGTCATGCGGCCGAAGACAATCTCATCAGAGCCGCGGGACAGGTAGGTCAGGCCGATGGCTGCGCCCATAATCAGCGCGGCCGGGAAACCACCGCCCGAGGCCTGGTGACCGCGGTAGAAGACCACGACGGAGGTGACAACCAGAATCGGAATAACGATGGCAATGCCCTTACGCAGCGGAACCGAATTTAGCTGCGACTGGCCGAACGGAGCCGGGCGCGTGCCGGAGGTAAATGGGAAGCGCGGCAGCGTGGAGGTAACAGAAGCAATCACCACGGCGGCCATGCCCAGAACTGAAAGCTCGCCCAGGGTATCGAGTGCACGGAACTCCACGATGATGGTGGCCACGACGTTGTCGCCGCCGGTGATATCCGGAGCGTTGTCCAGGTACCACAGAGAAATATCGGAACGCTCGTGGCGGCCCATCAGGCCCCAGACACCAAGGAAGGCGGCCACGCCGGCGAGGACAGCTACCACGATGGAGCCGGTCTTACGCGATGTCTCTTGCACTGGGCGGAACTTCTCCGGCAGGTAGCGCAGCACCATCATCATCACGATGACAGACAGCGCCTCGACGGTGAACTGGGTCAGCGCGACGTCGGGTGCGCCGAGCAGGAACATCTGCAGGGTCACGCCCGTGCCGGCGATGCCGATCATCACCGCGCCCGTCAGGCGGTTGCGGGTGCGCACCAGGCCAAACATGGACAGCGCGACGATGGAAAGCGGCAAAAGATCCCATGGGTTATCCAGGCCTTCGACGCGTGGTGCAAGTGCGACGCCGTCGACGCCCTCGCTGATAAGGCCTGCCGCAGCCAGAATGATGAGCAGCAAGACGATGGGCAGCATCAGGCGTGAAGGATTATGGGTATCGGACATGCGGCCGACGAAGCGGCCGATCGCGGTCGCGCCATTTTGGACGGAGCGCAGAATCTCGTTGCCGGTGCGCGGAACCAGCTTGGTGTCCTCGAATGCGGACCACAACTGCTTGCGAATGAAGATGCCAGCGATGCCTGCAATGAGCACTACAACGGAGATGACCAGTGGAACGTTCACCCCGTGCCACAAGGAAAGATGGGCGTGAGATTCCATTCCCACGGAACCTGCCATCAAGTCCAAAGGCTTGTCGAACTTGCCCAACACGAAGACCAGCGGCAAGGACATAAAGCCCGGAAGTGCTGCCGGCAGCCAGAGGCGAACAGGCGCCTCGTGGACCTTGGACATGTTGCGCGGGCCGTCGAAGAAGGCGCCGAAGACGATCTTGGCGGAGTAGGTGAAGGTAAAGAAGGCGCCGATTGCGGCAACCATCAGCAGCACCAGCTGCCCTGCCCCACCGATGGGCGCGTCTTCGAAGGCGGTGAGCATGCCTTCCTTGGAAACGAAGCCCAAAAGCGGTGGAACCGCGGCCATCGATGCCGCGCCGATAACCATGGAGCCGAAGGTCCATGGCATCTTGTTCCACAGCACGCCGAGGCGGCGGATATCGCGGGAGCCGGCCTCGTGATCAATCACGCCGATGAGCATGAAGATGGAAGACTTAAACAGTGCGTGCGCCAGCGTGTGCACCAGGGCGGCGGTGATAGCAAAAGGCGTGCCGACGCCGATGGTGGCCACGATCCAGCCCAGGTGCGAGACGGTGGAATAAGCGGTCAGCTTCTTCAGGTCAGTCTTTTGCACCGCAAAGACCGCGGACATAACGGCGGTGCCCATACCAACGACGATGAGCAGCCAGTTCCACACGGCCACGTCGTGGAAGATGGTGGAGAAACGAATCAGCAGGTACACGCCTGCCTTGACCACTGCGGCTGCGTGCAGGAAGGCAGAGACCGGCGTTGCTGCGGCCATGGCCTCTGGCAGCCAGAAGTGGAACGGAAACTGCGCGGCCTTGGTAAAAGCAGAGCAAGCAATAAGAACTGCCACGGCGGCAGTAAGGCCTGGGCGCTCGTGCCAGACACCGGAGGCCAGAATCTTTTCCAGGTTGGTAGTACCCGCGGCCGTCGCCGCGATGGCCACGCCTGCCAACAGGGTAAGGCCACCGATAAAGGTCAAAATCAGCGTGCGCTGCGAGCCCTTCTCACCTGCCTTACCCGAACGCGCGATAAGCATAAACGAGGCCAGGGAAACCAGCTCCCAGGCAAGAAAGAGCAGGATGACGTCGTTAGCCAGCGCCAGCAGCAGGATCGACATGGTAAATGCCGTCATCAGCAGATAGAAGCTGGTGTTTCCTTTGCCCTTGGGCAGGTAGGCGGCCGAGTAGGTAAGGACTACGGCGCCGATGACCAAAGCCAGCAAGGCGAAGAATACGCCCAAGGCATCGCCGCGCAGAGCGAAGTGGACGTCGATGCCGGTGCCGACGACGTCGCCGACCCACGTGCGCGAGAAAGACAGCTCTTCGCCCGCCGATAAAGTTCCAAATTCTTTAGCAAGAAGACCTGCCGCCACAATAAAAATGCCGGCTAGGGGGTAGCCGGCGGCGCGATCAGCAACCTTGACGATTACTGGGGCAAGGACCACTGCCAAAGCTGCGAGGAGGACAACATAAATAAGTGTCACGAAAAATTAGCCTCACAAACCATTGTGTAGAGATTTATTACTTAGAGCGCGCATAAAATACGACGTTCCCACACTACCATTGTGGCCCACGTCAAAGCACATTTTTTCGGTGCTCAAGGCGACAAATCGCGCGGCGATTTTGCAAGAAAAACAACCTCCAAGCAGCGCTTTCCAGCATCGTTCTAGCGGCGGCGCCAGAAAGCACCGCCCCATACATAAAAAGCCGCCGCGGAAAGAAATCCACGGCGGCAAACGCGAGGCTAAAGGAGGCTACTTCTCCCCGAGCAGCGCGTCGACGAAGCCCTCGACCTCGAATGGCGCGAGGTCATCGGCACCCTCGCCCAGGCCAACAAGCTTGACTGGGACGCCTAGCTCCTCCTGAACCTGGAAGACAATGCCGCCCTTGGCGGTGCCATCGAGCTTGGTCAGTACCACGCCCGTGATGTCGACGACCTCACGGAAAATGCGGGCCTGTGCTAGGCCGTTCTGGCCAACGGTGGCGTCGAGAACCAGCAGAACCTCGTCCACCTCAGTCTTCTTTTCCACCACGCGCTTGACCTTGCCCAGCTGATCCATCAGGTCAACAGAAGTGTGCAGGCGGCCGGCGGTGTCGACGAGGACGACGTCTACGCCTTGGTCAACGCCCGCTGCAACGGCATCGAAAGCAACGGAAGCCGGGTCAGCGCCCTCCTTGCCGCGGACAGTGCTGGCGCCGACGCGGCGACCCCAGGTTTCGAGCTGATCCGCTGCGGCTGCGCGGAAGGTATCCGCGGCGCCCAACAACACCTTGTGGCCCATCGCGACGAGCACGCGCGCAAGCTTGCCCGTGGTGGTGGTCTTGCCGGTGCCGTTGACGCCGACGACCATGATGACAGCTGGCTTGCCCTCGTTCGGCATGGCCTTGATGGAACGGTCCATCTCCGGGTGGCCGGCCTCTATGAGGCACTCGCGCAGCATCGCGCGGGCCTCTTCCTCACTGGCGACGCCGCGCTCTGCGAACTTATCGCGCAGCGCCTCCGTGACCTTCATAGTGGACTTGGTGCCCAAGTCCGCCATGATGAGGGTGTCTTCGATTTCCTCCCACGCTTCCTCGTCGAGGTCACCCGCGGACAAGATGCCCATCAGGCCCTGTCCAATAGCATTCTGCGAGCGCGACAGGCGGCCGCGCAGGCGACCCAAACGGCCACCCGCCGGCGCGATATCAGGTTCCGTCGCCTCCGCCGCCTCGACAACCTCAGCGTCCGCAGAGACTTCAAGCTCCTCCGGCTCGGCCTCTAGCGCTGCCTCAGCGCCCTGCGTCTGCGCATCGGCTGCCGCCGCGGCTTCCTCAGCCTCCGCAGCTTCCTCAACCTCCGCAGCTTCGGCATCAGAAGCTTCTGCTGGAGATTCGGCGGCTTCATCTGTCGGGACTTCGTCTGTACTTTCGGTAACAACCGTCGGCTCTTCCGCGATCGCTTCCTCCTGCGGCGCCTCAGCAACCGGTTCTTCTGCTGCCGGCTCCTCGACGGCCGGCTGTTCAACCGGGGTTTCATCTGCTACCGGCTTGGCCTTTTCAGGTTCAGTCTTGGCAGGCTCAGACTCCGCCGGCTTGGAGGCAGCAGCTGCAGCTCCTGCGGCAGCGGTACCGGCAGCGGCCGCGCCGGTTGCAGCACCAGCGGCGGGTGCGGACTTCTCAGCCTTAGGCTCAGCAGGCTCGGCCGGCTTGGTGGGCTCGGCCGGCTTGGCTGGCTGAGCGGGAACCTTCTCTGGCTCCTTGGCGCCGCTGCCGGCGGGGGCAAAGTTGAACCCGGACTTGGCCTGGTAGTTGCCAGACTTTTGCTCCTGGGTCAGCTCCTTGGGAGCTTCCTCGGCCGGCTTTTCGAACGATACTTTCTTGGCATCGCCGCGCTTTTTACCTACTGCTACCAGCACAATCGCCAGCAGCACAATGACGGCTACGGCAATAAGAATCCACATCAACGTCGTATTCATGCCCTCTATAGTGCCAGGCTTGCTGCAGCCTGGCACTACTACCCTGCGGATTAACCCTGAGTTTCGGGCTCAGCGTCGGGCCCTGCGTCGGGCCCAGCGTCGGGCTCGGCGGCGTCGCCAAGCGCAGCGCCGCGCGGGGCATCGACGCCCAGGCGTGTGGCATCCTCGGCTGCAGCGGCGGAACCGGGGGCGTCGCCAGCCTGGCTCATACGCTGCGAAATCACGCGCGTGACGCCATCGCCACGCATCGTCACGCCGTAGAGGACGTTAGCCACATCCATCGTCGGCTTCTGGTGCGTGATGACGATAAGCTGCGAATCCTTGCGCAGTTCCTCAAACAGGGCGATGAGGCGTCGCAGGTTGACGTCATCAAGCGCGGCTTCAACCTCGTCCATCACGTAGAACGGGCTCGGGCGCGCACGGAAGATGGCCACCAGCATCGCCAAGGCGGTCAGGGACTTCTCACCACCAGAAAGCAAGGACAGGCGCTTGACTTTCTTGCCCGGCGGGCGCGCCTCAACCTCAATGCCGGTGGCCAGCATGTCATCCGGCTCCGTCAGGATCAGGCGGCCCTCGCCACCCGGGAAAAGGGTCTGGAAGACCTTCGGGAACTCCGCCTCCACGTCGTTCCACGCATCGGTGAAAAGCTGCAGAATCTGTTGATCCACGTCCTCAATCACGCCCGCCAAATCCTTGCGCGCCTGGATAACGTCATCGAGCTGCGTAGACAGGAAGGAATAGCGCTCCTCCAGCGCCTTGTACTCCTCCAGCGCCAGCGGGTTGACCTTGCCCAGGGAGTTCAGGTCCTTTTCTGCCTGCTTCAGTCGCGCCTTTTCCGCGCTACGGTCGAAGTCCTCGCCCGGCGTGTAATCGCGCAGCAAGTCAGGGATCGCAATACCCAACTGGTCCACGATCTTCGCTTCGGTCTCATCCACGCGCACCTGCGCCTGCGAGCGGGCGATTTCGGAATGATTGGCGTTCGCCGTCAGACGGTCGAGCTTCTGCCGTGTTGCCGAAACCTGCTGCTTGGCCGCTTGCAAGCGCCCGCCTAACACGTTGCGCTGATTAACCAGCTCATCGCGCTCAGCGGTGGCGCGCTCCAGGGCCTGGGATGCGCGTCCGGCAAGGTCCGTGGCATGGCCTGCCACCGCTTGAGCTAAGTCGGCCTGCGCTTTACGACGCGCCATCGCTTGCTCATGGCGGGCCTTTGCCTGACGTTCATGCTGCGCTTGGCGACGCAGCGCGTCGCCCTTACCCGCAGCCTGCCCCACCTTGTCTTGGGCGGTGCGCGCCGCGAGCTGGGCCTCCATCTCCATGGCCTTGACCTGCTCCAAAGCGGCCGAGGCAGCATCGCGCTCGTGGGAGGAAGGCTCGCCGTCTTCGACCTCCTCATCGACGCGCGAGAGGCGGTCGCGGGTCTCAGCCAGCTGCTCGCGCACTTCGGCAAGCTTGACCTCAATCTCGGTCGCACGGGCCGCGGCTTTCTCATGCTCAGCCTTGTTGACCTCGTGCTGCTTCAGCAGGCGCTGGTGGTCGCGCTGCCAGGCTTCCACGGTCGTGTCGTGCTCACGCAAGGCCGCCTTTGCCGAGGCCGCCGCGACGCGAGCCTCCTCGGCCGCCATCTTCGCGCCCTCCAGGGTGCCGGAAAGCTCTTCCAACTCCTGCGTGGCAGATTCCAGCTGGCCTTCTGCCTCCGCGATGCGCGCGGTGACCTCGACGGTAGAAGAAGCGCCGGTACCGGCTTCGACCCAGCCCTCGCCCACCAACAGGCCCTCGGCAGTAACCGCGCGCAGGCGCGGATCCTCGCGCACCAGCTCGCGAGCTAGGGCAAGATCGCCGACCAGCGCGACGTCGGAAAGCAGACGCGTCAGCGCCGCCTGTACCTCGGGTGCAAGCTGCATCTCATCCAGCAGCCAGGTCGCACCGCTGGGCAGGTTGGCGTCCAGACGCCAGTCGGAGGCACCCGCGGCAGTGGTGTCCACCAGCGGGGTGCGGGCGGCGGTGCTCAAGGCTGCCACGATGTCCTCTGTAACCGCGCCCGTTTGCGCCTCCGCGAACGCGCCCAACGCCGCCGCAACGGCCGTGTCATGGGAGGTGGTGATGTATTGCGCCAGCGGCTTAAAGCCCTCGCCCAAGTCGATATTTTCCGGGGCAGTCTGCGCCAAAGTATCGATGCGCGAGCGCAGCGTGTAGACCGCGCGTTCGCGTTCGCGCTGGCCGTCGCGAAGCTGCTCCAGGCGTTTTTCGGCCGCCCCTGACTCACTCGCCGCCCGCACGTGGGCCTCTTCCAACGGCTCGCGCTCGGCGTTTAAGGCCTCCAACCTATCGGCAACTTCGTCCGCCTCAGCCTGCGCCGTGCGCGTGCGCGCCTTGGTGGACTGCAGCGTCTCCTCCTGGCGCACGAGCTCCTCCTCTGCCGCGGAGACCTGCCCGGCGAGGATTTCCTCGGAGGCGATGAGGCGAACCACGCCCTCGCGACGATCCGCAATCGCGCGTAGCTGCGCCATGTGTTCCTTTTCCGCCTCTTCGAAGACGGCGCGGCGTTGCGCCACCTCCTCGCGGATGGACTCCAGACGCTCGGCGGCCTCTTCGGCCTCCATGAGCAGCTCTGCGTGCTCCTCGTCCGCGCGCAGGACACGGGCCTCGAGCTCTTCTGGGTCTTGGCCTGCATAGGCGACCTGTGCGCCGACGTTTTTCGCGCGCTCTTCCGCAATGCGCTGGGTGGCGGCGATGCGCTCGGACAGCGTCGACAGGTCGAACCACAGCTTCTGCGCGGCCTCGGCCTGCGGATTAACCTCCTCGAGCTGGGCCTCGATTTCCAACTGGACGCCTGTGGCCTCTTCGTGCTGCTCGGTAGCTTCCGCCACCTGCTCGGCGAGCACCTGAGCCTGTTGCTCGGCATCGGCGTACTTCTTGCGGGTTTGCACGACTTGGTCGCCGGCGATGCGCAGGCGGGCATCGCGCAAATCCGCTTGGACGGTGGCCGCGCGCTGGGCGGTTTCGGCCTGACGGGCCAAAGGCTTTAGCTGTTTGCCCAGCTCTTCGGTGAGATCCTGCAGGCGATCCAAGTTGGCCTGCATGCCGGTGAGCTTGCGCTGCGCTTTTTCTTTACGACGCCGGTGTTTGAGCACGCCGGCGGCTTCCTCAATGTAGGCGCGGCGATCTTCTGGGCGCGATTCTAGGATTTCGGAGAGCTTGCCCTGACCGACGATGATGTGCATCTCGCGGCCGATACCGGAGTCAGAAAGCAGCTCCTGGATATCCATAAGGCGCGCTTTGGCGCCGTTGATTTCATACTCGCTGGCGCCGTCGCGGAACATGCGGCGGGTGACAGAAACCTCGGAGTATTCGATGGGCAGCGCGCCATCGGAGTTGTCGATGGTAAGGGTTACCTCGGCGCGGCCTAGCGCCTTGCGGTCGCCCGCGCCGGCGAAGATGACGTCCTGCATCTTGCCGCCGCGCAGGGTCTTGGCGCTGCCCTCGCCCATGACCCACGCCAACGCGTCGACGACGTTCGACTTACCTGAGCCGTTCGGACCAACCACGGCGCAGATGCCGGGCTCGAATTTCAGGTTCGTCGCGGACGCGAAAGACTTGAAGCCTTTGAGCGTGAGCGATTTCAGGTGCATTCGTGAAAGTTTAGCAAGCCTAGGCGTTAGCGTTCGATAAAGCCGCTCTCACCGCGTGGGTCCGACCACTGCTCCACCACGATGGTTACGGTTCCGGGGCGCATGGTGGTGGAAGGCTGCTCGCGCAATAACTCGAGCAGGCGCTCGCAGTCCTCGCGCGGGCCTTCGGCAACAACCTGCACGCGCCCGCCCTTTAAGTTCGTGGCGTGGCCCGCAAGGCCCAATTCGAGGGCCCGAGAGCGCGTCCACCAACGGAAGCCAACGCCTTGGACCGTACCGTGCACGAAAGCGGTCAGGCGTTGCATTTAGTACTCCCGTAGATTGGTGCGATCCGACAGATCGTACTTGTGCTGCAAGTGCTTGCGGTCCTCCGGGCTGCGGCGGGTAACCGGGTCAGAGCCGTCCCAGCACTCGACGTTTTTCAGTTCCGGCATCATGTCGCGATGGAAAATCGGGTCCACGCCGTCACGACGCTGCTCGTTGAAGTTCTTCAGCAGCTTGATGGCTACGCCGGACAAAGGAACGATGGCAAGAATATTCAGGAAGACCATCGTTGCCGCGCCGGTATCTGCCAGGGCGAAGACCAAAGGCAAAGAGCCCACGGCGCCAAACCATACGAAGAAGAGCACCACGAGGCGGAAGAGGATCAGCACGCTCTTTTTGCGGGTTAAGTACTCCACGTTGGCCTCTGCCAAGTAGTAGTTGCCCAGAATCGAAGAAAATGCCAGGAAGAATAGGATGAAGCTGACGAAATGGATGCCCCAATCGCCCACCTCAGAAGCCAGTGCAGCCTGCGTCAGGGAAACACCCTCGGCTTCCGCGCCGTAGTTGACGGTAGGGCCCAGCAGGATGATGAAGGCGGTGATAGAACAGACAACCAGCGTGTCGAAATAAACGCCCAAGGTCTGCACCAGCCCCTGTTTGACGGGGTGCGACACGGCGGCGGTAGCTGCGGCGTTCGGCGCGGAGCCCTCGCCGGCCTCATTGGAAAACAGGCCGCGCTGGATTCCCTTCATCATGGCAGCGCCTAGACCGGCGCCGGCAATTTCCTTGAAGCCCAAGGCGTGGCCGATGATGTCACCGATCATGCCCGGGACCTTGTCAAAATTGGCCACGACGACGAAGCCGCCGATGAGCAGGTACGCAACCGCCATAAACGGAACGATGACCTGGGTGATATTCGCGATACGCTGCACACCACCGAAGATGATGAGAGCGGAGATAGCAGCGATAACGCCGCCGATGATAAAGCGGAAGGAGAAGTCGTCACGGCCGAAGGAGAACGCGATGGAATCGGCAATGGCGTTGGTCTGGAATGCGTTGTAGACAAAGCCGAAGGTAAAGGCGATGGCCACAGAGAAGATAGCGGCAAGCGGGCCCCAGCCTAGGCCACGCTTCATGTAATAAGCCGGGCCGCCGCGGTAAGCAGTGCCTTCACGGACCTTCCACACCTGAGCCAGGGTGGACTCGATAAACGCCGTCGCACCACCCAGGATGGCAATCAGCCACATCCAGAACACGGCACCAGGTCCGCCCACGGAAATAGCCACAGCCACGCCCGCGACGTTGCCGGTGCCCACGCGCGAGGCCGCCGAAATGGTAAAAGCCTTGAAAGCGGAGATTCCGCCGTAGTCCTCGTCTTCGTCGCGGCCGACGCCCTTCGGACGTTCCACCACAGCCTTGAACATTTGCGGGACCATGCGCACCTGTACGAGCGCAGTCCTAAAGCCGAAAAATAGTCCCGCAGCAATCAAGATCCACGGGATCAGATAAGTCCATACCGAATCGTTGAACGTTGTCACAGCGTTCTCAATAAATTCCATGTGGAATATTAAACGCTATATATCCCCTATCGATCCATTAATAGGTTTGGCAGCGGGGGCAATAGTGGGTAGATCTGCCGCCCACAACCACCCTTTTTAGTGGCGTCGCACACCTATCGCACGGCTCATCGCCGCGGCCGTAGGCATGCAAAGAGCGGTCGAAATAACCCGACTCACCATTGACGTTGACATAAAGCGCATCGAAGCTAGTGCCGCCGACTTTAAGGGCAGCGCGCATGACGGTCGCGGCGGCGTCGACAAGCGCAACTGCGTCGCGTTGGCGCAGCGTGGAGGCCTTCTTTTGGGGCTGTATGCGGGCTAGCCAGAGCGCCTCGTCGGCATAAATATTACCGATTCCCGAGACCACAGTCTGATCCAACAACGCCGTCTTCACCGCCGTCTTCTTCCCCCGCAGCCGCCGCGCCGTGGCAACAAGGTCAAAGTCCGACTCCAGCGGGTCCTGCGCGATGTGCGCGATCTTCGTCCAGGGGGCCAGCAACCAATATCCAAAGGTGCGCTGGTCCACGAAGTTCAACTGGACGCCGCCGCTTAACGACGCCGCGATGCGTACATGTTTCGAGTCCGTCTCCCCCACCCGCATTTGGCCGGACATGCCGAGATGTACGAAAAGCACATCGCGGCCGGGATCCGTGAGGTCTTCGTCGGCGAATTCCAGCCACATGAACTTGCCGCGCCGTGCCACACTCGCGATTTCGCGGCCGGCTAGGAGCTGTTCCAAGGGGCCATCCTGGCCGCGGTTGGCCCGCGGGTGCAAGACTTTCACGGACTCGAAGCGGCGGCCGGGAAGATAGGCCTCGAGCCCGCGGCGGACGGACTCGACTTCTGGAAGTTCAGGCATTAATTCTCGCGATTAGCGGTGCCCTGGACCAAAAGCGGAGTTTCGCGCAGAGTATCGCACGCCTCTTGCGCCGCCTGCTGCTCGGCCAGCTTCTTGTTGTGGCCAACGCCGTTGCCCACGGTCAGGCCCGCGACGGTAGCCACCGCGGTGAAGGTCTGGTCGTGCTCTGGGCCGGTAGAGGTAGCGGTATAGACCGGCATCGGGGCCTTCAGCTCGGCGCACAGCTCCTGCAGGTTGGTCTTCCAGTCCATGTGGCGGCCGGAGACGACAGCGTTGTCGATCTTCTTCTGGAACAGGCGCAGAATGACATCGCGCGCGACCTCAAAGCCGTGCTGGCGATAAATCGCGCCGAAGATGGCCTCGGTGGTATCCGCCAGAATCGAATCTTTGTCACGGCCGCCGGTGGACTGCTCGCCCTTGCCCAGCAGGATATGTTGGCCCAGCTCAATCTCGCGAGCGATATCGGAAAGCCCGTATCGCGAGACGATGGAAGCGCGCATCTTCGAAATATCCGATTCCGGACGCGAAGGATACTGCTCGTAGAGCTTCGAAGCCACGGACAGGCCAAGGACAGCGTCGCCTAGAAACTCGAGGCGTTCGTTGTTGGGCAAGTACCCGTTTTCGTTGGCAAAAGAGCGGTGGGTCAGCGCCAGACGCAAGTTTTCATCGGCCAGGTCGATGCCCAATGCCTGCAGCAACGGGCCATGATCGACGGCGCTATAGGCCTGCTTGAGGGCTTCCTCGCCGGTCAGCTTCTTCTTCTTGCTCACAGGAACTTCTCCAGTCCAGACCAACGGATATCGACTTTGTCTTCCTCTTCCCCAGAGACTCCGGTGGAAACACCCTCCGGCATCTCTATGTCGCAGCCTTCCTCGCACACCGGCGCGAAAGGCAAGCTCAGGCCAGCTTCATCGATGACAGTCTGCAGTAAATCGATTTCGTCGTCTACGACCTCAGGAACTTCATCGCCAGAGCCTGCATCCTCATCATCGAGTTCGTCGCCGCTGATGAAAGACTCGTCTGCAGCAAAAACCTGCGAGACCTGCAGATCCAGCTGCGGCTGCAGCGGGCGCAAACAACGAGCGCATTCGCCGGTGAGAGGGCCGGTAACCGTGGCGTCGACAAGCACGCCCGATCCCAGCGGTGTCAAGGTGGCGTCGACCGTAATCTCGTCGCCTTTTGCAACGGCGATCATCTCGACGCCGATACGTTCGGGCGCAGGGCCCTTCTGCACGCGCTGCTCCGGCATTGCGGCAGCGCCCTGGCCACGCAAGAGCTCGGCCACGTTAAATTTCAGCGGTGATTCCAATACATCTGCCATAACGTCTCTTAGCCTACATTGTGCGGCGCCATCCTTTTAGCAGAGCTTTGCCCACGCTTGCCGACGCCGCCTTTTGCCCGCTATCTGGGTGTTGCCTGAACTGCACCGCACAAGGTCTTATGCACTAAAGGCAGGTGGTTTCCCAATGGCTTAGGGGGCCTTAGTCTGGGGACTATGAATTACGGCACCACTGCACCAAACAGCGAATTAGCCCAGCTTGGATGGGCATTTTCTCTGCTTTGTGTGCTGCCGGTGGTAGTGCTTGGCGCAATCGCATATCTGCGATACCGCCGCAGCCGCCTACGGCCGGGGATGGCACTACGCTCCCTGGCCTATCGCGGTCTGGGTTTGGGGCTTGTGCTTGGTGCTTTCGTGGCGCTTCCGCTGCCCTTCGACATCACGATGATTGTCGCCTCCGCGCTCCTAGGCCTTGGCACCGCGTGGCTGGCCTGGAATGCGCGCGAAGGGCTATCGGGCGTTCTCATGTCCGTTGCTACGGCACTCGGCGGAATTTTGAGCGTTGTCGCAGGGCAATATTTGGTGGAGGCGCTATTTTCTGTGCGCCTCATCGCGGGTACGCCTATGGAAACGTTTGCATTGATGTGGGGCGTGTTCGGTTTTCCCGCTGCGGTATCAGCGGCGATTGCCGTTGCCACAAAGACGATGGCCCCAGCTGATGAACAGACGGTGTACGACAAACCGTCTGGCCACCAGCAAGGACCATCGTCTCCGCGCCGCAGCCGAGCTATGCAAACCCTATGCAAACAGAGTGTGCAATCGCCGCGCTAGCGCCCGGGTGCCGGAAGCTCTCGGTGCTTGACGCATCCGCGCTATAGGTCTTAGCGTTCGTAGCGCTCGGAGCTTTCGGCGCGGTACTCGCCGCGCTCGCCCCGGTCGGCACGGTACTCGCCGCGCTCGCTGCGCACATCTGCGCGCGGATCGCTTATGCGGGAACGCACGCCCGCGCCGCGGCGCAGCGCTTGACGGTCAGAGTTCACGGTACGCAGCAGGCCGGAAAGAGAGCTTTCAAACTCGCCGAGCTTAGAATCGACAAACTCATCACACTCGGTGCGCAAACGATTCGACTCGGTGTGGGCGGTCTCCACAATGCGCTGCGCCTCATCGTTCGAGCGGCGGACCACCTCGGACTCAGAGACCAAGCGCTCCTGCTCCGCCTGGCCTGCGGCGACGCTGCGCTCGTATTCCTGATTGCCCTGCGCGATGGTGCGGTCCGCATCGGCACGCGCGCTTTCGATCATGGCGCTGGCATCGTCTTCCGCCTGGGCGACCATGGCGGTCGAGCGCTGCTGGGCGTCGGAAAGCATGGCGTCAGAGTCTTCCTGCGCACGCGCCATAATCTCGTCAGACTGCGCGTTTGCATCCGCGACAATCTGCGCAGCGCGTTCCTCCGCGCCAGCCAAGATTTCGTCCTGCTTATCTAGGACATCCTGCGCATCGTCCATTTCGACGGGCAGGGCGTTACGGAGGTCGTCGAGAAGCGCGAGCATCTCGTGGCGCGGGACCATGCAGTTGGCCGTCATGGGAACGGAGTAGGCCTGCTCCAGATTGCGAACAAGTTCATCTAGGGACTCAAATACGCGGTACATGCGCTCAGAGTAACCAAAGAAACTTTTTTCACACGTTTCCCACGCGGCACTTGCAATAAAAATCTAAAGTTCGACTTCAGGCTTTAAGCAGCGCTATACGACGCCCTGCGCCAACATCGCATCAGCCACCTTCTTAAAGCCCGCGATATTCGCGCCCGCGACATAATCGCCTTCCATGTCATACTCCCGCGCGGTGCGGTCGATGTTTTTGAAGATATTCGACATGATTTCGTGCAATCGTTTGTCGGTGTAGTCAAAAGACCACGAATCGCGCGATGCATTTTGCTGCATCTCCAGCGCAGAGGTGGCCACGCCGCCGGCATTCGCGGCCTTGCCCGGCGCGAATTTAACCTGCGAGCCCACGAAGAAGTGCGTCGCTTCTGCAGTACACGGCATATTTGCTCCCTCGGCGACGTAGCGCACGCCATTTTCTGCCAGCAGCCGCGCGGCGTCGACGTCGAGCTCGTTTTGAGTAGCGCACGGCAACGCAACGTCGGCAGGCATGGCCCAGATATTGCCGCCCTCGTCATATTTCACGCCTGCCTCCTGGGCATATACGCTAATGCGCTCGCGGCGAATCTCCTTGACATCTTTCAGCAGCTCGAAGTCAACGCCGTTTGGGGTTTCGACATACCCCGCGGAGTCAGACATCGCTACGACGGTGCCGCCCAACTGTTGGACCTTCTCGGCCGCGTAAATCGCCACGTTTCCAGAACCAGAGACAATGACCTTTGCTCCGCTAAAGGACTCGCCGTGGGCCTTCATCATCTCTGCGGTGAGATAGACCAAGCCGTAGCCGGTGGCCTCGGTGCGCACCAGGGAGCCGCCCCAGGACAGCCCCTTGCCTGTCAGCACGCCAGACTCGTGGCGGTTTTCCAGCCTGCGGAACTGGCCGAACAGGTAACCAATCTCGCGCCCGCCAACACCGATATCGCCTGCCGGAACATCCTGATATTCACCGATGTAGCGGTGCAATTCCGTCATAAAGGACTGACAAAAGCGCATGATTTCCGCATCCGACTTACCCTTCGGGTCGAAATCAGAACCGCCCTTACCGCCACCGATGGGCAGGCCGGTCAGCGAGTTTTTAAAAATCTGCTCAAAGCCCAAGAACTTGATGATGCCCAGGTTCACCGAAGGATGGAAACGCAGCCCGCCTTTGTACGGGCCCAGTGCGGAATTGAATTACACACGGAAACCGCGGTTGACGCAAACGTTTCCACGATCATCGGTCCAGGGAACGCGGAAGATGAGCTGGCGCTCGGGTTCGCATAGGCGCTCGACCAGGCCGTAGTCGGCGTAGTGCGGATCCTTGTTCAGGACAATCTTCAGCGAATCCAGTACCTCGGAGAGGGCTTGGTGAAACTCGGGCTCGCCGGCGTTTCGCTTTAAAAGCATGTCGTAGTAGTTGGAAATTTGCTTTTCGATGTGCATCTGGTGCGCCTTTCGCCGGCGAGGGTGCCGAATCGGTGGTTTACAGGACACCAAACAGTTTTCTATCGTGTGACCAAAAGTGCAAGTATCCGCGAGGTAAAACCGCCCACGAATTAGTGGCCACCTATACTTTTCGGCATGCATATCATCGTCGCACCGGACTCTTTCAAAGGGACAGCAAGCGCAATGCAGGCCGCGGCAGCCATCGCTGGCGGTCTGCGCGAGGCCCTTCCCGACGCCACCATCACCACCTGCCCCATGGCCGACGGCGGCGAAGGCACCTCCGAAATCCTCGCCACCGCCGCCAGCCTTTCCGGCGTCGAGGTGCAAACGATTACACTGCCCACTACCGACGCCCGCGGGCGGCTGACCGAAGCCAGCTACTTCCTGGCCGGCGAGCATGCGCTAATCGACGTCGCCTCCGCCACCGGGCTGCCCGCCGTCGCCAATGACCTCGACCCACTGCACTCGGATTCCTACGGCACCGGAGTGCTCATCGCGGACACCGAAGCCCGCGGCGCTAAGCACATCGTTTTATGTCTTGGCGGCAGCGCGACCATCGACGGCGGAATGGGCATCCTCGCCGCACTTGGTGCTGCAGCACACGACGAGCGCGGCTACGCACTACCCAAGGGCGGCGCTCCCCTCGTTCGCCTCGACAACATCGACACCGCCCAGCTCAACATCAAGGCCAGTGCCCTTGACTACACCCTCCTCGCCGATACCCGAGCCGTGCCTATCCAGGCCGCGACCATGTACGGCCCACAAAAAGGCGTCGAGGGAGAACACATCGCGCTGCTCGCGGGCGCTCTTCTTCGCCTCTGCGAAGTAACCGGCACCGACGAAAACGCCGAATCCTTTGGCGCCGCAGGCGGCATCCCCATCGCTTTGCGCTGGCTTTCGCAAACGCTCTGGGGAAGCGAAGAACACTTCGAAGTAGTCCCCGGCGGCGCGTATGTGGCAGAAAAAATCGGCCTGTCGGCGAAACTCGCCGAGGCAGACCTCGTTGTCACCGGCGAGGGCCGCTTTGATGAGCAATCCCTCACCGGCAAAGTTGTCGGTACCGTCGCCGAGCTAGCCGGCGAAACGCCAGTCGGCGTCATCGCAGGCTCCATCGCATCGCCGCTTCCCCACGGCGCCGTAGGAATCGAACTCGACAGTGCTCAAGGCGCCGCGAAAGGCGACGTCGTGGAGCAATTGCGCGCCGCCGCCCACGCGCTGGCCGCTAAGGTTGCACCTGTACAGACCACGGAAAAATAGCAGGCCGCTCGTGCGCGACCTCATCTTCCAAAAGCACGTGGTCCTTCGGCAACACCGCGTGCGGGGTGAGAAGTCGCGCTAGCACCATCGTCAGCTGGTTCACGGATCCCTTCACACCGTCGACCTCAATGTTGTAGCGATAAACATTGGCATTTTCTAGCTCGCGGTCAAAGTGCTCGTCGCGGTAGGTCTGACGCAACTGCTCCTCCAAGCCGGCCGGCAAGGTGGGATCTTCCTCGCGGGTTACGCGGGCAGCGGCCAGCGTTTCATGTGCAACCAGCTTTTCGGTGGCAGTGCTAAAGACCTCCGCCACTCGCTTGGCCTGAGCGTTCGGCACAAGAACATCAAACTGAATAATTGGCATGTAGGTAACCCTACCCAAACGAAAAGAAAATTAGCTATGGCAGATTCCACCAAAATCGCAAACCTCTTGAAAGACTCCCACGGAGACCTTAGCTGGCAGCGCGAATTCTACGAGGACCTTCACGCTCACCCTGAGCTCTCCCACGAAGAAGAGCGCACCGCCGGTCGAATCCTCGAGCGCCTGCGCACTTTCGACTGCGAGATTGTCCAGCCTATCGGCGGTTTCGGGGCCGTGGCCATCTTCCGCAACGGCCCCGGCCCCACCGCTCTTTTCCGCGCTGACTTCGACGGGCTGCCCGTGCAAGAGGAAACAGCAGTTGCATACGCCTCCCGCAACGGCAACATGCATGCTTGCGGCCACGACATGCACACTACAGCGCTGCTCGGAGCCTGCGCGCTTCTCGACGCCCACCGCGACGCCTGGTCCGGCACCTTCCTCGCTCTTTTCCAGCCAGCAGAAGAATCTTCCATGGGAGCAAATATATGCTGGCCGATTCCCTTACTACCCGCGTCCCGAAACCCGACATCTGCCTCGGCCAACACGTTATGCCCGGCAAAGCAGGCGATGTTCTGTCCCGCTCCGGAGCAATCATGGCCGGTTGCGACTCCCTGCGCATCACCATTCACGGACGCTCGGCACATGCCTCGATGCCGCACGCAGCCGTTGACCCGACCTATATCGCCGCCATGGTCATCACGCGTTTGCAAGCGATCGTTGGGCGCGAGGTGGCACCGCATGACTTCTTTGTCATTTCTGTGGGGGAGCTGCATTCAGGCGATAAAAACAACATCATTCCTGAGACTGCCGAGTTGGTGTTGAATACCCGTTATTACAAACCGGACGTCGCCAAGCGTGTATATGCCTCCCTCGAGCGAATGGTGCGCGCGGAATGCGTAGCCTCCGACGCCCCCAAGCCGCCGGAATTCGAGTACTTTGCCCACGGCGAAGTCACCGACAACGATCCTGCCGCCCACGAAACCGTGCGCGCAGTCTTTGACGCCGTCTTCGGCGCGGCCTCGGGTACTGCCGAACCTTCGACGGCCTCCGAGGACTTTTGCTACCTCCCCCAAGCTTGGGGTGTGCCGTATTATTTCTGGTTTATTGGCTCGACACCCGCAGAACTGGCAGATAACCCACCCGTCAACCACCAAGCGATATTCCTGCCCGATTATGAACCCACCGTGGCATCGAGTACCCAAGCCGCCGCAGCAGCGGTGCTGGCCTACCTCGCAAATTAAGCAAGCGCTTGCGCTCAAGGCCGGATAAGCTGGCACACGGTATTTTCCATTCTCTTAAAGAACCAGATAGGTAATAAATGAGCCAGCCCAAGCACTCTGCTTTTCAGTCCACTGTCCCCGCACACGTGCGCTCCGCTGCCGGGGTTAGCCCTTCTGCTGCCAGCCAGCGCAAATTCTGGTCCGGCTTATCTTCTGCTGTCGTAGCCGAAATCGCTGACAATTGGGAAGCCACCCGCGCTGCCTACTCTGCGACCCGCCAGCAGCACTACTTTTCCGCCGAGTTCCTGCAAGGCCGCGCGCTGCTTAATAACCTCACCAACCTGGACTTGGTCGACGAAGCCAAGGCCGCAGCGAAGGCAGCCGGCCGCGAGCTTTCCGACGTCCTCGAGGCCGAGCACGACGCCGCCCTCGGCAATGGTGGCCTAGGCCGACTCGCTGCTTGCTTCCTCGATTCGGCGGTCACGCAGGACTACCCAGTCACCGGCTACGGCCTGCTCTACCGCTACGGCTTGTTCCGCCAGTCCTTTGACAATGGGCACCAAAAGGAGCAGCCCGACGCATGGATGGAAAACGGTTACGAGTTTGTCATTCGCCGTGCTTCCGATCAGCGTCGTGTGCACTTCGATGACATGGACGTCCGCGCGATTCCCTACGACATGCCGATTACCGGCTACGGCACCGACAACGTCGGCACCCTGCGCCTGTGGAAGTCCGAACCCATCGACGAATTCGACTACGATGCGTTCAACTCACAGCGGTTTACCGACGCCATCGTCGAGCGCGAGCGCGTCATGGACATCTGCCGAGTGCTCTACCCCAACGACACGACCTACGAGGGCAAGGTGCTGCGCGTGCGCCAGCAGTACTTCTTCGTTTCTGCTTCGCTGCAGCAGATGATCGATAACTACATCGCCCACCACGGCGACGACCTGCGCGGATTCGCGAAGTACAACTGCATCCAGCTCAACGACACACACCCGGTGTTGGCGATTCCAGAGCTTTTGCGCCTGCTTCTCGACGACCACGGCTTATCCTGGGACGATGCCTGGAAGGTTGTCACAGAGACTTTTGCTTATACCAACCACACCGTTCTCGCCGAGGCGCTGGAGAGCTGGGAAGTGTCTATTTTCCAGAAGCTGTTTTGGCGCATCTGGCAGTTGGTGGAAGAAATCGACCGTCGTTTCCGGCTGGATATGGAAGCTCGGGGCATCGATTCCCAGCGCATCGAATACATGGCGCCGGTATCCAACGGGCAGGTGCACATGGCGTGGATTGCCTGCTACGCAGCGTTTTCTATCAACGGCGTCGCCGCCCTGCATACGGAGATCATCAAGGCCGACACGCTCTACGAGTGGCATGAATTGTGGCCGGAGAAATTCAACAACAAGACCAACGGTGTCACGCCTCGCCGGTGGCTGAAGATGTGTAACCCGCGCCTGGCGAAGCTTCTGACCAAGCAGTCCGGTTCTGATGAGTGGGTCACCGACCTTAGTTCACTTGCCTCGCTTACCCAGCTTTCTGAGAACAAGAAGGTTCTGCGCAAGCTCATGGAGGTAAAGCACAAAAACAAAGTCGACTTCGCAGAGTGGATCATGCAGCATCAGGGCGCGGAAGTCGACCCGGATTCTATCTTCGACGTGCAGATCAAGCGCCTGCACGAGTACAAGCGTCAGCTGTTGAATGCGCTTTATATCCTGGACTTGTATTTCCGTATCAAAGAAGACGGCGAGTCCGTGCCGAAGCGTACCTTCATCTTTGGTGCGAAGGCCGCCCCGGGCTATGTCCGTGCTAAGGAGATCATCAAGCTCATCAACTCCATCGCTGAGCTGGTCAATAACGACGAGGACACCCGCGATGTCATTCGCGTTGTGTTCGTGGAAAATTACAACGTCTCCCCTGCCGAGCACATCATCCCGGCCGCCGACATCTCGGAGCAGATTTCGGTGGCGGGTAAGGAAGCATCCGGCACCTCGAACATGAAGTTCATGATGAATGGCGCGCTCACCTTGGGAACGATGGACGGGGCAAACGTCGAAATCGTAGAGGCAGTCGGCGAGGACAACGCGTATATCTTCGGCGCTTCCAACGAGGAGCTGCCAGCACTGCGAGAGTCTTATAACCCTGGCGAGCTCTACGAATCCGTCTCGGGTTTGAAGCGCGTTCTGGATGCCCTCAACAATGGCACTTTAGGCCACGAGAATTCCGGCATGTTCGGAGACTTGCGCTCCTCGCTTCTCGACGGCCAGGGCATCCACGCCCAAGACACCTACTACGTTCTCGGTGACTTCGACTCTTACCGGAAGACCCGCGACCGCATGGCGCAGGACTACGTCGACGCCCCACTCGACTGGGCCAAGAAGGCATGGCTGAATATCTGCCTTTCCGGCCGCTTCTCCTCTGATCGCACGATTGCCGATTACGCCGCCGAAGTCTGGAAGCTCGACCCCACCCCAATTAGTAAGTACCCACGACCCCACCCCAATTAGTAAGTAACCACGACCAGTAGGCGCTAGGCATTTCACCTAGCGCCTTTTTGGCTTTCCCCGCCCTACGCGGCCCCGCCACTCAACCGCCGCCACTCAACCGCCGCTACTCAACCGCCGCTACTGACACCCCCGCCGTGCAACCCGTGGCTCCGTTTGCACGAGCGACCGGCAGGGGCGGCCCGGCGCAAACCTAGGGTGGCGGGCGGAGGTTGTGTTTTAGAAACAACGGCCTGCCGGTTTTGGGTGAAAGCCAGGCAAGGCGGCCGTCGATAAGCGTGATGCGTCCGCGATGCGCGGGCCCTAGCGGGTCATCCTGGTTGAGCCCGTTGTGATAGGCGCAAAGTGGCACCAAATTTTGGAGGTTGGTGTGCCCGCCGTGGTTCCAGGCTTCAATGTGGTGGATTTGGCAGTCATCGAAAGGCACGGAACATCCCGGCCACACACACTCGCGGAACTTCGCTTTGAGCATGGCACGCTGTTTATCGTTTGCGATGCGCTGGGTTCGGAAAGCATCGACCGGCCCAGCCAGCGGATGCACGAGGACGGCCTCCCCATGCTGGGCCAGCGCGCGCTGAATATACTGCGCGCCAGAGACCACCGCGCCGTTACTCAGCTCAATGGTGACCTCCTCACCCTCACCATTTACGATGCGGTCGAGTTGGTCAAGATAAACAATCGCCGAGGTCGATACTTTAACGGCCCCGCCGCTCGCGTTTCCGGCCACCAACGCGCGAAAACCCTCAAGGGCGCCGTCCGCATGCGAAATGATGGCGCGAAAGTCCTCGATGGTCATCGCCTTATCGGTGATACGGATTGCGCCCAGGCCGTTGGAGTACCGGGTATGCGATACCTGCGGCTGGGGCTGCGGCGGAGTGAGGAGCTCGCGTAGCCGAGCGCGCGCGAGCCCGTCCACGTTATTGGCTGGCACGTGGCACAACTCGACTCTTAGGTCCCACGCGTGATGGTGGTTGCGCACCCGCGCGACGTATTTTTCGATTCGGGCCAGCACGCTCAATCCATGGCCACGGCGCCGCGCGCCGGCGAGCGCACGAGCCTGCTTGCGGGTATACGGCGTCTTGCCAAAATAAGGCTCGGCGAGGCGGATGAGATGGTCGGCGTCATCGGGGCTTGCGCCTAATGCCATGATTTCAGACTTGCTTAGCGCGGCCGCCTCGGCGAGAAGATCCACGCCGCGCGCCCGTGCTTGCAAATACGTCTGAAGGTTCATACCTTTCACACTAAAAGCACTCACAAGACCGCCACAAGCATCAATTTTTGGTCTGTGGATAACTTCGCCTAAAAGAGGCTAAAACGCGCTTTCCGATGACGCGGCCACAAAGTTATCCACAAAAAGAGGCCTCCCTGCGCAAAAGCAGGAAGGCCACAGGGCTGACGGGCCAGCGATTACCGAGCGCCGGCGAAGCGCGCTCAAGGAGCTCGGTTAGCGGCTTTCACCCAACATGTGGCACTGAATCATGTTGGTGTTGCCCGCAATTCCCGGCGGGGTGCCAGCGATGACGACGATGAGGTCGCCTTCCTTGTAACTATCCATGGCCAGCAGCGAGCGGTCGATGGTAGCCATCATGTCGTCGGTGGAGTCCACGGCATCGCTCAGGAAAGTCTGTGCGCCCCAGGTCAGGGCCAGCTGCGAGCGCACCTCCGGGAACGGGGTAAACGCCAGCAGCGGCAGCTTGGAGTGCAAACGCGCCACGCGCTTTGCGGTATCGCCGGAGGTGGTGAAGGCAACGATTGCCTTCGCATTCAGGCGCTCAGCGATGTCGCGCGCCGAGTACGACACCACTCCGCGCTTGGTGCGCGGAACGTGCGAAAGCGGCGGCACCTGGCCATCGGACTCAGCGTTCTGCACGATACGAGACATAGTGCGCACGACGTTCTGTGGGTCGATGCCCACGGAAGTTTCGCCGGAGAGCATGACGGCGTCGGCGCCATCGAGCACGGCATTGGCCACATCTGATGCTTCCGCGCGGGTCGGGCGCAGGTTGCTGATCATGGAATCCAGCATCTGGGTTGCCACGATGACCGGCTTAGCGTTTTCACGCGCGATTTGGATGGCGCGCTTCTGGAACAGCGGCACCTGCTCGAGCGGCACCTCGACGCCCAGGTCACCACGGGCAATCATGATAGCGTCGAAAGCAAGGACGATGGACTCCAGAGCATCGACCGCCTCCGGCTTCTCCAGCTTCGCGATGACCGGCACGCGACGGCCCTCTTCGTCCATGATGGCGTGGACTAGGTCGACGTCGGCTGGCGAGCGCACGAAGGACAGCGCGATCATGTCGACGCCGAGCTGCAGAGCGAAGCGCAGGTCGGCGATGTCCTTTTCGGATAGAGCCGGCACGGAAATATCCATGCCGGGCAGGGAAACGCCCTTGTTGTTGGATACGGGGCCACCTTCAGTGACCTCACAGACGACGTCGTTGCCATCTACTTCTTTACAGACCACGGCGACCTTGCCGTCGTCGATAAGCAGTCGGTCGCCAGCCTTCGCATCCTTCGCGAGGTTCTTGTAGGTGGTGGAGACGCGGTCGTGGGTGCCTTCGACGTCGTCGACGGTGATGCGAACGATTTCACCTTCTGCCCACATCTCCTCGCCGTTGATGAAGCGACCCAGGCGAATTTTCGGGCCCTGCAGGTCGGCTAGGATGCCGACGGCGCGGCCAGTTTCATCGGTGGCCTCACGTACCCAGCGATAATTGGCTTCGTGGTCGGTGTGCTCGCCGTGGGACATGTTAAGGCGAGCGACGTCCATGCCCTCTTGCACGAGGCGCAGGATTCCGTCCTTGCTTGCCACAGCGGGACCTAAGGTACAAACGATTTTGGTTCTTCTATCCAACATTAAAAGCCCTATTCACATCGGGAATGCTAACGAAACCCAACCTACCCGCGTTCGCCGGCAACGGCCACTGCCAAAGCCAACAAAACCAGAAATGCCCGCTTAAAAGCGGGCATGAATGGGCAACGTACACTGCTTAGTGTGATTCCTGCGACTCACCGAGCGCTTTCGGCCCGTTACGCGCAGGATCTACCTCAGCGGGAGTCTCCTGCCCGCGCGGAAGCTTGAAAAATACCACCAGCGCCACGATGAAAAGCACTACTGAAACAATGACGTTGATTCGCAGGCCGAAGACCATCGTGGCCTCATCCGAGCGCATATTCTCAACGAAGAAACGACCCAGCGTATACCCCGCCACATAGAGCGCAAACACTCGGCCGTACCCCAGCTTCCACGCCTTTTGCGCCCACAGTAAGAACAAGCACACGGCAACATTCCAGACCAGCTCGTAGAGGAAGGTCGGGTGCACGGACGTTATTACTTCCCCAGTTGAGCGGCCCGAGACCGGCGCATACTCCCCTGCCTCGTTGATGCGGTAGTAAATATCCAGCGCCCACGGAACGTCGGTGGGCCGGCCGTAAAGCTCCTGGTTAAACCAGTTGCCGAGCCGCCCGATGGCTTGGGCAAGGATGAGGCCGGGAGCGACGGCGTCGGCAAACGGCGCCATGGGCACCTTTTTAATCTTGAACATCACCCAAATCGCGAACACGCCGAGCGCCACCGCGCCCCAAATACCGAGGCCGCCGTTGGTGATTTTCAAGGCATCGGCCGGGTTACAGTCGGCACAGAAATACTTCTGGTGATCCGTAATCACGTGATACAAGCGCCCGCCGACGATGCCCGCCGGGATGATAACGATGGCCGCATCCCACACGACATCGGAATTGCCGCCACGCGCAACGTAGCGGCGCTGCGTCATCCA
This sequence comes from Corynebacterium sp. HMSC071F07, assembly GCF_001810285.1. Taxonomy (NCBI): domain Bacteria; kingdom Bacillati; phylum Actinomycetota; class Actinomycetes; order Mycobacteriales; family Corynebacteriaceae; genus Corynebacterium; species Corynebacterium sp. HMSC071F07. The sequence continues at coordinate 101,939 of NZ_KV800702.1, forward strand.
CATCGCCACCAGAATGCCGACAATGATACAAAGTGCGTAAGCACGCAGCGGAAACGGACCTAAATGCCACACGCCCTGCGGCGGGGACGGGATGTTTGCCAGAATTTGCACGCTAGACAGTTTGCCTTATCCGGCGGGACAAAGCCACTAAAGAGACTTCCGCGAAGGGCACGCCGGGTGCTGGCCAGCAGCGACCAAGGAACGCGCCGCGGCGGCGGGGTCTTGGGCCGCCATGATGGCCTCTCCTACCAGCACCGCATCGGCGCCCTGGGAGGCATATCTCAACACGTTACGTGGCGAATTCACTCCGCCGATTGCGATGCGCACGATGGATTCCGGCAGCCCCGGCACAATCTCGGAGAAGGCCTCGCGGTTGATGGCATCCGAGGCCACCGACCATGCGTTAATGGCCACCACGCTGCCACCGGCCTTGATGGCGCGGTCGACTTCATCACAGGTGCGCACCTCTAAAATTGCGGTCATTCCCAGCGATTCAATGCGATCGAGCAGCGCCTCCAACCGCGCTTGCTCCAAGATCTCCACCTGCAGCGGCACCGCATCCGCGCCATAGCAGCGCGCCTCGTGGATCTGGTACGGGTCCACGATGATGTCGCGGCAAATCATCGGGATATCGATCGCCTCGCGGGCCTGGCGCATATCCTCCAAAGAACCGTGGAAGCGCCGCCTGTCGGTCTGGCAGGCCATCAGGTGGACCCCCGTGGCAGCTAGCTGCGCGGCAATCTGCGCCACCGACTCCGGAGAGTCCAGATGTGCGATTTCGCCGGCATAAGGCACGGCGCGTTTGATTTCGGTAATCACGGAGCAGCCCTGGCGTAACAGCGCAGCACGGACGTCGCGAGGCTCGCTCATGGAACGCGAGCGCGCTTTGATGTCTTGGAAGGAGACGCGGGCTTCGCGCACGGCGACGTCGTCAAGCACACCTGCTATCAGGTGGTCTACGGCGATCGGAGTGGACATCAGCACCTCCCTCCACAGGGGCGTTTGAGATCACACTTAGGCTATCGCGATGGCCCGCGAAATAGAAATTCAGGGGCGTTTTACGTCCGTGGGGTCAATGTCGGCGTCGAGCGCATCCCACATCACGCGACCGGAATCGGTGGTGGTCTCTAGTTCCTCGGCGATGCGCTCCTGGCGGGCGGCCGGGCTTTCGTACTTGGTCGAGCGGGGCTTGTCGACGCCCGGTTTGCGCACCAGCAGCATCGCCCCAAACAGCGCGCACGCTGCGCCGAAGATGGCAAGAATGGGGCCAGCCTTTGCGGCCTCGGTGCTGAGGACGGTGGCCCACTCGGAGATATGCGCACCGTTGACGGCATTCTCGTCGGAGGAGCCGGCGCGCAGGAGTTCTTGGGCGCGAGCGGCGTCGGCGCCGTAGGTCAGCAGGGAGACTGGGCTCCACGCCACGGCGGCTGCGGCCAGCGCGCAAATGACGGCCACGATGCGGCGGGAGGTGCGACGCAGGGCCGCCACGGCGACCGAACCAGCCAAAAGCACAAGGGTCAGCGCGATTAGCTCGAGGGACCAGAAGGAACCCACCATGTCGACGGTGCTGGAGCCGGACTTATCGTCTTCTACGGCAGCGGTAGCCCACGTCATGCGGGATGAAAGCCACAGCAGGATTGCGCCTGCAGCAATTAAAAGTGGGCCAAGACGGCGTGCCATCTAAAATGCGCCTCCCAAAAGGTCACGAGAATCGAAACAAGTGCGGTCTCCGGTATGGCAGGCCGCGCCTTCTTGGCGAACTGTAATCAGGATGGTGTCGCCATCGCAATCCAGCCGCACCCCCAGTACTTCTTGGGTATGCCCCGAGGTCTGGCCTTTTATCCAATAGTCCTGCCGCGAACGCGAGTAATAGGTGCCCTTGCGCGTGGCCAAGGTGTGCGCGAGTGCGTGGTCATCCATCCATGCCAACATCAACACCTCGCCTTGCTCGGACTGGGCGATGGCGGGAACCAGGCCGTCGGCGTTGCGCTTGAGCAGCTTAGCGACGCCCGGGTCTAGCTCGAAGTCTGCCGGGCTACTCACTTGCGTACCTCGTAGGAGGCCGCCGCGAGGGCATCCTTCACCTCGGCGATTTCCACCTCGCCGAAGTGGAAGATGGAGGCCGCGAGGACGGCGTCGGCGCCAGCTGCAATAGCCGGTGGGAAGTCGGCTGCCTTGCCCGCTCCGCCGGAGGCGATGACGGGGATAGACACCGCAGCACGCACCTTTTTGATGAGCTCGATGTCGAAGCCTGCCTTCGTGCCGTCGCCGTCCATGGAGTTCAGCAGAATCTCGCCGACACCCAGCTCCGCGCCGCGGGCCGCCCATTCGATGGCGTCGAGTTCAGCGGAGCGCGTGCCGCCGTGGGTGGTGACCTCGAAGCCGGAAGGCATGCGTGGGGTTCTGCGGGCGTCGACGGATAGGACGATGCATTGGGAGCCGAAGACCCGGGCAAGCTCGCGCAGCAGCTCCGGGCGGGAAAACGCCGCGGAGTTGACGGCTACTTTATCGGCCCCGGCGCGCAGCAGCTTACGGACGTCGTCGATGCAACGCACGCCGCCGCCCACGGTCAGTGGGATAAAGACCTGGTCTGCGGTACGTCGCACCACCTCGAGCATGGTGCCCCGGCCTTCTTTCGAGGCGCTGACGTCGAGGAAGGTCAGTTCATCGGCACCGAGTTCTTCGTAGCGGGCGGCCAACTCTACTGGGTCGCCGGCATCGCGCAGGTTTTCAAAGTTTATGCCCTTGACCACGCGGCCGTTGTCCACATCGAGGCAAGGGATAACACGCACGGCCAAGGCCATGGCATCCTCCTTTTTAAGATTTTTGACTGTGGCGGGCCACGATGTCGAGAATCGTGGCGTGCACCTGAGGGGTGCCGGCGACCAGACCGCGGGCGCCCGGTGCCCAGTCGTTGCCTTCGGGGTCGGTCGCGATGCCGCCAGCGGCCTTGATGAGCAGAGCGCCCGCGGCGTTGTCCCACGGATGCGGCGAGAAGTTCACCACGCCGTCGAAGACGCCCTGCGCCACGAAAGCCGAATCAACCCCCACGGAGCCGGTCATGCGTGGGCGCAGCCCGGTCTCGCGCAGCTCGTGGAAGATATCCGTGGGCAGGTGCGAAGAGCAGCCGACGTGCCCGCGGCCTTCGTCAAAACCGAGAGAATCCGCGCCGCCGCCAAAGCCTGTGGCAGGTCCGCCAACCGAGCGCAGGCCCATGCCCTCGGCAGCCACCACGCGGCGCGTCAGCAGCGGGAAGTCCGCCACCGCAACTACGGGGCGGGAGTCATGGACGAGGCTGACCAGAACGCCGCACAGCGGGTTGCCCGCGGAATAGTTCGCAGTGCCATCAATGGGATCGACCACCCACATGGTCTCCTCGGACGCAAACACGCCGGAAGGCGAGGCAGACTCCTCGCCATAAACCGGAATGCCTGCGAGCTGGGTGAGATGCTGGCGCAGCTGCGCCTCGATCTGCAGGTCCACTTCCGTGGCAAAATCGCCCTCGCCCTTGAAATGGGCAGGCGGCGCGCCGAGGCCGGCGCGGAATAATTCGCTTACTTGGTCAACGGCCGCCTCGGCAAAAGCCACGAGCTCACGCGGTTGAGTCATGAATTGGCGCTCCTCGCTTTAATAGGTGTCAATGGGGTCGATGTAATCCTCTTCCGGCAGCGGCTCTACCTCCGCCACCGCCGCGATTGCTTCTTCGAGGCTAAAGCGCTGCTCATAGAGCGCTTTCCCGACAATCGCGGAATCGATGCCCTCGTTTTCATACAGCGCCAGCTCGCGAAGATCATCCAGGCTAGAGATGCCGCCCGAGGCCGTAATCTTTGCCTCGGTAGCCGCAGCAACCTCACGCAGCAGCTCCACGTTGGGCCCTTCGAGGGTGCCGTCTTTGGTGACGTCGGTGACCACGAAGCGCTGGCAGCCTGCCGCATCGAGGCGCTCGAGTACCTCCCAGAGGTCTCCGCCATCCGATACCCAGCCGTTGCCGCGGCAGCGCCACTCGCCTTCTTCTAGCTGCACCGCTAAGTCCACGGCAATTTTGTCGCCGTGCTTTTCCAGCATTTCCTCGACCCACTCCGGTTTCTCCAGCGCCGCGGTGCCGATGTTGACCCGCCGCGCACCGGTGGCAAGCGCACGCTCCAAAGACTCATCGTCGCGAATTCCGCCGCTCAGTTCCACCTGCATCGAAAGCTCCGCGGTGATCTCCGCCATCAGCGCGTGATTAGAACCGCGGCCAAAAGCCGCATCGAGGTCGACAAAGTGCAGCCATGAAGCTCCCTGCTCCTGCCACTTGAGCGCGGCCTCGCGCGGGGTGCCATAGTTCTTTTCGGTTCCGGCCGCGCCTTGGTCAAGTCGCACAGCCTGGCCGTCAACGGCGTCGACGGCCGGCAACAAAGTAAAGGTCATGGTTTCAAATCCTACTTAAAGCGTATTAATCCAGTTGCGCAACAACTGCGCTCCTACCTCGCCGGACTTCTCCGGGTGGAACTGGGTGGCCCACAGCGCGCCATTTTCCACGGCCGCCACGAAACGGTCCCCATCGTGCTCAGCCCAGGCCACCCGCGGCGGCTCGGTGATTTCGGTTTCCAGCTCCCAGCGGCGGGCCGCATAGGAGTGCACGAAATAGAAGCGCTCTTGCGGAGAAATCCCCGCGAACATCGCCGAGTCCGCAGCAAATTCCACGGTATTCCAGCCCATATGCGGAAGCACGTCAGCCTGCAGCTTTTCCACCCGGCCGGGCCACTCCCCGCAACCATCGGTGGCAATGCCGTGCTCGAAGCCGGCGTCGAAAAGCACTTGCATGCCCACGCAGATCCCCAACACCGGCCTGCCACCGGCCAAGCGCTGGCCGATGATCCGCGGGCCCTGGGCCCTTTTCAGCCCCTCCATGCACGCGGCAAAGGCGCCGACTCCGGGGACCACGAGGCCGTCGGCAGCTACGGCCACCTGGGGATCCGCAGTGACGGTGACCTGCGCGCCTGCGTGTTCAAGCGCGCGCTGCGCCGAACGCAGATTGCCGGCACCGTAGTCCAGCACAACAACATTCTTGCCTGTCATGGGCTATACCTTACGCAACCTTCGCAAACGGGTCTTAATATCGTGTGTCTCGCTAACGCGGGTACGTCCCAGCAGCGTATCGCTGACGGTCAGCAACAGCCCGCCCGCGATAATCGCAGCGCCCGCACCAAACGCGCCGCTATAGCCGGTGCTGGCGACCAACGCGCCCAGCACCGTGGAGCCCAGGCCGGTGCCCGCGTCGTAGAAAATATTCCACACCGCAGAGGCCTCGGAAATCTTTTCGCGAGGCGCGCGGTCGAACATCGCCAGCAGTGCCTCGTTCTGCGCGATGCCAAAGGCACCGCCGAAAATTACGGCGCCGCAAACCAGCAGCCACAGCGACCAGCTCTCCGCGAGCGTGAGGGCAATCAACGCCACGCCACCGGCGGCCGCGAGCTGGGCCGGGATATACAAAGTGCCGGGTTTGCCAAGGCGGTCTGCCACCGCGCCTGCGAAGTAACGCATCACCATCGTCGCAGCACCCACTAAGGAAAGCAGCAGGCCGCCGACGGCCGCGCCGGTGGCTGGGTCCAGTTCTCGCGCCGCGGGGGCGATGAACGTGGAGACCACGCCGTAGCTCATGGAGAAGGTGGTAAGAGCTAGGGCCGGCACGGCGAAGAGTTTCCACATCGGAGCGACGGCTCCGGTCTCACGGTTCGCCACGCTTGACGACGCCGCCTTCAGCGATGGCACACGCAAACACATCACGAAGCCAATGATGCCGATGATGCCAGCGGTGATGTACGCGGTTTCAAAGCCCCAAGCCTGCCCCATCGCAATGCCGGCCGGCAAGAAGACCATCTGGGCGAATCCGACAAAGACGCCAATCATTCCGGTGGCCTTGCCCAGCAGCCGCGAGGGGGCGATTTCTGCGATCAGCGCGCTTTCCGAAACTGTCAACGCGCCGAAGCCAATCCCGCGCAGGGCGGAAAAGACAAGCACGACAACGGCGGCGTTACCAAGCAAGTGGCCGAAGGCCGGAACACCGAGCAGCAGCGCGGCCGCCGCCATGACGGGACGGTAGCCAAAGGTACGCAACATGCGCGGGGTCAAAGTCTGGGTGATAACCGTGGCAGCCATGAAAGCGCCGGTCGAGGCGCCTGCCAGGGTTGCCGAGCCGCCCGAGTCTAGAACCGCCAGCGGGACCACCGGCAGCAGAATGGACCACGCGCCAAAGGCCGCCGCAACGGCGACCATCGTGGCGGTATAGCCCGGGACCTTCCAGATGGACTGCTTCGCGTTGCTCACTGGCCCATCACACCAAACATCCACGCCAGCGCCGCTGCGATGGATACCGCGCCGAGCACAGCAGCCACGATGGTAAAGAACTTAGAGCCTTGCTGATAAGCAGACCAGGCACCACCAAAAAGAAGTCCTGCCACCAAGAACAGGACCAAAATCAAAAAGTTCCCAGAAATTATAAAGCTCCCTTCGTGGAAGGAATCCCCTTTACTCGGGGATCCGGTTCGACGGCCTGCCGCAGCGCACGGGCTACCGCCTTGAATTCTGCCTCGGTGATGTGGTGCGGGTCGCGCCCGTAGCGCACGTTGAGGTGCAAGGTCATTGCCGCGTGTGTGGCCAATGTTTCGAAGAAGTGGCGGTTGATGACTGTGGCATAGTGGCCGCCAATAATCTGCCATTGTAGATGCTCCGGCTCGCCGTTCATCACGAAGTAGGCGCGGCCGGAAAGATCCACCACTGCTTCTACCAATGTCTCATCCATGGGCAAAAGCTGCGAACCGAAGCGGCGGATGCCAGCTTTGTTGCCGGCGGCGTCGGCAAGCGCGCGGCCCAACACAATCGCGGTGTCTTCCACCGTGTGGTGGGCATCGATGTGGGTATCGCCTTGGGCGTGGACCATGAGGTCGAAGCTGCCGTGGGTGCACATCGCGCCCAGCATGTGGTCGAAGAATGGCAGGCCGGTGCTGATGTCTGCGTCCCCGCTGCCGTCGAGGTTTATTTCGACGCGGATTTGGGACTCGTTGGTCACCCTTTCCGCTTTGCCGATGCGGTTTGCCATTAGTCTTCTCCTTCCGCAGTTACTGTACCGCTAAGTTTCGCTGCCGCCGCAAGGAAGGCATCGTTTTCTGCCGGCAGCCCGATGGTGGCTCGCAGAAATCCGCGCTGGCCGACGTCGCGAATCAGCACCTCGCTACTCAAAAACCGCTCCCAGACCGCGTGCTGATCTGCAAAGCGGCCAAAGAACACGAAGTTGGCCTCGCTTTCTACCACAAAATATCCCAGCTCCTGCAGCTTGGCGACGACGCGTTCGCGCTCCGTGGCCAGCTTGTGCACCGTTTCCAGTGTCTCAGCGCTATGCCGCAGCGCGACGATGGCCGCGGCCTGGGAAAGCGTGGAAAGGTGATAAGGAAGGCGCACGAGCATAACGGCCTCGATGAAGGCTGGGTCAGCCACGAAGTATCCCAGGCGCCCGCCGGCGAAGTCGAAGGCCTTGGACATGGTGCGCGAGACCACCACCTTGGTGGGATATTTCGCAATCAAGTGGGCAGCCGAGGGCGAGGAAGAAAACTCCATGTAGGCCTCGTCCACGATGATGATTCCCGGCGCGGCCTGGACCAGTTTTTCGATGTCTGCAAGGCGCGTGACATCGCCAGTGGGATTATTCGGCGTGGTGATAAATACGATGTCGGGGCGGTGCTGCGCTATAGCTTCCAGCGCTCGGGGCACGTCGATGCGGAAATCCGCACCGCGTGGGCAATCGATGAACTCGGTGTGGGTGCCCGCGCACAAGATGGGGTGCATGGAGTAGCTGGGGCTAAAGCCCAGGGCTTTACGCCCTGGGCCGCCGAAGGCCTGCAGGAGTTGCTGCAGAACCTCGTTGGAGCCATTTGCCGCCCAGAGGTTTTCCGCTTTCAGTTTAGTGCCGGTTTGGGCGCTTAAGTACTCAGCCAGCGCGCGGCGTAGCTCGGTGGCGTCGCGATCCGGATAGCGATTGAGCGTGCTTGCCTGCTCCTCGATGCTGCGCACGAGATCCGCTACGAGGGCGGCAGAAGGCGAATAGGGGTTTTCGTTGGTGTTGAGCTGGTTGGCCACACGCAGCTGCGGCGCACCGTAGGCAGACTTGCCGCGCAGCTCTTTACGCAGGGGCAGATCAGAAAGTTGGGTCATGGCTATATTCCTTGAAAACGGGCGGCGATGGATTCGCCATGGGCTGGCAACTGTTCGGCGGCGGCGAAGGCGATGACGTTGTCAGAGATCTCTGCCAGCGCCGCTCGGTCATACTCGATGAGGTTTACTGGGCGCAGGAAAGTATGAGTGGATAACCCGGCGCTAAAGCGGGCAGTTCCAGAAGTTGGCAGCACGTGGTTGGAGCCTGCGGAATAATCCCCCAGCGGCACCGGTGCGTACTCCCCGACGAAAATCGCGCCAGCATGCTTAATGCGTTCGGCCACAGCGCGGGCATCATTGGTGTGGATTTCCAGGTGCTCTGCGGCATAGGCATTGGCAACCGCGATTCCGGCCTCTAGGTCATCGACCAGAATGATTCCCGATTGTTGGCCTTCCAGCGCCTCGCGCACCCGCTCGGCGTTGCGGGTGACAAGGTAGCGCGTGGAAACCTCGGCGTCGACAAGCGCGGCAAGCTCCGGCGAGTCAGTGATGAGCACGCTCGCCGCCAGCGGATCGTGTTCTGCCTGGGAGATTAGATCGTAGGCAATATAGACCGGGTTTGCCGTGGAATCCGCGAGGATGGCAATCTCTGTGGGCCCTGCCTCCGCATCGGTGCCCACCACGCCGCGTACCAGGCGCTTGGCTGCGGTGACGAAGATATTGCCAGGGCCAGTAATAATATCTACCGGCTCGAGGGAGGCCTCGCCCGTCACCGGTTCCTCATCGCCGTAGGCTAGCAAGGCTACGGCCTGTCCCCCGCCGACGGCCCATACCTCGTCGACGCCCAGCATGTGGCAGGTTGCCAGCACTGTCGGATGCGGCATGCCAGCGAACTGCTCCTGCGGCGGCGAGGCCACCACCAGGCTGGAAGCGCCCGCCTCCTGCGCGGGAACGGCATTCATGATGACCGAGGAAGGATAAACCGCCTTGCCACCTGGAACATAAAGGCCCACGCGCTCTATCGGCTGGAAGACCTCCGTCACCGTGGCTCCCGGGCCAAGCGTCGTAGTGTGCGCGGCCGGCTTCTGCTCCGCGTGCACCTTGCGCACGCGCTTGATGGATTCCTCGATAGCGGCACGGACCCGAGGCTCCAGCCCGGCGGCGGCTGCAGTGAGCGCGGCTTGGGAAACGCGCACGGCGGCCGGGCGTACACGATCGAAATGCTCGCCATAGTCCAATGCCGCAGCCGCGCCCTTTTCCCGCACCGCATGCACCATCGGTGCTACCTTGTCCAGATAAGCCGCAACGTCAGCGCCGCCGCGTGGCATGACTCGGCGCAGGCGGGCGGGGCTTAAAGTCTTTCCGCGCAGATCGATGGTGTGCAACATAGTCCGAGCCCTTTCTATAGCTAGACCAATATACTAACGCCGATTCCCCAGCGGTAGGGCGAGTTTTGGTAATAGAATTGGGCCACAGCTTCTCTCCCCTTATTGCACTATCGCTTAAGCAAATTATGGAAGGCAGGGCCCAGCGCATGGATGAATTCGATTCAGATGCCAGCTGCGAGTCCGCCACGAGCACGAGGCTCCTGGCTCGCATGTGCGAGATCGCTTCCCGCTTGGGTATTCATTCCATTAAAGCCACTGATGAGCTAGTGATTTTTCCACATCCCACAGGGGGTGAACCCCGCGTGAGCCTCGACGCTGCAGGCGAGCCGGTGTTGCATTTTTATACCACCCACCAAGGCCACTTGGGCTTCGAAGATATAGCAGCGCTCGGCGAATTCGCCAACGACTGGAACCACGACTGCATCTCGCCGCGCGTGGTGGTGGATTATGCCGACCCCACTGCGGTCACGCTGTGGGGGCATACATTCTTGGTGGTTCAGGACGAGCCGCAGGATTCCCAGTTGGAGGCAGCGCTGGTGCCGGCTTTGCGCAATGCGAGGTTGTTTTTGAACGCGCTTGCCGACGCCTTCCCTTCCCTCCGCAGCCAGCCATCCCCAGCGGAGGATTCGCCGGCGTCGGAAAGCGCAACAGCGGAGGTGCTGCCCGTGGACATCGCACGGGTGGAGGATATCCTGCGCAGGCTAGGCATCAATCGCTTCCAGACGGACGCCGAGCAATCCGTTTATGCCTGGATAAACGATGTTTTATTTGCATTCGTGCTCGATGTGGGCCCGAGCCTAATCATCAAGGGCCACTGGGACCCGAACTTAAAGGGTGAGGATTTCACCCGCATATTTTTAACGTGCAACGACTGGAACCGCACGCATCATTCGGCGGCGGCGTTTTGTCACTCGAACGTCGACGGCCTGCAGGTGCGCTTGGATTACGCGGTCATGGCAGGCGGCGGGCTTACCGACGCCCAGCTATTGACCAGCCTGGGCCGCGGCATGAAGCACATCCTGCACGGCATCGACGATATTGCCCGAGAGGCGGTTGGCGCCTCACCGGTCCAGTGGCCTTAACAGGCCTTAAAGGCTCAAACTACTGGACGATTTCGTAGTTGCCAGCCTTAGCCAGGGCCTCGTTCATCGCCGGGACGGAGGGGATCACATCGTCCTTGTGCTTGACCACAAGGCGGGCATACTCATGGTCCGTAATTTCGAAGGTGGCCTGGCCCAGGCCACCGGAAGCGAAGATGTCATAGAGTGCCTGCAGCGCTTTGCGGACATCGTTGTCATTCTTTACGCCGCTGACGTGGTAGTGAGTGGAAACAATAATCGACATGAGTCAAATTGTACGACTTTTGCCGTTAGATTCCCGAACTTAGATACGGCCGTTGAACGCCTGCAGCGCAGAATCCTCGCGGGTACCGCCGCGGCCGTCGCCGTAGCCTGCGTAATCAGCGATCCAGCTAACCTTGGAAACCCACTTCACGGCCTTGTAGCCGTGGTTGGATTCCACGCGGCAGCGCGCCGGGGCACCGAGATGGATGTCGACTTCATGGCCGTTGCGGGACAGGGCGATGACAGACTGTGCATCCAGGGCGTCGTCAATGCTAAAGCAGGCATAGAAGGGCTCGCGCGGGCGGTTGTCGTACATCTTCTGCGCTAGGCCATAGGACTCGACCATGACGTAGTTGGCGCCTTCTGGGCGTGGTCCCAACAGGCTTAGCACGTCCTCGATGGAAGGCCCAGCCCAGCGGGAGGTCGCCGACCAACCCTGCATGCAAGTATGCGTTGCCACGTAGGACTGCTGCGGCAACTCACGTAGCTGCTCGATGGTGACGACCTTCTCTACGCCATTAATGTCATCAGCCAGCGTGATTTCGTAGCCCTTCCAGTCATTCTCGCGGAACTTGGTCCACTCCGGCGACTCATCGGGCGTCGGCGGCAGGCCGTTAGTCCAGTGAAACTTGGAAATGTCCTTATCGGTATAAGCCTGCTGGGTAGAAGGCGAAACCTTCAACCAGTTCAGGAAGAGCTTGCGGCCGAGCTCGGTAAACTTCACCACGATGCGCTGGGCACGGGCGCGATCCGCCAGGGACCAGTAGGACAAGAAGATCCAGAACAAAATGACCACCACGATGGTAAAGACCACGGTGGTAAAGGCCTGCGCGTAGCGCTCCACGCTCACGTCGCCGAAGACCATGTGGACCATGTTGTGCTCGCGGTGAACGAAGAACACGAGGAAGACGTGCACAACAATAAACGCGCTCATCAGCACCATTCCAATGAAGTGCAGGGAGCGAGCACCTTGGTGGCCACCCCAGAACTTCACGTAGCGAGGGAACTTCACTCGCACGGCCGGGGCCATGGCTACGCCGGTGAGCATCATAAACGGCGCCAGGATGAAAATGACGAAGGAGTACGCGAGCTGCTGGAGGGCGTCGTATGGCGTGAAGTGCTCCAGCGAGGGTGCCTGCAGGCTCAAGTAGACCTTGGCCGATTCCCAGGCCTCAGGGACTATATCCCAGGAGGTCGGAATCAGCCGGCGCCACAGGCCGGTGGCAAAGAGCAGGGTAACGTAGACAAAGCCATTGAGCACCCACAGCATCACCGCGGCGCCGTGCCAGTGGCGGCCCAATCCGATGTTCTCGCGGCCGGGCAGGGAAAGCATCGGCGAGACCGAAAGCTCATCCATAAGGGAGGTGTAAACGCCCTCCTCTTTGGGCAGCTCACGCTTTGTAAATTTGATCCACTCGGTGCCAGGCGCGCAATCACTGCGCCACCACAGACGCGGCAAGGAAGAGAGCATTTCGATGCCGGAGCGCAGCAGCATACCGATGAGTACGAAGTTGATGAGGTGCGAGGCCCGCAACCAGATAGGAAAGTCTGGGTTTTCACCCAGAGCCAATACATAGTCCATGGGAAAATTCCTCGGTGGTGAGAGATACAACTTTTCACTAGTGTGACTTATTTTTCATTGTGTCGCACCCACCCCGAAATACCAATGGTTTTTCCGTGCTTATTTAGCTTTTGGACAAAATCGACCCGCATAGCTGGAACAATGCTGGTTTACTCCACAGCATGATTCCCGCCACACGTCCAGCAAATTACACATAATGTATACCCCCGAGCCCCGCATCCTCGGCCTCTAATCTACGCCCGGCACATCCACGAAGGCCGCCGACCAATAAGCAAACATCGCCATAAACGGCGAAACCACCCACGCGATCCCCGGGGCAAACTTTGGCACAAACTGGACCACCTGCCCCGGATCCGCCGGCGCGGAATGCGCCGTTACCCCGCCAACCACATAGAAAGCCGCCGCACCTGCCAGGCAGGCCACCCCACACCACAGCAATTGCCCGACGCCGCGGAACGCCGCGCCGCGCATATAAGAAAACAGCCCGAAGCAAAGCCCCAAGAAACCCACCAGGACAGCGAATACAATGAAGGAAGAAAATTGCACGTCAGCAACATTTTCGATGGCATAGCCGCCGTCTTCTACTTCACGGCCGGTAAGAGTCGGGCGCCACATCCCCCACACCGCCCCCACTACCGAATAGACAACAAGGACTAGGGCAAGCAGCCCCGCACCGAACCCGATGGAGCGAGGAATACGAAACTTGGACTTGGACACCATTTCTTTATAAGGCCTGACTCGAAAGAACTAAAACGAAAAGGAGGAAGTGCCAAAGCACTCCCTCCTTATAAATTACAGCGCCTTGTTTGACGCTATTTTCTCCGCGGAGAGTTTAGACCTCGCCACAGAAGGTCCAGTTGCCGTTCTCGCGGCGGAAACGCATGGTGGAGCTATCCAGACCTTCGTTGGTGTTGACGTTGACGGTTGCGGAAGCATCGTCACCGTTGACAACAACGTCGTTGATGGACTCAACGCCAATTGCGTTCCAGTCGAAGCCATCCAGCTGGGAGGTGTCCTGGCCGGAAGCTGCGAGCATGTTCTTCAGCTCGTTCATCGGAACATCCGGGATCTGGTTGTAGTCCATGTTGGCAACCTCAGAGCCCTGCGCGTTCAGCACTGCGGAGCAGGTGTGATCCGGCATGTACTTGAAGAACTGGCGCATGGTCTTGGTCTCGTAGAGGCCACGGACCAGCTGATTGATGCCGTCGACATCTCCCTGCTCTGCCGGAGCGCCCTCAACCGGAGCGACCGGCGCGGCGTTCTCAAGCGGGTTGGCGCCACCCTCGAATGGGTTAGCCAGGGTCTCCTCCGCAGCGGCTGCGTTGGAGTCCTTGTCTGCGCCTCCCTTCTTCTCTGCGTCCTTGCCGTCCTTCTTATCCTTGTTTGCGTCCTTGTCCTCGGACTTCTTTTCCTTGCTCGGAGCAGCAGACTTGTCCGCATCCTTGGAAGCCTGCGTGGTCTTCGTGGCGGTGGTCTTGTCGCCACCCTGAGCGTTGTTGGCTTCTTCGTCGTTACCGCAGGCAACGAGGGTCATCGGCAGAACCATGGCTACAGCAACGAGGGACTTCTTCGCAGGGGTTAGAAAAGACAAGGGTTAGGCTCCTGAAATATTTACGATGGCTGGCGTCAAGGCTAAATGTAGGTCGCTGTAAATCGGTTCCGAATGGTCGCCGATTCAGCGCGAGCGAAACAGCCTGAGCCAGTTTTCTTTCCGCCTCATCCTAACAAGTCGAAGGTGCGGAATACATGTCGGATCCCTCAAAGAAGCCTGTGAACTTAGGCCTTTTCTTACACATTTACTGGCAAATGTTAAGCCAGTCACCACTATTCGGCGCACAGGCCTTATACACCTGCCGTGCCGCACGGATGCACCGACAGCCGGACGGGTAAGATAACAGCGTGCAATTAGACCGAGACCGTATTCTTTCGACTGCCCTCGAGCTCTTAAATTCCTACGGGCTCGCGGACGTTACGATGCGCAGAGTCTCCACCGCACTCGGCGTAGCGCCCGGCGCGCTGTACTGGCACGTCGCCAACAAGCAAGCGCTCATCGCCGCCATGGCCGAGAAAATCCTGGCGCCTGTTTCCGGCACGAGCCCGCTAAACGTCGCAAAGAGCCTGCACTCTGCCCTACTCAGCTGGCGCGATGGCGCAGAGGTTGCCAGCGCGGGCCTCGCCTACCCTGATTCCGGGACTTGGGAAGTACTCACCGAAAAGATCGCCGCCTCATTTAAGTCAGTCGAAGGCCACTGCGCCTTGGAAGCCGAGGTTCAGGCGGCGTCGCTAGCCATCGCGCACCTAGTCTTGGGCGCTACCCAGATGGAACAATCGCGCCAGCAGTTGGCAGAGTCAGCTAAGGCCACAGCCTCTGCAGACGCCGCGGATAAATCCCCCGTAGACCACCGCCCAGATATCCACCGCGGCGTCGAGATCATCGTAAACGGCCTGCGCAACCCGCTCGCGGGCACGGAAAATTAATTATGCTCTAGGGCATGACTGAAACCGCTGTCTGCCCTCCCCAAGCCTGGCCAGGAAAACCCGCGCCACTAGGATCCACGTTCGATGGCTCCGGTACAAACTTCGCCATCTTTTCTGAAATCGCCGAAAAAATCGAGCTCTGCCTCATCGACCGCGAAGGAAAAGAAGAGCGCGTCGAGCTGAATGAAATAACAGCCCACGTCTGGCATGCCTACCTGCCCAACGTTGGCCCGGGCCAGCGCTATGGCTATCGCATCTATGGCCCCTATGACCCCGCCAATGGCCTGCGCTGCGATCCCTCAAAGCTGCTGGTAGATCCGTATGCTAGGGCCTTCGACGGCGATTTCGATGGCGACGCCTCCCTCTACTCCTATGACATCCACGCCGAAGAGGAAGGCACCGGCCGCAACACTGAAGATTCCCTCGGCCACACCATGCTTTCGGTGGTCATCAACCCCTTCTTCGATTGGGCCGGCGACCGCCGCCCCCGCACCCCTGATAATGAGACGGTCATCTACGAAGCCCACGTCAAGGGCATGACTATGCGCCATCCCGACGTGCCTGAGGAGCTGCGAGGCACGTACGCGGGCATGGCGCATCCAGCGATCATCAACTATTTCAAGGAGCTCGGCGTCACCGCCGTCGAGCTGATGCCGGTGCACCAGTTCCTGCAGGATGATCGCCTACGCAACCTCGGCCTCCGCAACTACTGGGGCTACAACACCTTCGGCTTCTTCGCTCCTCACCTGGACTATGCCTATGCCAAAAAGCCCGGCGAGGCCGTCGCGGAGTTCAAGGCCATGGTGCGTGCCTTCCATGAGGAAGGCATCGAGGTCATCCTCGACGTGGTCTATAACCACACCGCGGAGGGCAACCATCTAGGCCCCACCATCGCCTTCCGCGGCATCGATAACCACGCCTACTATCGCCTGGTTGATGAGGACAAGAGCCTCTACATGGACTACACTGGCACCGGTAATTCCCTTAACGTTCGGCATCCGCACTCGCTGCAGCTGATTATGGATTCGCTGCGCTACTGGGTCACGGAGATGCATGTGGACGGCTTCCGCTTCGACCTGGCGGCGACGCTGGCGCGGGAGCTTGACGACGTCGACAAGCTCGCCACCTTCTTCGACCTCGTGCAACAAGACCCCGTGGTCAGCCAAGTAAAGCTCATCGCGGAGCCCTGGGACGTGGGCCATGATGGCTACCAAGTGGGAAACTTTCCACCGATTTGGAGCGAGTGGAACGGCAAGTACCGCGACACCGTGCGCGATTTCTGGCGCGGCGAGCCCGCCACCTTGGGAGAGTTTGCCTCGCGGCTTACCGGCTCTTCCGATCTTTATGGCAACAATGGCCGCCGCCCTACCGCTTCCATCAACTTCATCACCGCCCACGATGGATTTACGCTGCGGGACCTCGTCACCTACAACGACAAGCACAATGAGGAAAACGGCGAGGACTCCCGCGACGGCGAGTCCTTCAACCGTTCCTGGAACCACGGCGTGGAAGGGCCTACCGAGGACGAAGAGATAAAGAAGTTGCGCCGCCGGCAGGTGCGCAACTTCCTGACCACCTTGTTGCTTTCCCAGGGCACGCCGATGCTTTGCCACGGCGACGAGTTCGGGCGCACGCAGGGCGGCAATAACAACGTCTATTGCCAGGACAACGAGATTTCCTGGATGGATTGGTCGCTGCTGGAAGAAGAAAAGTCCGAGGCGATGCTGGGCTTTACCAAGCGTGTGCTCGCCATCCGCCGCGCGCATCCGGTCTTCCGCAGGCAGCGTTTCTTGGCCGGTGGCCCGCTGGGCTCCGACGTGCAGGACCGCGACATCGCCTGGCTGGTGCCCTCTGGCAAGCTGATGACGCAGGACGACTGGGATCATGACTTTGGCCGCGCGTTGATGGTTTACCTCAACGGAAACGCAATCACCGAGACCACTGCCCGCGGCGAGCGCATCACCGATGATTCCTTCATCATGATCTTCAACGCCCACCACGGCGAGATTGAGTTCACCCTGCCTACCAAGGACTTGGGCGCGCGCTGGCGGCTTATGGTCGATACGGCGGATTCCGGCGGCTACCCCGCGGAGGAAACCTACATTGATGCAGAGGGTACGATCACTGTTCAACCGCGCTCGACGCTGATTCTGCGCCAGGAAGAGCCGCCAGTCTTCGACGCTTAAGAAATTTTCCTCCGATTTTCCCCGGAAAGGTAGTTCGTGTCTTTTCACGCCCACGCCACCCGCATCGATGTCACGAATAAGGAGCTTATTTTCCAAGCTTCTTTGCTTTCTGCTTGCCTGGGCAAGGCTAAACAGGAGCAGGTTGCGCTAAGCGACGTCACCGATGTCACCGTCTGCGCCCCCACCGCGGCGGGCTTTGGATACGTGGAATTAGGCGGCGTCGGCAAGCGCATTGCCTTTGCCCCCAATCAGGACGCGGCGGCTTTCGCGCGTGCGGTCGAGGCTGCGCTGCGCGGTGAGGCGCCGGCGGAGGCGGCCTCGGTCAGCGGGCTGAACTTCACCGCCGTTGATGTGGAAACCGCCAACGATGATTGGGGTTCGGTGTGCCAGATTGGTGCGGTGCGTTTCCGCGATGGGCAGGAAACCGAATCCCGCACTTGGCTGTGTACTCCCCCGCCGGGCCTTGAGAAGTTCGCCGATATCAACATCTCGATCCACGGCATTAAGCCTGCCGACGTCGAGGGTGCCCAGCCTTTTGCAGAGGCCGCGGCGGAACTTTTTGAGTTCATGGACGGCGATGTTTTAGTCGCGCATAACGCACAGTTCGATTCCACCGCTTTGCGTCAGGGCCTGCTGAAGGCTGGCGGTTCGATTCCGGAGATCACTTTGGCATGTTCGCTAGCACTGGCTCGCGATGCCTCTTCTGCCGGCGTT
This sequence comes from Corynebacterium sp. HMSC071F07, assembly GCF_001810285.1. Taxonomy (NCBI): domain Bacteria; kingdom Bacillati; phylum Actinomycetota; class Actinomycetes; order Mycobacteriales; family Corynebacteriaceae; genus Corynebacterium; species Corynebacterium sp. HMSC071F07. The sequence continues at coordinate 119,760 of NZ_KV800702.1, forward strand.
ATCGATGTGGTCAACCACAAGCTGCCCACGGTGGCGGCATTCTGTGGTGCCGATGGCTTCCAACACCCCGAGGCAACTGCCGACGCCCGCGCAGCCGGCGTCATCGTCGCGGACCTTGCGCGGCGCTTTGGGCACGTGGGCTCGGTGGATGAGCTCTTCCGTTCCCGCGAATTTAGCCTCGGCAAGTTGGATAAAGAGGCAATTCTGCCGGTACTGCGCGCGCATACCGCGCCTACCTCTGCGGCCGACCTTGGCGCTGGCACGGACTTCCGCGACAAGACCCGTAAGTCGGGTACTAAGACCGACGCAAAGGCCGGCGGAAAGGAAAAGAAGTCCGGCCGCGGACCCGCTCCGTGGCAGTCGGTAGCCACACCGGATACCATTCCGGACCCGAACCTCGATGCGGATCCGGAAGGCGCGCTCTTTGGCCAAAACGTAACTCTGACCGGTGACTTTGAGCCTTTCGATAAAGGTCTGCTCTGGAAGGGCATCGCTGAGCGCGGCGGCAAGATTGGCAAGAACGTCACCAAAAAGACCACCATTCTGGTCCTCGGCGAGTGGGCGACGAAGACCTCGAAGGAAAAGCGCGCCGAAGAGCTCATCGAAAAAGGCCAGGACATCGCATTGTGGCCGGCGTCGAAGCTGCTGGAAGAACTCCAGCTCAACGAGCAGCCGCCTTTTTAAAACTCTCCTACTCCGTTGGGAACCGATGGCGGGAAATGGCAGTCCAATTAGTGCAGAAAGTGAAATATTCGTCCTGCGGGGAGGACACACGCCATGACCACTGCCATTGCGCCGGAAAAGTTTGAGTCGCTAGATTTCGAGGCCATCGCCCTAGCGGGGTTGCTGCCGGCCCTAGCGCGCCGGAAGGACTTTTCGGGCGCTACCTTGACGGACCAGGGCTTTGGCGATACTCCCGCTGGAGTGCAGCTCTCCCGCCAGCTTTCGGTGCTATTCCTTCAGCGCGACGAGTTCGCAGACACCTCCGCACACGCTCCGCGGGCTTTTGTTTCGCATCGCACTATCAGCGGTTTCGGCTTGAGCACCCGCCAAGCGTGGGACTTGGCGGCAGCGAACCTGCAAAGGCGCGCTCTTACTGCCCAAGGACTGCGCTTTCGCACCCGTTGCGCGGCGGAGATTCTGCCGGGCTGCGAGGAAGGCATTCAAATCCAGGCCCGCGGCGCCGAGGCTAGTGCGTGGTTGGCGCATCCGCAGACTTTCAGCATCATGGACTCGCACCTGCGCCGCTTAACCCATGCAACAGCTCGGCAGACGTTGTACTACCTGGTTCCGGATCCCGCCACGGTGGTGGCCTTGCATGACTCGCCGCTAAAGCGCGTCCGGCACTGGTCACGGCGCTTAAACGAGCAAAGGCGCCTGCGCGGTGCGGTTCTTGCGCCCGAACCACTATTATGGGCTAACGGATTTCCTCTAGAAGCTTAGGGGAATAAACGCATGCTTAAGCAAAAAGTCAGGAGGTCGGTGCGGGGTGAAGGAATCCGCCATCTCTCGGTTGAGCAACCAGTATCACGAGTGGGTTCGCCGGCATCCACGAGCAGAAGCAGACTTCAACGAGGCCATCGAGGACCTGCTTAACGACGCCGGCGTTATCTTCGACCGCGCCTCCGCCCGCGTCAAGCGCTGGCCATCGCTAAAAGCCAAGGCCAAAAGCGCCACGCAAACGGCGAGCTTTATTACCCCAGACCCTGGGAAGACATCCACGACGTTCTCGGCGTGCGCATTACGGTCTTCCACTCCACCGCTATCCCCCAGGCGCTCGAGGTCTTGGGCGATTCCTTTGCGGTGGTGCGCTCGGTGGATAAGGCCGCAGAGACCCGCATTTCCGGCGGTTTTGGCTACGGCTCCCACCATTTAGTGCTGCGCGTGACCAACGCGATTGAAGAGCTCGCAGAGTACGAAGGCTGGACCTTTGAGGTACAAATACGCACCGCGCTGCAGCATGCGTGGGCAGAGTTCGAGCACGATATCCGCTATAAGCAAGGCACTGCGGCTCCTTCCGCGCAGGTTGACCGCCTCTTTACCTTGGCCGCCGGGCTTATCGAGCTGGCGGACCAGCAATTCGATCAGATTGCTGCGCTGAAAGATCCTTCCACGGATACCAGCGAAGACGTAGAGCTTTCCGCCGAGACCCTGCCCGGTGTCTTGGCTGTGTTGATGGGCGGGCGCTTCCCGCGCTCGCGTTCGGAGCACTACCGCTTCCTAGCAGAGATTTTGGAGCTCAACGGTGTGACCACAATGAGCCAATTGAAGTCGCTGCTGAATGCAGGTGACATCGCCTTCGTACACGACGCCATCAACTACCGCTTCCGCCCCGGCCAGGTGCGCCTCATCGACGACCTGCTGCTTAATAAATTTGGCAAGCAGCACGTGGAGGCCACTGCCCTTGCAGGAGACCGCAAAGACCGCAAGCGCCGCCTCAATGGCCGCTACAAAGCGCTGCAGAATTACCGCGCGCACTCCTCAAAGACGGAGAAAAAAGAGGCCAATAACTAGCGGAAGCCGCCGCGGAACTTTTCCATCTGGCGGCGTTCCTTCTTGGTAGGCCTGCCCGCGCCGCGCTCGCGGACTGGAACCGAAGGCATGAACTCCTTCGGCGGTGGCGGCGGCGCATGGTCGATGTAACACGCACGAGCCACCGGCGCTCCGACGCGCTTTGCCACGGTGGCTAGGACTTCCAAGTCATGCTCGTGGTGATTGCGCCAGATACGTACGCGATCTCCCGGAACCACCTGCTGGGCAGGCTTTACCGCATTGCCGTTGAGCTTTACGTGCCCCGCCTTCACCGCCTCAGCAGCCTCCGAGCGCGTCTTTGCCATGCGCACAGACCACACCCAGGCGTCGATACGGACGGGTTTTGAGTCAGGTTGGATCGGCATCTAAGCCTTCGGGTCTAGTAATTGTGGTTTTCGTTGACGATCTTTTGCACCTTGCGCCAGTTATAGGCACCGCCAACCACGGCGACGATAAGGCCCAAGGTCATAAAGACCCAGAAACCAGACAAGGCCCACCCAAGCAGCACGCCACCAGCAACGCCGCCGACCACGCTAACTACTCCGTTCCGGGAGTACTTACGAACCTGCTGCTTCTTCAGCTCGATCGGATTGTTGGGGCGTCGTTGCATAGTCATGGCGGCCATTCTAGCGCAGCGCCGACTTTCCCTCGCCCCTAGGCGCCAAGCTCCACCCAGGCGGTGCCGGCTTCGCTAGATTCCACCTCGCCCTGGGAAAGTGCGGCGAGCGTGGCATCCAAGTCTTCCCTGCCGCCGGGCTCGATAGCCAGAGTAAAGGTCACCGCCGCACCATATGCGGTATCAGTAATCTCATAACCACGATTGCGCAGCTCCGCTTCCACGCGGCCGGCCTGGGCATGGCTGAATTCGGCGGTATATAGCTCCCGCAGCGCCCGCGTGCTGCGCTCGACCAGTTCGAGCGCCTCGCTGACCGAACCGCCATAAGCATGAACGAGCCCGCCCGCGCCCAACTTCACGCCACCGAAGTAGCGCACGACTACGGCACAGATATCCAGCATTCCCGAGCCTTTCAGCACGTCAAGCATGGGTTTTCCGGCTGTGCCGGAAGGCTCGCCGTCGTCTGAGGAACGCTCCACTGGGTTGGCTTCGTCAACGTGGTAGATATACGCCGAGCAATGGTGGCGGGCATCAGGGAAGCGTTCGCGCGCGGCGTCGATAAACGCACGCGCCTCACTCTCACAGGTCACTCGATCCACGAGCGTGATAAAGCGCGAGTGCTTAATCTCGATCTCATTTTCAATCTCGCCCGGAACGGGCCGTTCATAGCTGGTCAACACTGCGTGTCAGTCTACCTATGCCACCAGAAAGTCATATTCGGCAGTGCCTGGATGCAGCTGTTGGACGTGAATCTTGGAACTTTCCATGCGCTCAAGCAGTCCGTTCAGGTCCTCTGCACGCCCCAGCTCAAGTCCCACCAAGGCAGCCCCAGTCTCACGATTGTTTCGCTTCAAGTACTCAAACAGCGTGATGTCATCATCCGGGCCCAAAATATCCTGCAGGAAATGTCGCAGCTGGCCTGGTTCCTGCGGGAAATTAACCAAGAAGTAGTGCTTCAAGCCGCGATGCACCAGCGAGCGCTCCATGATTTCGGCATAGCGCAAGACGTCATTGTTACCGCCGGATATCACGCACACCACCACGCTGCCTGGCGCTAACTCCAGCTCGCGCAGACCTGCCACCGAAAGCGCGCCGGCGGGCTCGGCAATGATGCCCTCGTTCTGATACAACCCCAGCAGCTCGGTGCACACAGCGCCTTCAGAAACGCTGTCCCAGCGCACGCGCTGCCTATTTGCCTGCAGGATCTGAAAAGGCAACACCCCTACTCGTTTAACTGCAGCGCCGTCGACGAAGGGATCAACGCTTTCCAAGGTCACCGGCTCGCCTGCCGCGAATGCCGCGCTAAGCGACGCCGCGCCCTGCGGCTCAATTCCCACCACCTGGGTGCGCGGGGACATGTCTGCAAGATAAGAGGTAATTCCGGAGATCAGCCCTCCCCCGCCGACGGGAACCACCATGGTATCCAGGGACTTGCCCTGTGCTGACAGTTGCGCAAGCACCTCGGCAGCGACGGTGCCTTGCCCCGTAACGGTGTCACGCGCGTCGAAGGGCTCGATGAAAATGGCGCCGTGCTCGGCGGCGTCGGCATGCGCGGCTGCGGCGGCCTCATCGAACGTGGAACCGGTGACCACCAGCTCCACCATGTCTGCCCCATGTACCTTAATGCGGTCGCGTTTTTGCTTCGGAGTAGGTTCTGGGACGAAGATTTTTCCTCGAATGCCCATCGAACGGCAAGCATAAGCTACGCCTTGCGCATGGTTTCCGGCCGAAGCTGTCACGATGCCGAGACGGCGCTGCTCCGCCGAAAGGTTTGAGATGCCATACAGCGCGCCGCGGATTTTATAAGAGCGCACGTCTTGCAGGTCTTCGCGCTTGAGATAAACTTCAGCGCCTATTTCTTGGGAAAGGCGCGGGCAATAGTGCAGGGGTGTGGGAGAAATTTCCGAGCTAATTCTCGCCTGTGCCATCTGAATATCGGAGGCATGGATCGGTGAATAAGCAGCGGAAGTTTCAGTCATGCGCCAAGTTTAGCGTGTCCGCTACCCCGCGAGATGCGATTATCTAATAATCGACCGGTTTATGGGAAGTTCACTCAGAACTTTCTGGAGAGTTAGCTGAAGTTAGCATGCGGATAACTTTCTCCAGCGAAGGTATTCGATGGTTTTCGCTGCGTTTTCTCGCACGAATTATCTCTCTTTCCTACTCTCTTCCTACTTTCTTCAAGGAATTCACAACTTATGTCTCAAGCTCCCCGTTTTTCTCTCCGCCGGCGCGCCACCGCAATGTGTGCGGCCCTTGTGACCAGTTATTCGCTGGTTAGCCCCGCGCATGGCGCCATCGTGGCGAAACCGGTAGAAGAATCTGCCGCCGACGCCGGAATCAAACTCACCCCGCTGGGCACCTACGAGTCCGGGGTGCATGGCGAATCGGCCGCGGAAATCGTGGCCTTCCACGCCGCTTCCCAGCGCATCCTGACCATCAACGCGGTATCGGGTGAGGTCGATATCCTGGATGCTTCCGACGCCGCGCACCCGCGCAAGGTTTCTACCGTCTCCGCTGGCGGCGACAAGGAAATCAACTCCGTCGCCGTCCGCCCTGATGGCCTTGCCGTCGCAGCTGTTCAGCAACAAGACAAGACCGAGCAGGGCGAGGCTCTCTTCTTTGACGTCAACTCGGGCGAGGAGTTGGGGCGTATCACCGTCGGAGCACTGCCGGATAACGTACACATCACTGCTGATGGCGCTTACGCTCTGCTTGCCAATGAGGGCGAGCCTTCTAACGAGCTCAACGCAGCTGGCGATGACTACCTAAGCGATCCGGAGGGTTCCATCTCCGTCATCGCGCTGCCGCAGGATGTCGCAGCGCCGACGCAGGCAGATGCTCGCATCGCTGATTTCCGAGCTTTTGATAACACCCCGCTTCCCGCAGGCGTGCGCGTGTTTGGCCCGGAGGCACACGATGCTAAGCCTTCCATCGACTTCGAGCCGGAGTACATCACCTCCGCCGAGGGCAAGGCCTACGTGAGCCTGCAGGAAGCAAATGCCATTGCGGTCGTTGATATCGAATCAGCAAGCGTGGAAAAAATTCTGCCTGCCCACATCGCTGACCACTCCCAAGTAGCCCTCGATACCTCCAACAAAGATGACGCCGCTGAGCTGCGCACCCTGGGGGTTAAGGGCTTGTCGATGCCGGATTCTATCGGCGCTTTCCAAACCAACGGTCAAACCTATTTCGCCACCGCAAACGAGGGCGACGCCCGCGAGTGGGGCATCGATGAGAAAGATGGCGGCACGGGTGTCTACTCCGAGGAGGCCAAGCTGAAGGACCTCATTGAGGCAGGAAAGGTATGTGAGGGCGCGCTTGGCGACGCCAACCTCGACGAGCTTGCCAGCAAGAAAGTCGCCGGCAACCTGAAGGTCACCACGGCTTCCGGCTGGAATGCGGACAAAGAATGCTTCGATACGGTCTATAGCTTTGGCAGCCGTTCCTTTTCTATCTACGACGCCGCCGGCAATGTTGTATTCGATTCTGGCTCCGAGTTCGAGAAAATCAGCGCCAAACTGCATGCCGAAGGCGTCTTAAACCACAACGCCGACAATGAGTCTGCGGAGTTTGATGATCGCTCTGACAATAAGGGCCCGGAACCAGAGGCACTTGCTGTTGGCAAGGTTGACGACAGGACCTACGCATTCATCGGCGCCGAGCGCCTCGGCGGCATCTTTGTCTACGACGTCACCGACCCCACAAATGCTAAGTTCACCACCTACGTCAACAACCGTGACTTCAGCACCGATGAATTTTCCCAGGCCGGCGACCTAGGCCCTGAGGGCTTTGCGTTCGTGGACAAGAAGGACTCCCCAACCGGGCGTTACATGCTTATCGTCGGCAATGAGGTCTCCGGCACGACCACCACCTACGACATCGAAGACCTCACCTCGGCAGACGATCCCGCGCGCGCCTCTTCCGGGGCTTCGTCGCAAGGTTCTTCCCTGAGCTCGACCGGAAGCTCCGTGCATGGCTCCTCCGTGGGCGCGGCGCTGAGCATCTTCGCTTTAATCGCAGCGGTGGTGGGCGTGGCCTTCACGCCGGGCCTACGTGACCAGGTTCTCGGCTTCCTGCCTGGACATCTGCGCTCTGAACTGGAAAAATTCTTCTAGTAAAATTTTAGGCTCTTGATTCGCGCGAGCTTGCTACGGTAGATGAGTTATTAATTGCCTTCACTGGCTCCCGCGCCACACTCCAAGGAGAACTAATTCTCATGCGTCTTTCCACCACCATGGTCGCAGCTTGCGCCACCGGTCTCGCTCTCATCACCCCTGTCGCCGCAAACGCCGCTCCAGCTGCTCCCACGCCAGAACTATCCGCTGAATGCCAGGCCCAGGTAGATAAGGCTGTTCAGGACCACAAGGATGCTGTTGAGGCCGGCACCGCGGGTTCTTCTTTCATGGGCCCACAGGAGCTGCTCAAGGGAATCCTCAGCGGCTACGGTTCCTCCGGCATGCCGGCAACCCCGCCATGCGTTGCTGCAGAAAAGGACGCCGCCGCTAAGGCCAAGGAAGAGGAAAATTGGTCAAAGATGCCGGAGTGGGCACAGTCCGCTCGCCCATCTGAGGAGACCAAGGAAGTCTTCGCTTGGGTCTCCATCGCCCTGACCGGCGTCGCTACGGTTGTCCAGGTCCTCGCAATGGTTGCTAAGGCTAACCCGGCCATCCTCGAGCCGGTCAAGCAGATGCTGCGCAACGCAGGCGTCAAGTTCTAAAACCTTAAAGAAGCGGCACGCGCTCCTCACTTTCGCGGGGTAGGGCGCGTGCCGCTTTTCGTATGTGGAAGACCTATTCAGAAGGACTAGAACAGTTCGCGGGTGGCGAGCTCGGCGCCATCGACAAGCGCTTGTAGCTTTGCCCACGCAATCTGATAGTGCAGACGCCCACCCAGGCCGCAGTCAGTCGAGGCCACGACGTTTTCCGGGCCTACCAGCTCGGCAAACTTGATGATGCGATCGGCCACGAGCTGCGGGTGCTCCACCGCATTGGTGGAATGCGAAACCACGCCCGGGTAGATGACGGTTCCCTCCGGCAGCTTGTGGTCCTGCCACACGCGCCACTCGTGGGCATGGCGCGGCGAAGCGCCCTCGAAGGAGAAACCACCGACCTTGGCCTGCAGAATCTCTTCGATGATGTCACCGAACGGGATGTCGGTGACATGCGGTCCATGCCACGATCCCCAGCAGATGTGCAAGCGGGTCTGCTCGCGCGGGATGTCCTTGATGGACTCGTTGAGCACCGCGATGCGCTCATGCAGGAAAGCCTGGAAGTCAGCCACTGACGGCTCCGGCACCACGCTATCCCAGGCCTCTGCCAGGTCAGGGGCATCGAACTGAACAGTCAGACCAGCATCGGTGATGGCCTTGTACTCCGCTTTCAGGGCCTCACCGCAGGCGCGGACCAGGTCGATGTCTTCCTCATAGAACTTGTTGGGAAGGCGCGCCGCCGAGCCCGGCGACAATGCCGCCACGAAGCCGTTGCTGGCCCCTGCCTTGCTCATCGCCTGCTTCAGCAAAGAAACATCCGCATCCACCTGGTCATGGCCAATGTAGGTCACGGGACCGGTGAACTCTGGGTTCGCCACCTTCTTGCGACCGGTAAAAATGCCCGAGTCAGGGTCGTTATAGGCCTCCGCGAAAAGCGCTCGGTCACGGCGATCCTTCATCGAAGAAAGGCGAATCTTACCTGGCGCTTTACGACGTCGTCTACCGAGCGCTCCAGGATCTCGTGAAAGGCTTCGTCGCTAATTTCTCCGGCAGAACGCTGAAGGTTAGCCTCCAGCAGTTCCTCCGTACGCGGCAGCGAACCCACGTGGGTAGTGCGAATCTTGTTGACCATAAGTGCGTGTACCTCCGATTTTTCACTTCTAGACTGTGCTGTCTAGATTAACCGAAGGCTCCACGCGCGTTAAGGCTTTTGGCGCTTTAGATTCACCTGCTAAGTTCACCCATTAAAGTCACGCGGCCGTCTAGCCCAGAATTCCGGCACCCATCGTGGCCTTCAAGTCACCCATCAGGTTGCCCGAACGCTCCACGCGCAGGTGTTCGCCAAGGACCATCATGGTGGACTCCGCGCCGTCGACAAGCGTTAAGTACACATCCGACTCGCCCTTGTTGTTGACCAGCACCTGCTTGAGCTTGGCGATGTTTTCCATCGTGCACTGATCCGTGCGCATGGTAAGGCGCAGCGGCAGGCCCGCTCCCCCACCTGGCCCCAAATCCGGCACCCGGATATCGGAGCAGAACAGGGACATACGCTCGTCACGAATTTTGACCTGTACTTTGGCCAAAATGATGTTGTCTTCCGCAATCTGCGGGGCCACCAGCGAATAGACCTGGTTGAATACCAGAATATCCACCTGCGCGCCGTTGTGGTCTTCCATATTCACGATCGCCCACGGAGAGCCATCACGCTTGGAAAAGCGCCTGTCAACGCCCGAGATGATGCCGCCGATGACCAGCTCCTGGCCGTTTTGAACCTCGCCGGAGAGAATCTTCGGCAGTGGCGTATCCGTCTGCGACTCAAGTGCTTCCTCGAAACCGTCCAGCGGATGGCCGGAGACGTAAAGACCCAGCATCTCTCGCTCCAGGGCGAGCTCATGCTTGCGCTCCCAGTTGTCGTCCGGGATATCAATGGCGAAGGCAGAAGCCACTTCAGATTGCTCATCGCCGCCGAAGCCAGCAAAAAGGTCGAACTGCCCCTTGTCCGCTGCCTTCTTCGTGGTCTGCACGGCATCGACTGCATCCTCGTGGATGAGCATCAAGCCCTTGCGCGGGTGCTCCATGGAATCGAAGGCGCCGGCCTTGATGAGCGATTCCGTCACGCGCTTGGTGCAAGCGGTCAGCTCAATCTTGTCGAGGTAATCCGAAAAAGAGGTATATGCGCCCTTTTCCTTGCGGGTCTTGACGATGGACTCCACCACTTCCGAGCCGACGTTACGGATAGCGCCCATGCCGAAGCGAATATCCTCACCGACCGCCTGGAAGTTCTCCACAGACTCGTTGACGTCGGGCGAAAGCACCTTGATGCCAAGGTGGCGGCAATCGGAAAGATAGATAGCGGACTTATCTTTCTTATCGCCCACCGAGGTCAGCAGCGCTGCCATGTACTCCGGCGCGTAGTAGGCCTTGAGATACGCGGTCCAGAAGGAAACCAGGCCGTAGCCTGCGGCGTGGGACTTGTTAAACGCGTAGGAAGCGAAGGGCTCAATCGTGCCCCACAGCGCATCCATGGCGTCCTTGGAGTAGCCGTTTTCCTGCATGCCGCCCCAGAACTTGTCGTACTGCTGGGCCAGGACTTCTGGCTTCTTCTTACCCATGGCCTTGCGGAAGCCATCTGCCTCACCAGCGGTGTAATTGGCTACCTTCTGGGAGATACGCATGATCTGCTCCTGGTAGACGATAAGACCATAGGTCTCATCGAGGATCTCACGCAGCGGCTCCTCCAGCTCGGGGTGAATCGGCGTGATTTCCTTGCGGCCGTTCTTGCGGTCCGCATAGTCCCAGTGTGCGTTAACGCCCATCGGGCCCGGGCGGTATAGCGCCAGCGACGCGACGATGTCTTTAAAGCCCGTCGGTTTCATGCGCTTAAGCAGCTCCTGCATGCCGCCGGAGTCCAGCTGGAACACGCCCAGGGTCTCGCCGCGGGAAAGCAGCTCGTATACCTTTGACACGTTAGGGTCGTCGGCGTGGATTTCCTCCAGTTGGATTTCCTCGCCGCGGTTTTTCTTGATGTTTTCTAGGCAATCGCCGATGACTGTGAGGTTTCGCAGTCCCAGGAAGTCCATCTTCAGCAGGCCAATGGCCTCGCATGCCGGGTAATCCCAGCCGGTAATATACGCGCCGTCGGCAGGCCTTTGCCACATCGGAATGTGGTCCATCAGGCGCACGGACGCCATAATCACCGCACAAGCGTGCACACCGGCCTGGCGGACGACGCCCTCGAGACCACGCGCGGTCTCATAAATCTTCTTGACGTCCGGGTCCGTCTCAATCATCTGCCGGACCTCGGTGGCCTCTGAGTAGCGCTCGTGCTCCGGGTCCATGATGCCCGATAGCGGAATGTCCTTCGCCATGATGGCAGGCGGCAGCGCGCCGTTGATGCGGTCAGCCATCTGGAAGCCTGGCTGGCCAAAGTGCACTTTCGCGGAGTCCTTGATGGCCTGCTTGGTCTTCACGGTGCCGAAGGTAATCACCTGCGCGACCTTGTCCTCGCCCCAACGATCGGCGGCGTACTGAATCATCTCGCCACGGCGGCGGTCGTCGAAGTCGATATCAATATCCGGTGCGGATGGACGCTCCGGGTTGAGGAATCGCTCGAAGAGGAGGTCGTGCTCAATTGGGTCAATATTCGTGATGGTAAGCGCGTAAGCCACCAGCGCACCTGCCGCGGAACCACGCCCCGGCCCCACGCGAATGCCCACGGATCGCGCATGCTTGATGAGCTCGGCCACGATGAGGAAGTAGGAAGGATAACCCTTCATATCGATGACGCTGATTTCATACTCAGCGCGCTTCACGTACTCCTCCGGCACCTCCTTGCCCGGGAAGCGATCCTGCAGGCCCTCCATCACCTCGTGGGTCAGCCAGGAAGTTGGCGTGTGACCTTCCGGCACGTCCGCAATCGGCATGCGGTCGTGGGTATGCTCCTCCCAAATCTCGCCGTAGTCCTGTACGCGTTCGGCGATCCACAGGGTGTTATCGCAGCCGTCTGGAATCATGTCATCCCAGATCTCACGCATCTGCGCTGCGGATTTGATGTAGTAACCGGTGCCGTCAAACTTGAAGCGATCCGGGTCCATGAAGGTCTTGCCGGTCTGCACACACAGCATTGCCTCATGCGAGGGCGCCTGGCTTTCCAGCACGTAGTGGCAGTCATTGGTAACAAGCGGCGGCAAGTCCAGTTTGCGGCCGATTTCCAACAGGCCGTCACGCGTGCGCTTCTCGATGTCGAGCCCGTGGTCCATGAGCTCCAAGAAGAAGTTGTCCTTGCCATAGATGTCCTGCCACATCGCCGCAGCCTCCAGCGCCTCGTCGAACTGCCCTAAGCGCAGGCGAGTCTGGACGTCGCCAGACGGGCAGCCGGTGGTGGCGATGATGCCTTCTGCATGCTCTGCGATGAGCTCGGCATCCATACGCGGCCACTTACCCAATTGGCCCTCATAAGAAGCCAGCGAGGAAAGCTTGAACAGGTTTTTCAGGCCCGTCGCGTTTTCCGCCAGCATGGTTTGGTGCAGGTAAGCACCCGATGCGGAGACGTCGTCGCGCTTTTGATCAGGAGTGCCCCACAGCACGCGCTTTTTGTTAAAGCGGGACTCCGGCGCCATGTAGGCCTCAATGCCGATGATGGGTTTCACACCCGCGCTGGTCATCCTCTTATAGAAAGCGTTAGAGCCATACATATTGCCGTGGTCGGTCATGCCCACGGCCGGCATCTCCTGGCGCACCACCTCATCGGCGAGCATGTCCACCTTGGCCATGCCGTCCAACATCGAGAACTCGGTGTGATTGTGAAGGTGAACAAAGGAGGAGTTTTTCGCCATGCGGGTTAGTTTAGCGGGCGCGTCAAACCCCGACGCCGCGCCGAAAATACTGACAAGAATTCTTCGCAGTTTCGGCTGCCAACGAGTACATTATTTCCCGATGATTTACACCATTGCTGCCTATCTCATGTGGGGCTTCTTCCCCGCTTTCTTCCCGCTTTTGCTGCCAGCGAGCCCGCTGGAGATTCTGGCGCACCGCATCGTGTGGACTGCCGTGCTGGTTACCGGTTTCCTTTTCCTCACCGGCGGTTGGCGCGAGTTACGGGCGTTTAGCGCACGCACGTGGGGATGGATGCTCGCGTGTGGTGTGGCCATTACGGTCAACTGGGGCACTTACGTCATTGCGATTAACTCCGGGCATGTTGCCGACGCCGCGCTGGGCTACTTCATCAACCCGCTTGTTTCGGTGGCGCTCGGCATCATCTTCTTGAAGGAAACGCTCAACAAGGCGCAGGCGGCATCGGTTGGAGTGGCCTTCATCGCCGTTATCTGGCTGACGTTTATGACCGGCCAGGCACCGTATATCTCCCTGGCTTTGGCGTTTAGCTTTGGCATCTACGGCCTTATGAAAAAGCGCATCCACGTCTCCTCTACTGGTTCGGTGGCGGCGGAGACCATCGCGATGCTGCCGGTGGCAATCGGCTACCTGGTCTGGCTAACCTTCCAAGGCCAATCCACATTCGCCAGCGAAGGCCCCAGCCACATTGTGCTTCTGATTGCCTCCGGCCTGATCACCGCTTTGCCGCTGCTGTGCTTTGCCAAGGGCGCCAAACAGCTACCGCTGGCCACAGTGGGCATGCTGCAGTACATGACCCCTATCATGCAGATGCTCTGGGCACTGTTTGTCAATCACGAGCACATGTCCACCGCCCGCTGGATTGGCTTTGGCATCATCTGGGTGGCGGTTATCATCTACCTCGCGGATCTGGTCCGCACGCGCCGCGCTTCCCGACGCCGCGCCCGCTAACGCATCTCTTTCCGCGCTGCCTTTGCTCGGCGGCGCCTTTCTTTTTCTTCCCGCGCATCAAGCGCCCAGCGCGGCATCTGAAAAATCATAAACAAGCAATAGACGGCCACGAAGGCACAGATGCCAATCGAAAGCGGCTCACCGGAAGTAAAAAACAGAAACCCCAGCCCAATAAGACAGACCCCCAGCCCCGCCCACACGGCAATGTAGGCAAAGCGGTAGTTCGGCATCCAGGCGCTGGTATCGGCAAAAATGCGCATCTTTATCCTCTTCTGTGTTCCTTCTTCCGGTTCTTTTGCGAGCCCTTTCGCGAGAGCCCGTGCTTGAGCATGCACTAGTACTGCAAGGAATTTAGGGGCCGGACGCCAAAGCTGCCCCAGGCGGCGTCGGCAGGCGCGGGTTCTACTGCAGCAACCAACTCGTTGCCGGCAATCTCGCGCAGGCTATCGCCATCAGCCCAGACGATGACCGCATCCACCTTCGACGGCACATTCGCTTGGCCTACTCCCGCATAGGAATCGCGCAGGCGCTTTATCTCCGTATCGATAACGCCAGCGCGGTCTGCTCCTGCAGTAGGCTCCGGCACTGCCAAAGGTGCCGCCATCCCTAAGATGATGGCGCTCATGCGCGGGGCCGGCTGCGCCAGAGCGGCGACCTGCTGCGAGTTCAATGACTCGTCAAAGCTGACCAACGCATATGACGGTTCATCGGCAGCAGCAAGCGCATCTGCCGCCCGCGCTATGTATTCCTCCCGCGACTCATTATCGGGGCCTAGCTGATCCCCCTGCAGAGCCACCGTCGACTTGGTACCGAAAAGCCCAAAGCACAGCAGGATGAATAGAACAAACATTACTGCCATAACGCCCGCTGCTATCCGACGCCGCCGATAAATCTCCGGTGGATGCCTCATCCGCGTAGTTCCTCCAGCGCAAAGCGCAGATCATCCGGATACGGCGCCGACACCTCGAAGTACTTGCCCGTTCCCGGGTGGGCAAAGCCCAACGTCACCGCATGCAGCCACTGCCTAACCAGCCGCAGGCGCTTGGCCAGGTTCGGATCGCAGCCATACATGGGATCGCCCACGCAGGGATGCCCCGTTGCCGCCATGTGCACGCGAATCTGGTGGGTGCGCCCAGTTTCTAGGTGTACCTCGAGCAGGCTGGCCTCGCGAAAGGCTTCAAGTAGCTTGTAGTGGGTCACGGCGTGCTTGCCATCGTCTACCACCGCAAACTTCCAGCCGGAGGAGGGATGGCGGCCAATCGGCGCATCGATGGTTCCCACAATCGGGTCCGGGAGGCCCTGGACCACCGCGTGATAGGTCTTGGTCACGGTGCGTTCTTTAAACGCTGCCTTCAGCTGCGAATAGGCGCGCTCACTTGCGGCCACCACCATCACGCCCGAGGTGCCGACGTCAAGGCGGTGGACGATGCCCTTGCGTTCGGTAGGCCCGGCGTCGGCAAGCTGGTAGCCCGCCGCGCGCAAACCGCCGATGACTGTGGGGCCTTCCCAGCCCAGCGTCGGATGCGCTGCCACGCCCACCGGCTTGTGCACGCAGATGACATCGTCATCGGCATAGAGCACATCCATGCCCTCGACGAGTTCTTCCTTCGGAATCAGCGGCTCCTCCGGCGCGGGCATCATGACGTCAATCCAGCCGCCTGCCTCCAAGCGGTCGGACTTGGCTACCGCAGCACCGTCCATCTCGACGTCGCCAGCCATGCACAAATCCGCAGCCTTTGCCCGGGAGATACCGATGAGCTTGGCCAAGGCGGCGTCGGCACGCATGCCCTCGAGGCCTTCTGGAATCGGAAGTCTACGACTCTCGCGCATCGCCACCTGCCTTTTCTGCTTGCTTCTTTGTATCTTCCAGCAACATCGCCACAATGAATACCACTACGCCGCAGGTAATCGAGGCATCCGCCAGATTAAATACTGCGAACCGTCCCACGGAGATGTAATCCACTACATGACCAAACCAAAAGCCCGGCTCGCGGAAGAGTCGGTCGATGAGGTTACCCAGCGCGCCGCCGGCGATCATGGCTAAGCTCACGGCCTGCCATTTGTCCTTCATCCGCGGCGCCGCGATAGCCACGCCCACGACGAATGCCAGCTGAATGGTGGTAAACAGCCAAGTACTGCCCTCGCCGCCCATAGAAAAGGCCGCGCCGGGGTTAAACAGAAGGTAGAAGCGGAACCATCCGCCGATAATATTCATCGGCTCCCCCTCAGTGAGGATGGACAGCATTATTTGCTTTACTGCTTGGTCAATGACGGCCACCGCGGTAACTACCGCGGCCATCAGCCCAACGAAACTCCTTCTTTTTTGACTCACCCAAGTCATTCTAAACACCCGCTTCCGGTAATTTGGAATGCTGTGTTCCGTGTTAAAGCTTTAGCCACCGTTTCTGTCCTCGCGCTCGCCGCCTCACCGCTTAGCGCCTGCTCCTATGAAAAGCCTGCGCCAACCGTTGAGCAGCCGGTGGGCCTGCCAATCGACGCCCCGCGTATCACCGTCGAATCCGCAGGCAGCGGAGAAAAGCGGGTGCTTTCCTACCACGACATCGATGCCGAGCAGAAAGTCACCTATTCCGTAACCGAGGGCTTTAGCCAGGACCTGATGAAGTCAACAGCTGCCAAGGACTTCAATGCCTCCAAGATTAAGGCGGCCACCACGACGCTGCCGCTAGAGGCCAGCGTCGATGAGGCTACCGAGAACGTCGAGGGCCAGCTGCCTGCTACCCGCAACGTTTTTGCCACCAGCGGCACGCCGGAATACTCCGGGGATGCTGATGCTTCCTCCGGCGAGGGATTCCAGTTTGGCTGGCGTGCCGAGGACTCGGGCCAGATGTCTTCGCTGCGCTTGGCCGCGCCGCAAGACGGCACCGACGAGGCCCGCGGCATTACTGAACAGGCCATCATGAAGCTGACTTCCCTACCTGTAGTCTTCCCGGACGAGGAAATCGGCAAGGGCGCAAAGTGGTCAGTGGAATCCCGCGTGGCCGGCGAGTCCACTTTGCTGCAAACCGCAACTTATACGCTGGATGAGCAGGACGGCGACGTCGTCAAGCTCAGTGTTTCTGTAAAGCAGCGCCCATCCCTGGGCGCGCTGTCTTTCGAAGGGCAAGCCGCGGGCACGGAGCTGGCTGATAAAGAGCTCAAGGTCATGGACTCCACAACCGATTCCTCTGGCCAGCTGACCGTGGACCTATCGCAGCCGCTGCCAACCGACGGCGAGGGGGCCATCGACACCAAAATCACCTACGGCGCCGACTCCTCCGACCTGCGCGTGGTGCAGTCCACCACCACAGATCTGAAGTTCTCCCCAGCTAAGTAGTTCCCGGCTTCGAGTTTTAGCTCTTCTTTTCTAGCGCTTGTTACTGCGCCGGCTGCTCGGCTGGCGCACCTTCTGCCGGCTGCTCGGCGGGTTGTTCTGCCGGAGCGCCCTCTGTTGGCTGCTCGGCCGGAGCGTTTTCTGCCGGCGCACCTGCAGCGCCGCCTGCGGTATCCGCGCACATCGGCGGGACTTGCTCTGGCGGCACGATGTTGGAAACCAAGATGCAGGCCCAGTTCTTCGACAGCTTCCAGTCGCCGTTTTCGAAGACAAACTCAACCTGGTCTGCGGTCTGGCCCTGGCCATCCGGGGTAGAGAAGTTAACGGTAGCCAGCGCGGATTCTGGGCTGTAGCCCGGCAGCACTGGGTCGACGACCTCAAAAACTGCGCCGGACTCTGCCTGGGAGGCTGCCATGACGTCGAAAAGCTCTGGCGCCTCCTCGGAGCCTTGCACGGTCTTGGTCTTTTCCTCGACCGGCACGTTCGGGTCGGTGGCCTTGGTCAGGATGGCGTTGAGGGCAGCTGCATCCGGAATCTCAGTGGAGGCAATTGAGGTCTCCTCTGCACTCGAGGACTTCTCAGCAGATGATGGTTTAGCCTTGTCAGCTTCATCGGAAGAAGAGCAGGCAGCCAAAGCGGTAGCAGCACTAACGGCCATGAGAGCGGCCCCGAGCTTGGTGAACTTCACTTTTTCTCCTCACGTTGGGTGGCGCGACTTCGCATCTTAGCGCACGATAATTGTCGCTTTTCTTCACACCACATTACCCACGCCACTTCCATTTCCGTGCGCCCCGCGCCCACCAACACCATCTTTTTCGCTACTAATACCCCGCCGCTAATCGCTAGGGTGGAGTCCATGACTATCGCGCTTATCGCCACCGGCGGCACCATCGCCTGCACCGCGGCCGCGGACGGCTCGCTCATTCCAACAGTCACCGGCCAGGAACTGGCCCGTAGCCTTTCGGCAGACATTGAAGTCATCGAATTCCGCCAACTCGACTCCAGCTCCATCACCTTGGCGGATCTCGATGAGCTGCTCGGCACCGTCCACGTGCAACTCACCCGCACCGACATCGACGGCATCCTCATCACCCATGGCACGGATTCCATGGAAGAAACCGCCATGGCGCTTTCCATTTTTGATCCGGGCACAAAGCCCGTTGTTCTCACAGGCGCGCAGCGGTCTTTCGATCATCCCGGAGGCGACGGTCCGCGCAACCTCCACGACAGCCTGCACCTCATCGAGCAAGGAACCCCCGGTGTTTATATCCAGTTCGGAGGCATGACCATCCCGGCGCGCGGGGCACGCAAGAACCACACCTTTCATCTCAACGGCTTTGAATCGATGCCCGTTGGCGAATCCAATCTCTTTCCCCTACCGCTTGCCCCACTCGCACCACACCCGGTTGCCATCCTTGCCGCGTACCCCGGCGCTGACGCCACGCTTGTCGACGCCGCCATTCCCCACTTTTCGGGCCTCGTCATCGAGGCGCTCGGTTCCGGAAACATGGGCGAAGGTATGGGCGAAGGCGTAGCGCGCGCACTCGAAGCAGGCCTTCCCGTTGCCATCAGCACCCGCGTGCCCTACGGCACTACTTCCCTCGCCTACGGCGGCTCCGGTGGTGGTGCAACGCTTGCCGATAAAGGCGCGGTTAGTGCTGGCGCTTTCCGCCCCGGTCAAGCGCGAATCCTTCTCGCCGCCGCCCTCGCCACCGGCACTCCCGTCTCCGAAGTTTTCGCCGCCAAAGCAGCGCCGAAACAATACTCGCGCTAGCTTTACACAGCGCCTGACTCAGTGCCTGGTTCAGCATCCGGATCAGCGTCCTGCGCAAACCACTCCGGCCATACCAAAGAATCAAGTGGGTCCCCGGGCATTAGATCCGGATCATCAGCAGCAAAGGATTTGGTGCGGCCGGGGCCTGTCGCACGCGTTTCAAACCGCACGCTGACCACACCGTGACCGGCGCCCTGAATCCAGCCGTGGCCATAATCGGGATGATAAACGTCTTGCGTTGCCCGCCACGTGCTATCGGGTTCGTCCTCGATGCTTACTTCCACGCGCCCCTCATCAAGTGCGTTGTCCGAAACTCCGGCCTCGTAGTCATCGTCCGCTTTACTCGGCGGGCGCACCACCACGCGGTCCAGCTCAGGAAAGAGTACGTCTTGGCGCGCGGCCTCCAAGCCCGAATAGCTCACGCCCACCAAACGAATCGGACCAAGCTCATCGGGATAGCGCGCGAGCTTGAATGCCGTTGCTTTTAAGGTTTCCACATCATCCGTGGCATAAGGAAGCGTGGCCGAGCGCGATTCGATGTGGAAATCTGCCATCCGCAGTTTGACGGAGACGGTGCGGGCACCGCGGCCGTCGCGAAGCAAGCGCCGATGCGCGCCCTCCGCCGCCCTCACAATCGCAGCGTCTACCTCCGCTACCGTGAGCAAATCCTTAGGATAGGTATGCTCCGTGGAAATCTGCTTGGCCACTGCGCGCGGGGCCACCGCCCTGTCGTCGATGCCTTGAGCGAGCTTCCACAAACCCACACCAATCGTCGCGCCTAAAGAAATCTCCACTTCTTTTTGCGACATCGCCGCCAGCTGCCCGATGGTCTCCACACCGATAGCCGCGAGCTTCGTCCTCGTTACAGGCCCTACGCCCCACAGCTTTCCCACCGGCATGGGGTGGAGAATCTCCAACTGTTTTTCTGCTGGAATCACAAACGTGCCGTCCGGCTTCGCCTCCCCAGAACCAATCTTGGCAAATTGCTTACCCGACCCCGCCCCAATCGAACTCGGCAGGCCAGTCTCCGCACGAATCAGCTCCCGCAGGTTATCTGCCCATTCTTTTACTTCTTCTGGGCTCGCGCCGATCAAAGCTTCAGGCTCCATAAAGGCCTCATCAACGGAAAGCTGCTCTATAACTCCCACGTGTTCCGCGAGAATCTTAAACACTCTTTTCGACGCCGCCGAGTACACCACGTGCCGCGGCTGCACCACCACTCCGCGCAGACCAACCAGCTGCTGGGCGCGGAAAGTGGGCATAGCTGAGTGGGCGCCGAACGCGCGGGCCTCATAGGATGCGCCCGCCACGACGCCGCGCCCGCCGACGCCCGCGACCAACACCGGGCGCCCACGCAAAGTGGGCCGGGTCAGCTGCTCGACGGACGCGAAAAAAGCGTCCATGTCGATGTGTAAAACCCAGCGTTGCATGCGCCCCATTTTAGAACATGCGTCCTAAATGTCATGCACTGCCCAGCTTTCTAGCATGGAAAACACGCGAAAAGTCTCGCAGATCTCATAAAGCACGAAGGTGATCACCGCCTCACGAATAGCACGATTTTTTAGACAACGCCCGTGGCTTGTATGCAAGATGAATGCATGTCAAATGCAAGCACACCAGCCGCCGAGCGCGCCTATGAATGGGTCAAGCGTGCAATCATCGAAGGTGACATTGCCGAATCCGAGATGCTCTCCGAGGCAGTCATCGCCTCAGAGCTCGGGATGAGCAGGACTCCCATGCGCGAGGCCTTCCTCCGCTTGGAAGTTGAGGGCTTTTTGAAGCTCTATCCCAAACGCGGCGCGCTAGTGGTCCCGATCAGCCCGCGCGAGATTCGCGAGGTCTACGAGGCGCGCCTGCTTGTCGACGCCCACTCCGCCCGCCATATCTGCGCCCTCCCCGCCGCAGAGCGCGCCGTCATTGCTGATTGCCTCGATGCGATCATCGCGGAACAAGACGCCGCGCTCAACGCCGGTGATCTGCGCACATACGCCCACCTCGATGCGCGTTTCCACCAGACCATCATGGACAACGGCGGAAATAGCCTGCTTGCCCATCTCGGTCACACACTGCGCGAGCGTCAGCAGCGCTTCACAGCCACGGCAATTGGCCGCAATGTGGAGCGAGCGCGTGGCTTCGTCGCCCAGCACCGCCTGCTTGCCGAAGCCCTCCGCCACGGCAACTACTCCACCTACCTCACCGAACTCGAAGACCACCTGACTACTTCTAGGAATCAACTGTGAGCACTCAAACCTCAACATCCACATCGTCGCTTTCCCCTGTGCCCGCGACTGAGTCCGCGCCTAGCGCATCGCCGGGGCCGGAGGGGTTGCCTTCGTTTAGGCCTCATTCGTGGTTTCCCGTCGCCGGTTCAATGGTGGCGGTCGCGTGGGGCGGCAACGAGTTCACCCCATTGTTGGTGATGTACCGCGAGACTTCGCACTTTTCGCAGGTGACCGTCAACGGTTTGCTCGCGGCTTATGTCTTAGGAATCGTCCCCGCGTTGCTTGTGGGAGGCCCGCTATCCGACCTCATCGGCCGCAAGCCTACTCTCCTGCCGGCCGCGCCTTTGTCGCTGCTGGGATCTTTCCTGCTGTCCATCGCTCCGCATGAGCCGCTTATCATCGCGCTAGGTCGCGTGCTGTGTGGCATGGCGCTGGGCCTTGTTATGGCGGTGGGTTCCACGTGGATTACCGAGCTTGTCTCCCGGGCTGGAGGGGACCCCGCGGCCGGTGCAAGAAAAGCTTCGCTGTGCCTTACCATCGGATTCTTGGTAGGCGCCGGAATTGCCTCGGTACTGGCGCAATGGGGACCTTGGCCCACGCATTTGGCTTATATCCTGCACATTCTGCTGACTCTCGCGACTGCGGTTTGGCTGACGTATACTCCGGAAACTCGTGAGCCACGCCACGGTACGGTAAAGACCACCATCTTGGAGCTGAAGGTTCGCGAGATGCTCGAAATGCTGCATATCCCGGCCGCCGCTCACAAGCGCTTCCTGCGCGTGGTCGTTCCCGTTGCCCCGTGGGTATTCGGATGTGCCGGTGCCGCCTATGCCTTGCTCCCGCAGTTGCTCGCCACGTCTGCGGGGCAAACGCCCATTGCGTTCTCCGGCCTCATGACCGTCATTACTTTGGGCTGCGGCGTTGGCGTGCAAATGCTCGGACGCCTCATCGATACCCATAAGTCCGCCCGAGCATCCGCGATCGCCATGGCGGTTATTACGCTCGGGGCTTTCGTCGCGGCCTTCGCAGCGCAGACGTTGTCGCTGCCTTTGGGCATCGCCGCTGCCGCCACGATGGGCGCTGGCTACGGCCTCGCCCTTGTCGCAGGACTCTCCGAGGTCCAGCGGATCGCCGGTGAAGAGGAGCTGGCAGGCCTCACCGCCGTGTACTACTCCATCTCCTATACCGGCTTCTTCATCCCTATGGCGTTTAGCGCGCTATCGGCCTACATCGGATTTACGAAGCTTTTCATCATCGGCAGCATTTTGGCCATTTTGTGTCTAATCAACGTCACTATTGCCTGGCGTGCGCACCTGCCCGGCGCACAGCGCTGACTTTGCGCACTGTGGCCTAAATAGTCACCTCCGCATCAAGAAAGGCGAATTCATAGTACCCATGCGCCGCGAGACGATTTACCTTCTCGCGGCTGCCCACAGACAATGCCAAATGATTCCACCCAGCCGAAGCTAGCCGCTTTTCATGGCCTGGTCGCGCCATGATTTCGAAACGGGCACCGTCTTCGAAACTCAGAAAATAGGTCTTTAGCCCTGTACGTACATGGCCATGTGTTCGATTCGCATACCTGCAAATCTACACAGAAAAATACCCAGGTAACTGGCCAAAAAGAAACGTGCCCGGAAGGAGAGACTACCTCCTTCCGGGCATTATTCACTTAAGCTCTGACATCCAGGTGTCTATACGTTCGTGCGCGCGACGGTCGCGGTGACGTCCTTGACCACCTTGTGGCCTTCGAGAGGCTCGGTAACCACATTGAACTCGGTGGCCAGAACCTCAGCCGCAATGTGCTCCGCGTGACGCTGTGCCCATTCTTCCTTCTCGGCCGGAACGGACAGGACAACGCTGATGCGGTCATAGACTTCAAAGTCCTCGGCTTTACGGGCATCCTGCAGGCCGCGGATGACGTCGGCGGCCCAGCCTTCTGCCTCGAGCTCCTCGGTCACCTCGGTGTCCAAGACCACGAGGCCATCGATGCCGTCGATACGCGCCGTCGATGCCGGGTTCGCCGCCTGCAGACGCTCGGTGTACTCATCAGCGCCCAGAACGATATCGCCGTCAACGACAACCTCGTCACCACGGCGCTCGTAATTACCCGCCTTCAGGTTCTTGATTGCGCGCTGGACGTCCTTGCCCAAGCGCGGACCCGCGATCTTTGCATTACAGACAACCTCGAAGGTGCCCACGGAATCGACGTCGTCGGTCAGAATGACATCCTTCACGTTGACCTCATCGCGGATGATGTCCGCAAAGTCAGCGAGCTGCGCGGAATCAGCCATGGCCACGGTCAGCTTCGGCAGCGGCAGGCGGTTACGTAGCTTGTTGGACTTACGCACGCTCGAGGCTGCGGAAGCTACCGCGCGCACTGCATCCATCGCGGAAACCAGCTCCGCATCAGCCGGGTAATCCTCAGCCTTCGGGTAGCTAGCCAAGTGCACGGAGCGCTCGCCGGTCAGGCCGCGGTAGATGACCTCAGCCACGTGTGGCAGCAGCGGAGCCACCACGCGGGTGACAGTCTCCAGCACGGTGTAGAGGGTGTTAAAGGCCTCTGCGTGCTCTTCCTCTCCCGACCAGAAGCGGTCACGCGAGCGACGCACGTACCAGTTGGTCAGCACGTCCGCGAAGTGACGCACCTCCTCCGTCGCCGCAGCGATGTCAGTATTCGCCAACGCCGCATCGGTATGCTCCACCAAGTCATGGGTCTTAGCCAGGATGTAGCGGTCAAGAACATTGCCCGAAGTGACATCAAACTTCGCCTCGCGGCTCGCGTAGAGCTGCAGGAAGGTATACGCATTCCAGATCGGCAAGATGGCCTGGCGCACGCCCTCGCGGATGCCCTGCTCCGTGACGATCAGATTGCCGCCGCGCAGAATCGGGCTGGACATCAAGAACCAGCGCATCGCATCCGAGCCATCGCGGTCAAAGACCTCGTTGACGTTCGGGTAGTTGCCCTTAGACTTCGACATCTTCAGACCATCATTGCCCAAGACGATGCCGTGAGCGACGACCTTGTTATACGCCGGACGGTCAAACAGCGCCGTAGACAGTACGTGCATCACGTAGAACCAACCACGCGTCTGGCCCGAGTACTCCACGATGAAGTCAGACGGCGAATGCGTCTCGAACCACTCTTTGTTCTCAAACGGGTAGTGCTTTTGCGCAAACGGCATCGAACCAGACTCGAACCAGCAATCCAGCACGTCCGGCACACGAACCATCATGGACTTGCCCGTCGGGTCATCCGGGTTCGGGCGGGTCAGCTCATCGATGTATGGGCGGTGCAAGGAGGTAGGACGCACGCCGAAGTCTGCCTCCAGCTCATCCAAAGAACCGTAGACATCAACGCGCGGGTACTCCGGGTTATCGGAAACCCACGCCGGAATCGGTGCACCCCAGTAGCGAGTACGAGAGATGTTCCAATCTCGTGCGCCTTCCAGCCACTTACCGAACTGGCCATCGCGGATATGCTCCGGCAACCACTCGATTTCGTTGTGGTTTAGCTCCACCATGCGGTCACGGAACTCGGTCACCTTCACAAACCACGCCGGCATTGCCTTGTAAATAAGAGGCTCGCCCGAACGCCAAGAGTGCGGGTAGGAGTGCTCAATCGTCACGTGGCGAACCACGCGGCCAGCAGCTTTAAGATCCTTGATGATGTCCTTGTTCGCATCGAAGACCAACTGGCCCTCATACGGCGGAACCTGCGAGGTAAATTCGCCGTCCTCATCTACTGGGATGGCAAGTTCGATGCCGTACTTCTGGCAGGTCAACATATCGTCCTCACCAAAGGCTGGAGCCTGGTGAACCACGCCGGTGCCGTCTTCAGTGGTGACGTAATCTGCAAGGATGACCTGGTAGGCGTTCTCCAGCTCTGGGAAGAATCCGAAGATCGGCTCGTAGGTAAAGCCTTCCAACTGATTGCCCTGGAAAGTTTCGAGGACTTCTACCTCGCCGAGTTCCTTGGCCAACGTCGCCGTCAAAGCCTCGGCCATGATGAACGTGTGGCCCGCGAAGTCGCCATCCGTAGCTTTGAACAGGACATAGTTAACCTCAGGGTGGACCGCCAATGCAGCATTCGACGGCAAAGTCCAAGGTGTCGTGGTCCAGGCGAGGAAGGAGGCGTCGGCAAGCGCAGGATGTGCGGAAAGCGTCTCCGCAGCCGCCGAATCAGCCTTCGCACCAGTAACCGGGAAAGTCACCGTCAGCGTCGGGTCTTGGCGCATCTTATAAGAATCATCCAGGCGAGTTTCCTGGTTAGACAGCGAAGTATGCTCCGCCCAGGAATAAGGCAGCACGCGGAATCCATGGTAGATAAGGCCCTTATCGTAGAGCTCCTTGAAAGCCCACATAACAGATTCCATGTAGTTGATATCGAGCGTCTTGTAGCCATTCTCGAAATCAACCCAGCGTGCCTGGCGGTTGACGTAGTCTTCCCACTCATCTGCATACTGCATAACGGACTTCTCGCAGTACTCATTGAACTTGGCTAGACCCATGTCCTGAATCTGAGCCTTGTCCGTGATGCCCAGCTGCTTTTCCGCCTCCAACTCAGCCGGCAAGCCGTGGGTATCCCAACCGAAGATACGTGGCACATAATTGCCTGCCATCGTGCGGTAACGAGGGACGATGTCCTTGACGTAGCCGGTCAGGAGGTGACCGTAGTGTGGCAGGCCATTCGCGAAGGGAGGGCCATCATAGAAGATGTACTCAGGACAATCCTTGGTCTGGTCCAAGCTGGCTTTGAAGGTATCGTCTTCCTTCCAGAACTTCTGGACGATTTCCTCCATGTCGGGGAAACGGGTGGAACCACCGGTCATGTCTACCTTGGGGTAGACACCGCCTACGTTTTCGCTCATTAATCTTCCTTCACTCGAGTGCTGGTGCAGGGACGCGCCTTGCGGCTCGCGGTACCACCCTGCTTGGCGCGAAAATGCGCCCGCTTCATTTCGGTGAAGGAGATTTCGGTCCCACCCGCTCGGTTCTACTTTTAAGCTCTGTGGCTTAGGTTCTTCCGAGATGCTCCCCGGTGATGGCCGGATCATTGCATACGTGAGGAAATTATACCCACGGCGTCAACTTTTCACAGGCTGAGGTTCCCGAGTGGTGCAAATGGATATCAATGAGTCGGTTGAGACAAAGTTATCCACAGGTTGAAAATTGCCCCTTGTGCCTTGTCGATAGGGCTTTTTAGGGTGGGTTTATGACTTCACTTCAGACATTCTTAGCGGCAATACGCCCAGGCATGGACATCGTGGCTGGGTGCGCAGGGCTGTCTGAAAAGGCTTTGATTTCGGCTGGCGCGCCGGATAAAACGGCACAGCAATTGCTCGCGCTTTACGACGTCTACTTTGGCCGCACCGCTTTCCCCCGCCAGCAACGCGATTCCGTGGCCGCGGCGCAAAGGCTTGGCCATTCCCTGCCCACAATCGAAGTTATCGAACGCTACGCAATGCGCGCGAAGACCCAACGTGCGGCGTGGCAGATGCGCGAGGAACTGTGCAATACCAAGGCCGATACCCTCGCGATGGAGCAGCTAGCGAAGAAAAAGCTGAAGGCGCTCAATAGCGAGCGCGAGCCAGAGCAAGGAGTAAAGCTTTATCGCCGCAAGGATAAGCCATGGACTTTAGCGATCACCGGCCCATCGACTTTAATCGCGGATATGCATGCGGCTATCGACCCTGCTTCTCCCCTGGAGTCTTTGGAGAACCTCTTCTTCCCCGCTGCTAAGGACTCAACAAGGGTGTCTAGCGCAACCGGAGAAAGGCCGCGGGTACATACCAACGTCATCGTACAACTGCCCGCGCTGGCAAAGATCTTGCAGGGCGACGGCGAGGAGATAAGCCTGCAAATGACAAACGGCGCCGTCATGTCCGGCGCGGAATTCGTGAGAAGAGCACTGGACTCGTGCCTTGACTTCGCCACACTCGTGCATCCACATGAGGGGCCAGTGAATCTCTATCGCACGAAGCGCTTTGCCAACCACAAGCAAAGACTGATGGCGGGGAGCGGAAAATCCCACCTGTGCTTGGCCAGGTTGTAATCACCCGGCAGATACTAGTCAGGTGCATCACTTAAACGCCTGGTCGCAGGGAGGCCCAACGAACATGGCAAATCTTGCGACTTTGTGTCATTACCACAACGGCGTGAACGAGGACGACCCTAACGCCCCGCCGTTACGCGGTAGGTTAGCCAGGGTCGATGGAAAGGTGCGCTGGCAGCGCGGCTAGCAAAAAGGCAACAACCACGACTATATGCAATGCAATGTCAGGGCAATGCGCCACAATCTAGGAGGCAGGGTACTCCCCTGCCTCCTCGTCCTGCGCAAGATCAGGTTTGCGCTTGCGTAGACCGTCTATCACGAACAGCACCATGCCTAGGCCGGCAGAAGCGAAGAGAAGATACAGCGACCAATCAGCTGCAGTCAGAATGAAGTTGACGAGAGCTAGGAAAGCCACGAACGCCAAGACGAGTGCTGCAACAAGCATTTAAACCTCCAGAAAAGCGCCCTCCCGGATACTCGGAAGGGCGCTTTATAAATAGCTTTTACTTGCCAGCCTCGCCGTTAGGAGCAGCGGTGCCGCGAGTCTCAAGCTCCTCCAGCTGGGACTCCAGCAGGGTCTTCAGACGGGTGCGGTACTCGCGCTCGAAGGTGCGCAGCTCAGCGATACGAGCCTCAAGAGCCGTCTGCTGCTGCTTGACGGTGTTCATGACCTCGGTGTGCTTCTTCTCAGCGTCAGCCTGCAGGGCAGCAGCCTTCTCCTCTGCCTGGCGAATCTGTGCCTCAGCGCGGGAGTTAGCCTCGGACTCGGTCTGCTTTGCCTTAGCCTCAGCCTCGGAAACCAGCTTCTTGGAGCGAGTATCAGCGTCTGCGAGCTGTGCGTCAAACTTCTGCTGAGCGTCTGCGAGCTGTGCCTTGGAGCGGGAATCAGCATCGGTCAGCTGCTTCTCGGCGGCAGTGCGTGCCTCGGAGAGCATGGACTCGGACTCTGCCTTTGCCTCGGAGGTCAGGCGGTCTGCCATCTCCTGCGCCAAGCCCAGAACGCGAGCTGCCTGCATGTGGGTCTCTGGGGTAGCCAGGCCGTCGGCAGCCTTGGTTGCGGCAGCGCCAACACCTGCCCCAGCCAGACCAGAAGCCGCTGCGGTCTTTGCAGAGCCAGCGTTCTTCTTCAGGTCCTCGTTCTCCTTCTTGGAAGCCTCGAGGTCCTTCTTGGCCTGAGTAGCCTCTGCACGAGCTGCCTCGAGCTCGCGCTTTGCCTTTGCGGCGTCCTCGCGTGCAGCCTTCAGCTCAGCATCGTTGTTCGAGAAAGCAGCAGCCGGAGCCTTAGCGGACTCAGCATTCTTTGCCTGTTCCTGCGCGCGCTTTGCTTCTTCCTTAGCCTTGGCAACTTCATTCTCGGAATCAGCAAGCTTGGTCTCGTACTCAGCGCGCAGCTTGGACTCGATCTCCTTACGGAGGGTAGCTTCGTCTGCACCCGTAGTAGCTGCGGACCCTGCAGCGGCACCCGCTACAGCACCAGCGCCGCCCTTGGACTGCAGCTGCTCTACCTGAGACTGCAGGTCATCATTCTCGTCCTGCAGCTGGGCAAGGGTGTCCTCGACGAGGTCCAGGAACTGGTCGACCTCATCCTCGTTGTAGCCACGCTTGCCAATTGGCGGCTTGCTAAAAGCGACGTTGTGAACATCAGCTGGTGACAGTGGCATTGACTTCTCTTCCCCTTCGAGTCGGTGCAACTCCGGTGGGTCCGGAGTTTTTGGGAGATGTAAACGTATCCCGAGAGTACCTAAATTCTGAACTCAGGTGTCTACACAGGACGCGCTAACAAAGAACTTGTGCGTTTAATTTTACGGAATATCAGTAAAGACTATATCCAAAAGCCCACATTATCTAACGTTGCACGCAGTCTCAACGTTAACGGGAGGTTTTAATACACCCGCACTACAAGAACACTCCAACAACAATCAGTTGCAAGAGCATCAAAATCAGGAACAAAACAAGGATGGACATGTCCAGTGCCACACCGCCCAGACGCAGCGGCGGGACCACGCGGCGGAGTTCCTTTACTGGCGGGTCAGTAACTACAAACAGCGGCTCTGCCACCACCATGAACCACCGCGGTGGGTTAAATTGGCGCGAGAAAGACTGAATCATCTCGATGATGATTCGCAGGGCCAAAATCCACGAGAAGATGCGTAGAAGCAGCAACAAACTATATCCGATAATGCTCACCCGCTCGAGCCTATATGAATTACCCCCGTGTTCGGCACTCGGCTCGCTAATGGCGAACGCCGCCCTACCCTTCCCCCACCAACACTTAGAGGAAAGATAAGACGGCGCTACTTTAAAAGCTTCTGCTTAACGCAGGTGCGCTGCGCGCTCAAGCTCCAGAGTGGAGATGCCTGCATCCTTCGGCACGATGGCGAAACGCGACGGTCGGTGTCCATACCCTTGGTCAGGTTGAGCATGCGACCCTCGAGACCGAAGCACAGGCCAGCAGCAAAGTCAATGAAACGCTTTGCCGACGCCTTGTCCGCATCGGTCAGCTCAAAGACAACGGCGTCGCCATCACGGAACGGTGCGCCGACCTTGGCGGCATCGTTGAAGGAAACGAGGGAAAGCGCGACGATAGTCGGAACGAACTCCTCCTGCGCTGCCGGCTCGAAAGAGCGCGGCGCGTAAGCAGCAGAGCCGTTGGACTCATAGCTGCGCTCGTCTGCGTAGTATGCGTCGTCCGCTTCGATGTCCACCGGACCCAGTCCGAAGAACTCTTTCGTCCTATCAATCAATGACATTTCTGGTCTCCCTCTGACCCTAATTGTTGAGCATGTTATTTGGTGCGAATGTTACTCATGTGAAAGCAGTGAATTGCACCCGTGAAATGCGCTTTTGCGTTGCCACTTAACCTAATGGGCGGGGTCCCATGATGCCGGTTCCGACACGCACGATATCGCTTCCCGCGGCAATCGCCACAGCCATATCTGCGCTCATTCCCGCCGACATCAAAAGCTTCCGTCCAAGGCGGCCGCTCACCTCGTCACAGAGCTTGCGAACTCGGGCAAAAACTTCGACGGGGTCCGCATCTAGGGGCGGAACGACCATGAAACCGCGCAGTTCGAGGTTGTCGAGATCCTCCACGAGGCCCACAAGCTCATCGACATCCGCATAGGCTACTCCCCCGCGCGCAGTATCTCCGTCGTGGGAGAGCTGGATGAACACCGGCAGTTTTCCTTCGCGCTCGCCCGCTTGCAGAGCATTGCCGACGCCCCGGTCCAACGCACGCGCAAGCTTTTCCGTATCCAACGAATGCACGCTTTGTGCCCACCGCGCGACGTGATTGGCCTTCTTCGTCTGAATCTGGCCAATCATATGGAAACACATCTGCGGCAACTCCGCCGCCTTGGCACGGGCTTCTTGTTCGCGGTTCTCGGCGACGTCAGTGATACCAAGCTCGGCGAGTAGCGCGACGTCGGCAGCCGGGTGGAACTTGGTCACCGGCAGCAGTTCGGGCGCAGGACGGCCGGCATTCTTGGCGATTTCTGCGATATCAGCGCGGGTGCGCTCGAGGTTTTCCTGTAATTGCTGCTTGCGTGTCATTTATGCCTCCAACCAAATAACACCGGCTTGGCGTCCGGTAGTGCCTTCGCGGCGGTAAGAAAAGAAGTCGCTGTCTTCGATGGTGCAGCGAGGGTCCGCTTCAATGTTGGTAATTCCCATCCCCATCAGCTGACGGACAAGGCCCTTGCGCACGTCGACGCCCCAGGTGCCCTTCTTTGTGCGGGTCTTCGCCCCGGGCAAATGCTTCTCGACGTCGTTTGCCATAGCCTCAGGCACCTCATAGTTCAGTCCCGATGCGGCGGGGCCGAGAAGAACTTGAATATTGGAGGGGCTCGCGCCCAGCTCGCACATCGTAGTAACCGTGTTGCGAATGATCCCGTTGCGGGCACCGAGCCGACCAGCATGGGCAGCGGCGATAACGCCGGCGGAGATGTCGCTGAGCAATACGGGGGTGCAATCAGCAACCAAAACCCCGAGTCCTAAGCGCTTTTCGGTAGTGACGATTGCATCGGTCGCCGCCACCGGGGTGCCAACATGGCTACGGTCGACGCGCGTAACGGTGTTGGTGTGGAGCTGTTCCATCCACACAATCTCATCGAGCCCGAGAACCCTGGCGAGACGGGCGCGGTTATGGGCGACGTTTGCCGGGTCATCGCCGACGTGGTCGCCTAGGTTGAAAGAGTCGTAAGGCGATGACGAAACCCCGCCCGCACGAGTCGTAAAGACCATGCGAACGGGGCGTTTAGGTGCTTCCTCGTTTACTGGCATGCACTCCAGGTTAGCGCAGTATTTTGCTGCTTTAGCGCATGAAGGACGGCACGTCGAGATCATCATCGCCGTCATCGTGGCGACGGTCGTCACGACGATCTGCCGGGCGGGACAGGCGGTAGTCGTCACGGCGATCTTCACGAGCAAAGCGATCGGAGCTGGTGAACAGACCGTTGGAGGAATGGCGTGGACGGTAGGTCTCAGCCGGCTGCTCCTCGTAACGCGGCTGCGCAGGTTCCTCGTAGCGCGGTTGCTGCTGTACCGGCTGCTGCTGCACTGGCTCCTGCTGCAGCGGCTGCTGCTGTACCGGTTGCTGCTGGTGCATTGGTTGCTGTTGTGCCGACTGTTGCGCCGACTGCTGCGCCGAAGTTTCCTGGCGGTTATCGAACAGGGAGCCCGGACGCTGCTGCTGTGGCTGGGACTGTGTCGGCTGAGCTGCGGTGGTCATGTTGGCCTGTGCATCAAAGCCGGTGGCGATGATGGTGACGCGGACTTCGTCGCCCAGGTTGTCATCGATGATGGTACCGAAGATGATGTTGGCGTCTTCGTCAGCGCGCTCCTCGACCATGGATGCAGCGGCGTTAACCTCATGCAGACCAAGATCAGAGCCGCCGGCGATGGAGAGCAGAACACCCTTTGCGCCTTCCATGGTGGACTCGAGCAGCGGGGAGTTGATTGCCTGCTCAGCGGCATTGAGCGCACGGTTGTCACCGCGTGCAGAGCCGATGCCCATGAGGGCGGAGCCGGCATCGGCCATGACGGAGCGGACGTCGGCAAAGTCGACGTTAATCATGCCCGGGATGGTAATCAGGTTCGTAATACCCTGGACACCGTTGTGGAGGACCTCATCGGCTGCGCGGAATGCCTCGACGATGGACAGCTCCTCGCCGCCCAGCTGCATCAGGCGGTCGTTCGGAATAACAATGAGCGTGTCGCAGACGTCGCGCAGCTCCTCGATGCCAGACATTGCCTGGCGGGTACGGCGTGCGCCCTCGAACTTGAATGGACGGG
>NZ_KV800702.1:152194-198978 GCF_001810285.1 Corynebacterium sp. HMSC071F07
AACAACGCCGACGGTCAGCGCCCCCATCTTTTTCGCGATGGAAGCAACGACCGGAGCGGCGCCGGTACCAGTGCCGCCACCCTCGCCGGCGGTGACGAAGACCATGTCCGAGCCTTCCAGGGCATCCTCAATCTCAGTCTTGTGGTCTTCTGCGGAGGTCTTGCCAACCTCCGGGTTAGCGCCCGCGCCGAGACCGCGGGTGGCTTCGCGGCCGATATCGAGCTTGGTGTCAGCATCCGAGAAAATCAGCGCCTGGGAGTCAGTGTTAATCGCGACGAACTGAACGCCCTTCAGACCTTCTTCGATCATGCGGTTCACGGCGTTAACGCCGCCGCCGCCGACACCGACGACCTTGATTTCCGCGAGGTTATTGCTAGTTGAGATCATGTGAGGGGTGCTCACCTTTCACTGTTGGTGCGTAAACGAGGATTTTTATTGCACGCGACTTTTTCTCACGCGCGGTTATTTCCATCTTTATGGAAGTGCCGTAGTTTTTCACGTACATTTTGCCGCGTGTCGGTACCCTCAAGTTGTAGTTTAGGGTTGCTGACGTGCGGGTTTTCAAATCACAAACGCCCCACGCACCCCACCTGTATGACCAAGATGGGCTCTGCGCAGGGCGTTAAATTCAGACGGCTATTTCGTGGTTACCAATTCGGGGTTTGAAATATTCCACTGCCCGCCTTCCATCTTCAAAACCGTCTCGAAAGCCAAAGCCTTATTGGCGTTATCCTCCGAGGCGCCCCAGAAGACGCTGCGGTCATCCTTCAGGTGGAAGATCATCGAATAAGCGTTTTTAGCCTCGAGAGACTTCACCTGTGCACGCAACGGCTGTGGCAAAGCGGCGACTACCTCCACGGCATCACTCATCTCCTCCGAGCCGGGCTCGGCGCTGCCGGTAATTTCCACTGCGCCCTCCGGAGGGGTGTCCTCGGCGAATTCTTCACCCTCGGCGTCGATAAGCTTGTTCTTATCACGGAAAGCCACCGCCTCGTGTTCTGTAACCTCCACGCTCAAGGTGGACGGAAATGCGCGCGATACGGTTGCGGACTTTACCCACGGCAAGCGTGCGACTCCCGACGCCGCTGCACGGGCATCCACCCGCACTAGGTTCTCGCCTTTAGCGACGCCACTGGCTTCTTCCACCTGCGCTGCATCGACGTGGCTTATGCCTTGTACCTCGAAGGAAGAAACCTTGAACACAGGAAACATCCACACGGCAACTGCCGCCAGCACAACGACCGCCACGAGCCCCGTGACAGAAACCGCAATTGTCTTCTTAGTCATTAAGCGCCTTCAGCTCATCGAGGATCTCCGCGGCCAGCATCGTGACTGAACCCGCGCCGATGGTGAGTACGACATCGCCAGGGCGCACCAGGGACACAACATCTTGAGCCGCCTCCGAGAAATCCGGTTCGAAAATGACCTTCATCTCTTCCGGCATTTTGTCGGTGATGATGCGGGAGGTAATGCCCTCCACCGGTTGCTCCCGAGCGCCGTAGATGTCAAGGACAACGGCGGCGTCGGCAAGCGCGAGTGCTGCAGCGAACTCCTTGTCGAATTCCATCGTGCGGGAGTACAGGTGCGGCTGGAAGCATGCGATAACGCGCGCCCCCTTGCCTTCTGCCTCTACCTTTTGGCGGGCAGCACCGAGGACTGCGGTGACCTCGGTTGGGTGGTGGGCATAGTCATCGAAGACGCGCACCTCGTGCTCGGTGCCGCGATACTCAAAGCGACGGCGCACACCGGTGAAATCACTAAGGCCCACCGCGAGATCGTCCAGGTCGCCGCCGGCCAAGCCGCCCGCGATAAGCGAGGCCAAAGAGTTAAGCACCATGTGATGCCCCGGAATCTGCAGCTCATAGGAGAGCTCTTTCGACTTTCCGCCGGGCAGCGTGACGCGTGCACGGACTTGCATGCCAATGACAGAGACCTGCTCTTCTACTACCTCAGCGGCCAAGGGAATCTCCGGATACTGTGCGGCTGCTTGAGCGCTGCCGTAGCCAAGAACGTTGATTCCGCGGTCAAGGGCGCGTTTACCGGCCTGCGCTGCATGCTCATCCTCCAAGCAGACGACGAGATGTCCGCCGGGCACGATACGATCGGCGAAGTCGTCGAAGACTTGGTAATAGGCCTCAGCATTGTGGAAGAAATCCAGGTGGTCCGGCTCGATGTTGGTAATCACCGCGACTTCAGGGCTATAGCGCAGCAAGGAAGCATCGGATTCATCGGCCTCGGCAACAAAGGCGTTGCCAGTTCCGCCATGGGCGTTGGTGCCCGCGCGGTTGAGCTGGCCGCCAATGGCAAAGGAAGGATCAAGACCTGCCTGCTGCATTGCAGAAACAGTCATCGAGGTGGTGGAAGTCTTGCCATGCGTACCGGCGAGGAGCACCTGCTGGTGGCCCTCCATCAGCTCGGCGAGAAGGTCAGAGCGGCGAATCACCGGAATACCGGCCTCGCGGGCGCCGACCAACTCCGGGTTATCCTGCGGGATGGCTGCGAAGGAAGTGACCACGACAGTCGGCTTCTCCCCCGCCAGCTCGACATTTTCTGCCGCGTGGCCTACCGCAATCTTTACGCCCATCGTGCGCAGGATTTCCACCGGCGTGGACTCCTTAACGTCGGAACCGGTAACGACGCCACCGCGCGAAGCGAGGATGCGCGCCAGGCCAGACATGCCAGAGCCGCCGATGCCCACCATGTGGACGCGAGTGAGGTCATAAGAGTCAGTCATCTTCTTTAAATTCCTTCAGCTTCAAAGATCTTGCGCGAGGGTTTTAGGCGCGCGCTTGCTCGATGGTGGTTGCGATTCGGTCAGCAATGGTGTTGGCAACGTCGCCAGCAGAGTTCGTCGCCGCGGCCGCGCGCATTTCCTTTAAGCGAGCGTCATCTTCCATAATGCCGCGGACCTCGGAGACCAAGCGCTGGGGGTTGAGTTCGGCGTCGGCGATCTGCACGGCAGCACCGGCTTCTACTAGCTCGCGGGAGTTCAGTGCCTGCTCACCATTGCCGATTGGCAGTGGCACGTAAATGGCAGGAACGCCGACAGCGGTTACCTCAGCGACCGTCATCGCGCCTGAGCGGCAAATCATCAAGTCAGCTACGGCAAGGGCGCCGGCCATATCGTCGATGTACGGCAGAGGCGTGTAATTCGGAGCAGGCGCCGGCGCCTCATTCTTCTTGCCGTAGGCATGCAGGACCTGGTACTTCTTGGTCAGCTCCGGCAACGCGCCCGCCACTGCCTTATTGATGCTGGCTGCGCCCTGCGAGCCACCGGTAATGACGATGGTGGGCATATCCTCGCGCAGCCCCCAGCGCTTACGGGCCTCCGCAGCCACAGAACCGTCAGGGTCTTGACCCATTCCTGGGCGCACTGGGATACCCACGACCTCGCCAGGCATGCCGGAGTTCGGGTGCGCGTTGAAGCCGATTCCGCCCAAACGCACTCCAAGCTTATTTGCAATGCCCGAAAGCGCGTTGGTTTCTAGCACATAAAAAGGCATGCCTAGAGTCTTTGCAGCAAGGTAGGCCGAAGCGGAAACGTATCCGCCCGTACCAAAGACCACGTCAGCCTCAACGTCTTTTAAAACCTTGCGGGTTTGCATTACCGACTTTGCAACGTTCAAAGGAAGCTTAAACAGATCGACATTCACCTTGCGCGGAACCGGAACAGGGGTCACCATGCGCAGATCCACCCCGCGGGCGGGAACGATATCGCGCTCCAGTCCCTTCTCGGTGCCCAACGCGGTTAACTTCGCGCCGTGACGCTGCCGGAGCGCTTCACCCACTGCGAGCGCTGGTTCGATATGGCCTGCGGTGCCGCCACCTGCAAGGACGACAGAAATGGGGGTGGAATTCATGACCTACAGGCTACCAGCGCCACCCAGGCCTACCGCTTCTCGCCGCGCCGCGGCAGGCGGTAATCACTAGGCCCACGGCTCGTCACCGTTCGGCCAAAGCGCTCCTCGCGCTCCGCTGGCCGACGCCCGCCCCGATTCTTCTGCGGCTGCGAGGCATGGCGGCCTCCCTTACGCTTCGGGGCGGCGTCGAAAAGCTGCGGCTCGGGGATGAAAAACAGACGGTCGAACAGCGGACGGCCGAAGTTCTGCATCGCAGAAATCTGCAGCGGCTCATGGCGCGCGACGTTACACAGCACGCCCATCGAACCGATGGTGATAAGCGCTGCGGAGCCGCCTGCGGAAATCATCGGCAGCTGAATGCCCGTCACAGGAAGAAGACCCACCACATAGCCGATGTTAATGAACGCCTGGATAACAACGCCGACCGTCAATGTGGCGGCCAGCAGCGCCTGGAAAGAATCCTGCGCATTCTTTGCCGTACGCAGCCCGATGTAACCCAGTGCGGCAAACAAGCCGATAACCAGCAAGCCGCCCCACAGCCCGAGTTCCTCGCCGATGATGGCGAAGACGAAGTCATTCTTCGCCTCCGGCAGGTAGAACCACTTCGCACGGGATTGGCCGAGGCCAACGCCCCAGAACCCGCCGTCGGCAAGCGAAAGGAAGCCCTGGTAAGCCTGGAAACCGGTGCCCTGCGTGTCCTCGATGTTGCCGCGGAAAGCATCAAAGTAGGTGTGGAAACGGTGCGTACGGAAGCCGCCGCCCAGAAAGACTGCGGTTAAGCCCAACGCGCCGAGGCCAATGATGGTGGCAGCGACGCGCCAATTCACGCCCGCAAAAAGCAAGGTGAAGATAACCACCAAGGCAAACGACGCCGCCATGCCGATATCGCCCTGCAACACGATGAGCACGAACATCACAGACGCGATGAGCGAGTACATCATGAATGGGTCAGAAAGACGCATCGAACGGTGCGGCTTGCCCGCCAGCGCCGAAGCGCCGTACATCGCTACGGTGACACGTGCGAACTCAGAAGGCTGGAAAGCCACAGGGCCCAGCGGAATCCAGGACTGCGAACCCACCGTCTCACGACCGGTACCCACGCCAGGAATCAACACTGCGATGAGCAAGATGATGGACAAAAGCAGCAGCCACGGCACGAACTTACGCAGCGTATAAGGAGAAACCCGCAGCGCAATCCAGAACAAAATCAGGCCGCCTGCCACGAGCAGGCACTGGCGGATGGCATCTGTCCACACGTTGGAGTTTTCTGTGAAGGAGATCGCCATGGATGCGGAGAACGCCATGAGCACGCCAATGCCAATCAGCGAAAAGATGATAATCCGCAGCAGCTGGTAATCCAGCCCCGGTTGCGCGCGGTAGTGTTGGCGGATTTCGCCCACGCGTTGGCCGAGCGTCTTCGACGCTGGTTGTTGCGGCCTAGTTGCGGTCATGGAGTCTCCTGAATTGCGTGGTTAACGTGCGATGCGCTGGGCGGCTGCGGCGAAGAAGTCACCGCGCTGTGCCATGCCTTGGTACATATCCAACGATGCCCCAGCCGGCGCCAAAAGGACGGTATCGCCGGGTTCGGCGTGTTGCACGGCGACGGTAACCGCCTCCTCCATTGCCCTTAGGGGATCGGTGGATTCGATGACGGTGGTGGCAACTCCACGCTGCTGGAGGGCGTCGTAGAGCACTTGCTTGTCGACGCCCATTACAACCGCTGCTTTTAGCCTTTCCGCGTGGGCGTCGAGAAGATCGCTGACGTCGGCGCCTTTGAGCTGGCCGCCAGCGACCCACACCACATTGTCCAACCCGCGCATCGCGGCTTCGGCTGCGTGGGGATTGGTGGCTTTGGAGTTGTCGATGAAAGCGATGCCGTTATGGCGGTGCACTAGCTCGCCGCGGTGACCGGCGACGGTGTAGCTTTCGAGGCCTTCGGTGATTGAGGCCGGCTCGGCACCGGCGAGCAAAGCAGCGCAGGCGGCTGCTGCGGCGTCGAGAATGCCCGCCATACCAGAGGGCTGAAGGGCGGTGACATCGTCGATGACGGTGGCGCTAACGCCTGCCACGTTGTTAATAACGAGCTGACCGTCGATGACGCCTACTTCCCCATCATTCGGAATGGTGTGGGTAAAAGCGTGGGTGTCTGGAGAAAGCGCGCCGCGTTCTGCGGCGGCATCGGCGTATTCGCGGACCTGGGAGTCGTCGCGGCCGATGACCGCGTGGGCGCCGGCAAGCACCTTTGCCTTGGCCTCAGCGTAGGCACCGAAGGAACCGTGCCAATCGAGGTGGTCGTCGGCAAGGTTGAGAAGTACTCCGACCTCCGCGCGCAGCTGGGAGGACCAATGCAGCTGGAAGGAGGAAAGCTCAGCGACGAGGACGTCCACGCGTGGGCTGGCGGCTAGGGCGTCGAATGGCGAGGTGCCGATGTTTCCGACGGCTTGGGAGCGCTTTCCGGAGCGCTGCTCATCGGCGGCCATGATTGCGGCCAGCATGCCGGTGGTTGTGGTCTTGCCATTGGTGCCCGTGACGGCAAGCCAGGTGCGCGGTGCGCCGAAGACGCTGGCGGCATCAAGACGATAGGCCAGCTCGACATCCCCGATGACCTCTACCCCGGCCGCAGCTGCGGCGAGCAAAAGCGGCGAGGACGGCGCCCAGCCCGGAGAGGTAACAACGAGGGAGTAATCGGCGGGGTTGGCAGTGGCGGCGTCGATTGTGGTGACAGAAAGGTCGGCCTCCAGGCGTGCGCGGGAATCCGCGTTGCCATCAGCCACCACGACGTCGGCGCCGAGGCGCAGCAGTACGCTCGCACAGCCGCGGCCGGACACGCCCGCGCCGGCGACCAAGATGCGCCCGCGCAAGGAATCAGGCAGAGCCGCGGGCGAGACCTCGGAATTGGAGGCAGCAAAATCGAAGGCAGCGGACGACATGACTAGCCCACCAGCCCGATACCGGAATCAGCGAGCCAGTCGCCGTAGAAGATAGCAACGCCGGCCATAGCCGCCATGGCGGCAATCAACCAGAAGCGCACGACCACTGCGGTCTCTGCCCAGCCACCGTTTTCGAAGTGGTGGTGGATTGGAGCCATACGGAAGAAACGCTTACCGCTGGTGCGGAAGACCACGATCTGGATAACAACGGAGACGGTCTCGATGACAAAGAGCGCACCGATGATGATCATCAGCAGCTCGGTGCGGCTGGTCACGGAAATGCCTGCGACGAGGCCACCGAGTGCGAGGGAGCCGGTATCGCCCATGAAGATCTTCGCCGGTGCCGCGTTCCACCACAGGAAGCCCAGACAGCCGCCTAGGCCAGCGGCGGTGAGAACCGCGAGATCCAGCGGGTCGCGGACCTGGTAGCAGCCGGCTGTGAACTCGGTGGCACAAGAGTTGCGGAACTGCCAGAAGGTCATGATGGTATACGCACCCATGACAATCGCGGTGGTGCCGGCTGCGAGACCATCCAGACCATCGGTAAGGTTCACGGCGTTCGACCACGCCGCGATCAAGATGTACATGAAGATCAAGAACACGATGGTTCCCACGATGGTCGGGCCAACCGCGAAGTCGAAAGTCTCAATATCTCGAACGAAGGACAGCTTCGTGGTACCAGGTGTCAGGCCAGTGTCATCCGGGCGCTGCAGGCAGAGCAGGCCAAAAGCCAATGCGAGGGCGAGCTGCCCCACCAACTTGGCGGTCTTGTTTAGGCCCAAGTTGCGCTGCTTGAAAAGCTTGATGAAGTCATCGGCAAAACCCAAGCCGCCGAGGCCCAGAGTCAAGCCCAACACCAAGATTCCGGAGAAGGTAAAGCCACCGTGGCCGGTCACCTGCCCGTAGATTCCCACCGTCAGGTAGCCCACCGTGATACCTGCCAGAATGGCCAGGCCGCCCATGGTCGGGGTGCCGCGCTTGCGCAGGTGCGACTTCGGGCCGTCCTCACGGATCTCCTGACCCTTGCCAACATCCGAGAAATAACGGATGAGCAGCGGGGTGATGAAAATCGCTACGAGAAAGCTGACCACACCAGCGATGATGATCTGTGTCACTTGCTTGGGTTCCTTCTAATATTCGTGAGCTAGCTCTGGTTGAGCTTTTCTGCACCGAGCCACAGGCGTTGGGCATTCGAAGCTTTGACGAGGACGACATCTTTGGCGTCCCTATTTGGCCAATCGTCCACGCCTACTGGCGCGGTACGCAGAAGGCCGTCAACAATTTTTGCGGCCTCATCAACATCGGCACAGATA
Organism: Corynebacterium sp. HMSC071F07; assembly: GCF_001810285.1. Taxonomy (NCBI): domain Bacteria; kingdom Bacillati; phylum Actinomycetota; class Actinomycetes; order Mycobacteriales; family Corynebacteriaceae; genus Corynebacterium; species Corynebacterium sp. HMSC071F07. The sequence goes on from NZ_KV800702.1 coordinate 160,298, forward strand.
CTAGTATTTATACCCTTTGCTTGTGCCGCTTCCGCCATCGCCCGCGTGTTGACGCTAGTGCCCACGGCCACCAGATGGTCTACGTGGTACTTCGCCAGCTCACTGCCCAACTGGCGGTGCGAGTCGAGTGCGTCCTCGCCGAGCTCGCCCATCTCGCCGAGCACGGCGATGGAACGGGCGTCGGGACGCGCCGCCGCGGTATAAGCCAGCGCGGCGATGGCCGCACGCATGGAGTCTGGGTTTGCGTTGTAGGAGTCATCGATGAGTGTGACACCATCGCGCCGGTTGCGCACGTCCATGCGGTGCTCCGACGCAATGCGGTGGCCAGACAGAGCGTTGGCTACCAGCTCGGCGCTTAGTCCCAGCTCGATGGCAGCTGCAGCGGCAGCCAAGGCGTTGGAGACCTGATGCGCGCCGAAAACCTGCAGTTTCACCGGCAGCGGATGCGCGTCTGGGGTATGCATCATGAACGAGGCACGAGCGACATCGTCAAGCTGGACCTGCGTAGCGTAGTACTGCACATTAGAGCCTTGCTTATCCACGGCCGAGTAGTAGACCACCTTCGCATCCGTGCGCGGCGCCATGCCGGCGACGAAAGGATCGTCCGCGTTGAGCACTGCGACGCCGCCGTCTTTCGCGCTCGGTAGGGCCTCGACGAGTTCGCCTTTGGCTTGGGCAATGTTCTCGCGGGAGCCGAACTCACCCAAATGGGCGGAGCCGACGTTCAAGACCACACCGACCTTGGGTGCGGTGATGTTAGTGAGGTGGCGAATGTGGCCGATACCGCGGGCGGACATCTCAGCCACCAAGTATTCGGTGTGCTCGTCGCAACGCAGAGCGGTATAGGGCAGGCCGACCTCGTTGTTAAAAGAGCCCGGAGGCGCGACGGTCTCCCCCGCTGCGCGGAAGATAGTGGCGATGAGATCCTTGGTGGAGGTCTTGCCGGCCGAGCCTGTCACGCCCACGATGTTGAGGGCGGAATCGGTAGCTAGGCGCTGCGTGACCGCGCGTGCCAGTGCGGACAAAGCCTCGATGACTGCGGCGGCTGAGCCGTCTTCATCGTTGGCATAAATGTCAGCGTTGGCGCCGTCGCCTTCGACCTTGCCCTTCGGCTCAACGACAATAGCCGACACGCCAACAGGACGTGCCGCCAGCACAGCAACTGCCCCTGATGCGACTGCTTTTTCTGCAAAATCGTGGCCGTCTACACGAGCACCCGGCAGTGCGAGAAAAAGCCCGCCCGGGGTGACTTTGCGGGAATCGAATTCGACGAATCCAGTCACCTGCACGGAAGGATCTTCCACGCAATCGAGGCGACCGCCAGTGATGTCAGCGATTTCTTGAAGGGTCAATGCAATCATGCTTGTTCCTTTTCCACAGTGTCACCGTACCGCGCATTTTCCTGTGGCGCGTTGCCGGCTAGCTTTTCGTCGAGAGCGCGTGCGAGCTCTTCGCGGTCGTCGAAGTGAACAGTCTCATCGCCGATGATTTGGCCGACCTCGTGGCCCTTGCCTACGACGATGACGGCGTCGCCAGGTGCGGCCCAGCGGACTGCTTCGTCGATGGCGGCGGCACGGGAGCCGACCTCGCGGATATCGGTGGTCGAGGATGCCTCGCGCGCGCCCTCAATGACGGCCGCGCGGATGGTGGCTGGATCCTCGCTGCGCGGATTATCGTCGGTGACCACAACAAGGTCTGCGCGCTCTGCGGCGGCAGCACCCATCAGTGGGCGCTTGGAGGAGTCGCGGTCGCCTCCGGCGCCGACGACCACCGCGAGGCGCCCATCGGTTCCCTCGAGCTGGCCACGCAGGGTATCGAGAACGGCGGCGACTGCGGCCGGCTTATGGGCATAGTCAACCACGGCGACGAATTCCTGGCCGCGGTCGATACGCTCCATGCGGCCTGGAACGGCCACGCGCTCGATGCCGGCCAGGAACTGCTCGACGTCAACGCCAACGGCGGCCGCCATGCCCGTGGCCAGGGCGGCGTTGGCAATATTAAATCTTCCTGGCATCGGCAGCTCGAAGGAATGCTGCTGGCCTGCGAAGTTCATATCCACATGCTGCTCGCCAGTGACCTCGGTGCCGGTCTGGGTCGCGGTGACCAGAGTTGCATCGACGGCGTCGGCCAGTTGCTGTGCCTGCTCTGCTGCGGTGGTGGCAACCACGGTGCGCGGCTTACCGGCGGCGCGCTCCAGCATGCGCTTGCCCCACTCATCGTCGACGCAGATAACGGCGGAGGCGGCGGATTGCGGGCCGCCGAAAAGCGCGGCCTTGGCCTCGAAGTAATCCTCCATCGTCGGGTGGAAGTCAAGGTGATCTTGGCTGAGGTTGCTGAAACCGCCGATCTTGAAGTGTGTGCCCCGCACGCGGCCCAGCTCGAGAGCGTGGGAGGAAACCTCCATGACCACGTGGGTAACCCCCTCCGCGAGCATGCGTGCGAACAGCTCCTGCAGCGTCGGTGCTTCCGGGGTAGTCAACTTGGTGGGAACCGGCGTGCGGTTGATACGAGTGCCGGTGGTGCCGATGAGACCGACCTTGTAGCCAGCGTGGAGCAAGCCCGCCTCAAGCAGGTAGCTGGTGGTCGTCTTGCCGGAGGTGCCGGTGACCGCAATGACGGTCAGCGACTTCGTCGGGTGCTCATAGATTTCTGCGGCGATGAGCCCCAGCACGGCGCGGATGTCTTCGACCACGATGATCGGGCGGCGCTCCCCTGCTTCCTGCAAGTGCTGCAGGCCGGCTTCGTCGGTGAGGATCGCCGCTGCTTCGGTGCCGCCGGCGAACTGGGCGCCATGCACGCGGGTTCCGGGCAACGCTGCAAAGAGGCCGCCCGCAGCAATCGCCTTGGAGTCGAGACTGCAGGAGGAAACAGTGACGGTCTCGTCACCGATAACGCGCCCGCCGCCGATAGTAGCGAGGCTTTCTAGGTCTACGCTCATTGCTTTCTCCCCTTTTTGTAGTGCGAAGGTGTGGTATTCGTTGAAGTTTTTATTGAGCGCGCAGGGTCAGCTCCGGCGCGGGCTTGGACGGTGGAATGTTGTCGCGGTTGAGCAGCCAGCTAGCGATGTCCTTGAACACCGGCGCAGCAGACTGGCCGCCGGAACCGTTGTCGTTGACGCCCGACTGCGGTTCGTCGAGCATGATGGCGACGACGAAACGAGGGTCGTCGGCAGGCGCGATGCCCGCGAAAGTGATCCAGTACGCGGAGTTGGAGTAGGCGCCGGTCTTCTCATCGACCTTCTGGGCGGTGCCCGTCTTACCGGAAAGCTGATAGCCCTCGATGTTATTGCCACCCGCGGTGCCGTTCTGGACGCCATTTGGATCCTTCTGGAACACGGCGCGGAACATATCGACGGTGGTCTTCGCGGTTTCCTCGCTAACCACGCGGGTCTTGCGCGGCTCGTCGAGTTTTTCCTTCTCGCCGTCTGGGCCGGTGATAGAGGAAATAATGCGCGGTTCGATGCGCTCGCCGCCGTTGGCAAGCGCTTGGTAGACGCTGGCCAATTGCAGGGTGGTCCAGGACTGGCCCTGGCCGATGGGCAGGTTGGCGAAGGTGCCGCCGGACCACTGTTCCTGAGCCGGTACGAGGCCTGCGGATTCATTTGGCAGTTCAATGCCGGTGGTCTCGCCAAGGCCGAAGGCCTCGAGATACTTGGCGTAGCGTTCCTGGCCCAGCTTCTGGGCGAGCATCAGGGTACCGACGTTGGAAGACTTACCGAAGATACCCGTAGTGGTGTACGGCTCGACGCCGTGCTGCCACGCATCGTTGACGGTCACACCGGACATGTCGATGGAGCCCGGGACTTGGTGGACCTCGTCCGGAGTGGTGACGCCTTCCTGCAATGCGGCAGCGGCGGTGATCACCTTGGCAACGGAACCTGGCTCATAAGGGTGGGACACGCTCCGGTTGTCGAAGGCCTTGTCTTCTTTGAGCTGCTTTTCGATGTCCTTGTTTGGGTCGATGGTGCCTGTGTTAGCCATGGCAAGAACCTCGCCGGTAGCAACGTCGAGAACGACTGCTTGGGCGTTCTTCGCCTTGGAGTTCACGCGGGCCTTTTCGAGCTTTTGCTGGACATAGGTCTGCAGGTCTAGGTCGAGGGTCAAGGTGACGTTCTTGCCGTCTGTAGCTGGAACCTGATCGCGCAGGGTGCCCGGGATGGCTTGGCCACTGGTGGAAACGTCCTCGGTGGAGCTGCCGTCGATACCGGTCAGTGTGGAATCGCCGGAGGCCTCGAAACCGAACTGGCCTTGGCCGTCCATGGAAACCTTACCGATGACGTTTTCGGCAATTGCGCCGTTGGGGTACTGGCGGATCTGCTGCTCGTCGGCAGCCAAGCCGTGGTACTCCTCGGCGATCTTTACGGCGACGTCAGGATCGACGTTGCGGACCAAGACCTCATACTGCGTATCAGCGTGGAGCTTATCGAGAATGTGCTTGGAATTGACGTCGCCAGTGCTAAGGCCCGCGGCCTTGATCTTGTCTGGGATGCCCTCAGCCATCTCCTTCAGGCGGGACTCGACCTTGTCATCTAGGAACTTGTTGCGGGAGGCTTCGTCCATGCTGTCGAAAGAATCCTCGCCAGTTGCCTCAATCTCTTCCTGCTCCCGTAGCTCTTCGCGCAAGCGGGTCGGGGAAACGGTCAGCGAGCGGGACTTCATGGTGTAGGCAAGGCGCTGGCCGTTGCGGTCAACAATCTCACCGCGGCGGGCGGAGTCGATGTAGACACGGGAACGCTGTGCCACCGCCTTCGCGGCAAGATCCGGGCCCCACACGAGCTGTACCCAGGCTAGGCGCCCGCCCAGGATAACGAGGACGACCATCAGCGCAGAAACGACGGTTTTAACGCGCTTGCTAAGGATTTCCTTCTGCGGCAAGAACTTGAAGCGGCCGGGTGCCGCAGGACCGCGGGTTTGCTTATCACGGCTGGCGGCAGTGACGCGCTCACTCGGACGCAGCGCATTGGCACGCGGCATGGCAGAGCCAGTGTTGGCTCCTCGATGGGTGCGGTTAGTGGGACGGCCCTGACGGTAGCCTTCGTTGCGTCCCAGGCGGCTTTGGTTATTGCGATCCGCAGGGGTGCCCCTGCCGGCGCGCCCCTGGTCCCTCCGGGAACCGCCATAGCGGTCACCTGAATTGGGTCGAGTCACAAAGTCACCTTTTCCTTTTGCCGATTATCTTTTTACAGCTCATCGCGCTGCAGACAGTCTTGGATCAAGATTTTGCCCTATAAATGCGAAGTGCTCGCGCAGGCACGCGCGAGCACATCCGAAGAAACCACATTCACAGCTAGTTGGCATACGGCGCTTGCGCCGGAATGTTTGGCAATTCCACCTGCGCGCCTGGTGCCGGCGATGAGGCGTTCTCTTCACCTGGCTGTCGGTCCGTGCGTTGGCGGCCTTGCGGCACCTCGTTCAAGCTACCGGAAACATCCTTGGTTGCATCCGGGTCACTGGAAGCCTGTCCCGGTCGAACCGGTGCGCCGTTGACGTCAACGATTGCTTCGGTTGCCGGATCCGCTGGGCGCTTCTCTTGCGGGTTACCTTCTGGGTCAACCTCAACGATGCCCGGCTGCGTCGGAACGCCCATCTTGGCCTCGTTGGCACGGCGCGCTACGTCGGATGCCGAACGCACGTTTTCGAGGTCGCGGTTCAAAGTCTCAAGCTGGTTATCCAGCTCAGACTCCTGGGCAGTGAGATCCTTGACCACGAAGGTCTGCGCGGTGGAGATACCGGACAGCCACATGGAGACGACCACGCCGAAAATCAGCAAGCCGATTGCGATGAAGGAAAGCCGGGTAAACAGCGAGTTCTTCTTGGTGGTTTGCTGCGGAAGCCGGCGGCCACGGAAGGACACGACTTGCTTCGAGCCCAAGCGGTTGCCGCGGCGCGTCGGCACTTGCGTGCGATGCGGGGCGCGGCGCGGAGTACGCTGTGGGACCGCACGGCGGCCTGGCTCGAGAAGAGTCGTGGCGGCTCCGGTATCAGTTCCGGTAGTAAAGTCGCGGCTCGCCCCCATGGTGCGGGTCCTTCCTAGTGCTGGGGTCTGAAAAGTCTGTGCAGAGTAGTTACGTTCAGGGATACGTTCGTTAAGACTCATGACGTGCCTCCCGGTGGGTGCAGCGAAGGCTCGCCCTCAAGACGCTCGATAGCGCGGACGCGAACCGAAGCAGCGCGGGAGTTTTCCTCGATCTCTTCGGCACTCGCCTTTTCCGCACCGCGGGTGACGGTCTTGAACTTCGGAGCCGTACCCGGCAGGTCCATTGGCAAACCGGCGGGAGTTTTCGACTTCGTCAGCTCAGCAAAAGCCTGTTTGACGATGCGATCTTCCAACGACTGATAGCTCATGAACACCGCACGCCCGCCAACGGTGAGCGCGTCAGTGATGACAGGAATAACCTGCTCGATTGCCTCCAACTCGCGGTTAACCTCCACGCGCAGCGCCTGGAAAGTGCGCTTTGCAGGGTGCCCGCCAGTGCGGCGGGTGGCAGCCGGGATGGTGGAATAAAGCAGTTCAACGAGGCGCTCAGAGTTACTAAAGGGCTCCTTCTCGCGCTCCTTGAGGACGGCGGAGGCAATCTTTCCGGCGAAGCGTTCATCGCCGTAGGTCTTCAAGATGCGCGCCAAATCGCCGTGGCTATAAGTATTGAGGATGTCCGCAGCGGTAATCCCATGCGAAGGGTCCATGCGCATGTCCAAAGGCGCGTCGGTCTTATAAGCAAAACCGCGTTCGACCTGGTCAAGCTGCATCGAGGAAACGCCCAAATCGAAGAGCGCTCCGGCGATTCCGTGCTCACGCGCGACGTCGAAAATCGCGCCCTCTGCGCGCTCAATTTCTGCACACACATCATCAAAGCGGGCATTGACGCCGACGAAGCGATCTCCGAAGGGCGCAAGGCGTTCGGTGGCTGCCGCCAAGGAGGCGGCATCGCGGTCGACACCAATTACGCGGACGTTGGGGAACTTGTTCAAGAAGTACTCGGTGTGCCCGCCGGCCCCCAAGGTGCCGTCGATAAGCACTGCGTTATCGCCCGCAACTGCAGGTTCTAGCAGCTGTGCCATGCGCTCACGCATAACCGGCACGTGGCCGTGATTATCCGCTACGTCGTAATTTACTGCCGAGTTATTGTCCTGAGCCGTCATCGCTGCTAGTCACCCCCCACTTATGAAAAATTGTCTTACAGTGCAAAAGAGTGCGTATAGGGCCCTGTCCGAGGCAGGTTTCTGATATCGGGGAAGTACACCAGAGCATCCACCTCGGGCAGAGTCCGTACACGCACTCATCGCTAGCTGCATGTCTAAAGCAAGCCAGCGAGTACGTCATCGGCGTCTGCCGCCGAGTAAGCATCTTCAGTTTGCGCCTGGTACTCAGCCCATGCGGCTGCGTCCCAGATTTCAAGGAAGTCCACCGAACCGACAACCACGCACTCCTTCTTGAGGCTTGCGTACTCGCGGTGGGCTGCTGAAAGCGTGATTCGCCCGTGCCCGTCTGGCCTTTGCTCATCCGCACTTGCTGCCAAGTTACGGATAAACGCACGCGCATCTGGGTTCGTACGAGATACCGCCGCCGCTTTTCGCGCTCGCGCCGCAAATTCCTCACGCGGGTACACCGCTAAGGAATGGTCCTGACCTTTGGTAACCATGAGGCCACCCGCCAGCTCTTCACGGAACTTCGCTGGAAGCGTTAGCCGCCCTTTGTCATCGAGCTTGGGAGTGTAGGTACCGAGAAACATCCCGGGTCCACCTTCCTGTTACTCGAAACTCCGGATTCCTCTGTGCAGCCCCTCGCGCCGGCAGATGTTCAACACACATCCACAGGCCCTCGGTTCCACACTGTCCCCCACTCTACCCCACTTTCCCCCACTTCTGTCACCTTCGGCTGTGTGTTTAAAAGTTTTCCGACAAATCAGCCAAGGTAGAAGACCGTTTTGACGGTGGGAAGAATTCCCCAGCCACCCCCTTGACAACACCCTGCAAACACCTCAACTACCCCACCAATCACAACAACATATTACGCCCCACCGCCACCTTGAACCCCGCATGTTGCGATTAGTGCAATCCGCGCTCAGCTCGCGATGCGCGTTTACGACTACCCCAATTGCAGCCGCCTGCCCGGGTACCGACGTTTGGCGGCCCGTCTTTATATCCATTTCGACAAATACCCAGGGCTGGAAACCCAGAGTTCATGGTCGGTTTTCAGTCACCCCATAGAGCGCTAACCCACGAACAGGAGGTCTGGTTTTCCAGGGCTGGCAACCCTCTTGACCACCCCCCAGCCGCCTCGCACACCGCCGGGATACGCACCGCCGCCCAACGCACGCAAAAGGCCACACTCACCCCGCAGTGGGACAAAGTGGGGAATGTGGGGCGAAGTGGGGGATGTGGGGCGAAGTGGGAGATAGAGCTCAGAGAAAACTAAAAGCCCGCATCCAGAAGGATGCGGGCCCTAGCACCAAAGAAGCTGGCAGCTTATTCGAAACGGCGGCGGAAGTTCTCCTCAAGGCGGGAGCTCACGCCTTGACGGTTGCCAGCCGGGCGGCGCGGCGCGCTATAGCTAACGGCCTCTTTACGGCCGCGCAGCATCCACACGCCAGCACCGAACATCACGAGGAAGCCCAGCACAGACAAGGCCACAAACCACAGTGACTGCTGCGCCAAAGCTACGCCGCCAACCATCAGCAAAAGGCCAACAACGATGAGGGCAACCCCGCGCAAGGTAATGGCGCCGCCGCTACCGAAGCCAGAGTCACCCGTAACGGAGGAACCAAACTTGGGATCATCCTGCATCAAGGATCGTTCAATTTCACGCAGTGCCTGCTGCTCGTGCTCGGAAAGCGACACTTTTCCTCCAATTGATCTCAATGGGCATCGGGCCAAAAATCCACGCTGCGGTGCACCTACGCGCCACCGCGCAGGTTTTGGGTTACACCCTGATGCGTGAACTACTAACTATCTAACGCCCAGAGTAATCAGTAAGTTCCCGCAAGCACAGTCTGCCCCCACCGCTATTGGGCAACGTCACACCCGGAGCAAATAACTGACCCCGACACCACGCGGCCAGGCAGCAAGAGAACCGAAGACAATCCCCTCTTCAACCTCTGCCAAAAATTCCGCAGCCAAGGCCATTAGCCTTACAACGACTTCTTCATCCGGCGCATCATCCAGCCCGGAGGCTACACGAGAACGAAGGCGGGAATATCCACGGAAACGCTCCGCCCAATCCTTTTCGGAAGCGCCCACCATGGCCAGCTGCTCCCACGCACTCGAGGGCAACCGGCGCCGCTTTGACACTGCGGAATCTGCAATACGCGCACCGGCAGTGCGCAGACCTGTCTGGTATGCAAACTCGAGGGCTTGGTCCCAACGCTCAGCGGCAGCCATGGCGCGGGCCTGCGACAGAAGGTCTCCGGCTTGCGTTAGAAAACGGTCGCGCTTGAACGCGCCTGCGGCAGCGCGCGACCCCTTGAACTGTGCTGTTGCAGAAATAACCTGTGCCATGATGCTCCTCCTTTGCTGTTGTTAACCATAAATCTAGAGCGTGCGCTGGACATCTACTTCCAGATTAGTTCAAATGTTCGAATAAGGCAATGGTTTTCCCACTACAGCCAAATATTTTCGAACATGCCCTCCCCTCTTCGGGGCATCGCCAAGCAGGGCAGGAACTTTTGCCGGAATTCCTTGTCGAACTCTGCCAAGATCTGCTGATATTAAAGACGTGAGTTTTCGTATTCGTCGCTTGAGCCCGCAAGAGTTCGCCATGTTGGCGCCCCCATTGGTCGATATTTACATCGCCGCGATGGGCTATAGCCCCGCCATGCGTGCAAATCGAATCAAGGCATGGAAAGCAGACATCATGCGGCCAGGGTTTACGGCGGTGATCGCGGAAGATGAGTATGGAATAGGCGGCGTCGCTTATGGCTTCATCGGTTCGCCCGACACCTGGTGGGACCAGCAGCTGCGAAGGGGATTCGCCGAGGCCGGCGGGGCCACTCAGGAGCAGCTGGAGATTCTCCACAACTACTTTGAGCTCGCCGAGATTCATGTCGCACCGAACCTGCAAGGGCATGGGCTGGGATTGGCGCTAATAAAGGAGCTGGCGTGGAACGCTCCTGCCAGTTACCTTTTGCTGTCGACACCGGAAGTCCCCGACGAGGCCAACGCGGCATTTCAGCTCTACCGTAAGGTGGGATTCTTCGATGTGCTGCGCGAGTTGGAATACCCCGCTGATTCCCGTGCCTTTGCAATTCTCGCGGCACGCCTGCCGCTTTCCACCACGTAACAGGGAATGTCCGGTTCAACAGGTAACGTGTGGGGAGTGAAAGACAACAGCATTCCTTCCCTAGAGCAGTTCCCGGATACCGCCCGCGAAAAGCTCCTAGAGTTTTTAGACCAGCGCCGCCCCGAGGTCGCCGAAATCGGCGGCCCCGTCGTTGGCGCCACGTCTTACCTGGAAAACTTTGTCCTCGACGGCGGCAAGCGTATCCGCCCCATCTACGCGTGGGCGGGTTTCTTGGGCGCACGCGGCTTGGACGGCGAGGAAGATCCGCAGGCCATGGCCACCGCCGCATCGTCGCTGGAATTCATTCAGGCCTGCGCGCTTATCCATGATGACATCATCGATTCCTCTGATACCCGCCGCGGCAACCCCACGGTGCATCGCGCCGTCGCAGCGCAGCATCGCGCACAAAACTTCCACGGTGACGCAGACTTCTTTGGTCAGTCGGTTGCCATCCTCGTCGGTGACCTCGCACTAGCTTGGGCCGAAGACATGCTGCAAGGTTCAGGTCTAAGCAGCGCGGCTTTGCAGCGTGCGCGCGGTCCATGGGCGGGCATGCGCACCGAAGTCATCGGCGGCCAGCTGCTCGATATCTCGCTAGAGGCAGCGGGCTCTGAGGACCCCGCTTTGGCCAATTCCGTGAACCGTTATAAGACGGCCGCCTACACCATCGAGCGCCCGCTGCATTTGGGTGCCGCGGTGGCAGGTGCTGACGCCGCGCTTATCAGCGCTTTCCGTGGCTACGGCCGCGACATCGGCATCGCCTTCCAACTCCGCGATGATCAGCTGGGTGTCTTTGGTGACCCAGAAATCACCGGCAAGCCCGCCGGTGATGACCTGCGCGAAGGCAAGCGCACCGTGCTGCTCTCGCTGGCTTTGCAGCGCGCTGATGAAAAGGACCCAGCATCCGCGAAGGTGCTGCGCTCGCTCATTGGCAACACGGAAGACCCAGCCGAAATCGCGCAGATGGCTCAAATCATCGCTGACTCCGGCGCCCCGCAAATGCTGGAGGAGCAGATTTCGGCACTAACCGAATCCGGCTTGGGCCACTTGCGCAAGGCCCATGTTGATCCTGCAGTAACAGAGACCCTCGAGGCACTGGCTATTAAGTCCACTGCCCGTCGAATGTAGGCACTATGACCGCACCTGAGAAAGGTCACAAGACTTATACCGTGCGCCTGCCCAATGCGCTGCCGGTGGGAATCATCGCCAGCATCATCTTGGCCTTTGCCTCGTTTTCGGGCGGCGCCACGCGCAATCGCGGCGGATTCCTCGAAGCGCTAAACATCGGCTTCTTGGCTTATGGCCACGGCCGCAACGTGGGCATGGTGCTCTACTGGGTCGGCTTGTTTGGCCTCGTTGCGGCCTGGATTTTGGCAGGCCGCCAGGTCATTAATCCGCAGCTGAAGAACCCTCAGCCCAACGGCGGCTTGCGTTCGATCCGCATCATGCTGAGCGCCTGGATTGTGCCTTTGCTCTTTGCCGCTCCCCTGGCCTCGCGCGATGTCTATTCCTATCTGATGCAGGGCGCCATGGTGCGCGATGGCTTCGATCCTTATACGGAAGGCGCGGCGGTCAATCCAGGCCCGTTCCTGCTGGAGGTCTCCCATGACTGGCGCAACACCACTACCCCATATGGCCCGCTGCACTTGTGGATGGCCGAGGCAGTCACGCGCGTAGTCGGGGACAATGTGGCCGCCGGTATCATCATCTACAAGGCGATTTCCCTGCTTGGCTTTGCGGTCATCGCGTGGGCGATTGTGCATCTCACCCGTGCCCTTGGCGGCGATCCTGCCCTAGCGCTGTGGCTTGGCGTGGCCAACCCAGTGGTGGTTTTGCACTTGGTAGCGGGCATGCACAACGAGTCCGTTATGGTGGCTTTGGTATCACTCGGCCTGCTGGCTGCAGTGAAGAAACGCTTCCACATTGGCTTGCTGCTCATTGGCGTCGCGGTGGCGCTTAAAGCCACAGCTATCTTCGCAGCTCCCTTCGTGGTGTGGATGATGGTGCTGCACTATGCGCCGGGCTCGGCCTCGCGCGGGCGCCAGCTTGGTGCTTTTGTGCTCTCCGGCATCGTGGCTTTGGCTGAGGTAGGCCTTGCAGTGGCTGCGATTACCTGGGCTTCGGGCAGCTCCTGGGGCTGGCTTTCGCAGATCAGCGGCAACTCTAAGGTGGTCAATCCCCTAGCTGGCCCTACCTTTGCCGCCGATGTCATGATTCCGTTGATTCAGATCTTCAGCCCGGATACCACCTACAACGGCGTGCTGAACGTACTGCGCACCATTTCGATGGTTTTGATGCTCATCGGCTTGGTGGCCATGTGGTGGCTGGGCCGCGGCAGCGTGCGCCGTGCCATCGCCGGCACTGCGGGCGCCTACCAGGTGGCGTTCCTCTTCAATTCGGTGACGCTGCCTTGGTACTACGCCTCGGTGCTGACGCTGATGGGCACCTTCCGCCCACCGCTGTTGCTGCTGAAGATAACCACCGGCGTTTCGCTGTTTATCGGCGTCGCTTTCTCCGGCGATGGCAACCACCAGCTCTATAACTGGTGGTGGGATATCGCCATGGTCGTTGCCGCGTGGGCTTTAACGCAGTGGATCTTCGCTGGCGTCAGCCCCAAGATCGGCGATGGGCTGCGTAGGAACGCAGCCCAGGAACCCATAAAAGCAGAGTCTGCAGAAAAAGCTACTGCCTAGAAAGCAGAAGCCTGCGCGCGGCGGATAACTTCGCGTGCCAGGTGGCCGTGCAAGGCGTCGATCGGGCGGCCCGGGAGAGTTTCATCTTCGGTGAAAAGATGGATGAAGATCTCCTGGTCACTAAAACCGCCGTCGCTAAGCACGGTGATAACGCCTGAAACATACTTGGAGATAACGCCCTTCTGATTAAAGAAGGCAGCCGGCACCAAGCGGGTACCTTCTGCGTTGCGCCACGCGATGAACTTGCGGGCGCCCAGCAGATCAAACACGCGGGTAATCTGCAGGTCGAGCTTGTCCGCCACCTCTTGCAGCGTCAACAGCTCCTCGCCTTCCAGGAGGGCAGCGATTTCTTCGTTCTTGGCCTGTTCGGAATTCATCTGTGGATTAGTCACAGACACAACCTTAGCCGGATACCACATCGCTGCGTCTATCAGCCATACTGGATTACATGACAAGGCTGGAAGTAGGCGACATTCTCGAGGACCGCTATCGCGTCGATCGGCCGATCGCGCGGGGCGGCATGTCCACGGTTTATCGCTGCGTCGACATGCGCTTAGGCCGTGCGGTGGCGGCGAAGGTAATGCATGAGCACTATCAAGACGATCCGGCCTTTGTGAAGCGTTTCGAGCGCGAGGCCCGCGCGATGGCGCAGCTGCAGCATCCAAACCTCGTGGGAGTGCATGACTTCTCTTCCGATGGCGTGCCGATTTTTCTCATCATGGAACTTATCACCGGCGGCACCTTGCGCGAGCTGCTCGCCGAGCGCGGCCCCATGCCGGCACACGCCGCGGCGGCGGTCATGCGCCCGATGCTCATGGGCTTGGATGAAGTCCATCGCGCGGGTTTAGTCCATCGCGATATCAAGCCAGACAACGTGCTGATTACCGCACAGAGCCGCGTGAAGTTGGGGGATTTTGGTCTAGTGCGGTCGGCCGCAGCGGAGCGGGGCTCGAGCCAGATCATCGGTACGGTGTCGTATCTTTCGCCAGAGCAGGTCACCGGTGAGCCGATTACGGCGGCCTCCGATGTTTATTCCGCCGGCATCGTCCTCTTCGAGCTTCTGACAGGCAGCGTTCCTTTCCGTGGCGCTACCCCATTGGAGCACGCGCAGGCACGCCTGCAGGCAGACGTGCCGGCACCTTCGTCCCGCATTGCGGGAGTGCCGAAGCTTTTCGACGCCCTCGTCGCCACCGCCACGGCGCGAGAGAAGGCCGAGCGCTTTGCCGACGCGGGCGAGTTCTTGGACGCGCTTGACGACGTCACGCGGGAGCTCGCACTCCCCGACTTCACTGTCCCTGTCCCCCGCAACGCTGCCGCCGCCCGCACTGCCGAGCAGCCCACGGATTTCTCCGGCACAGGTGCTACCCACGTCTTCGATGCCACCACGGCGTTGGAAAGCCCGGCGCCCCAGCCGCGGCCTGCCGAAGAAGAACCGGTAACCGAATACGTTCCGCAGCAGCCGCAGCGCGCGCCTCTTAGCTTCGAAACGCGCGCCGATACGCCAGCCGCCCCGCGGCCGGCGGCTTATCCATCGCAGACACGCATCGATCCCTACGCCGGGCAGGTGCCCCCGACTCCGCAAACTCCACCGGCTCCGATGCCGCAGCAGGCGCCGGCTCCTGCCCCGCAGCCGCGCAATCAGCTCTCCCGCATCGCGGAGGAGGAACCAGAAGAGCGCCGGGAGACTAACCGCAGTGTCTTCTCACTGCTGCTTTTCCTGGCGCTCGTGGCACTAGCTACCGTCGCCGTGGCGATCGGCGGCTGGTGGTTTGGCTCAGGCAACTACGGCTTCTTGCCGCAGTTCCTAGCCTAAGTAGCGGTCTTTGCCGCTAGTTGCGCAGCATTTCCGCTATGAGGAAGGACAACTCCAGGGACTGCTGGGTGTTGAGACGCGGGTCCACTGCGGACTCGTAACGACCTGGCAAGTCCAGGTCGGTGATGTCCTCAGCGCCGCCCAAGCACTCGGTGACGTCCTCGCCGGTGAACTCAAGGTGCACGCCGCCTGGGTGGGTGCCCAGCTCGCGGTGGACCTCGAAAAAGCCCTGGACCTCGTCGACGATCTTGTCGAAGTGACGGGTCTTGTAACCATTCGACGCCGTGAAGGTGTTGCCATGCATTGGATCGCACTGCCAGACCACCTTGTGGCCGGAGTCTTCTACTGCCTTGACCACTGCTGGCAAGACGGTACGCACCTTGTCGTGGCCCATGCGGGTGATCATGGTCAGGCGTCCTGGTTCGCGGTTCGGGTCGAGCTTTTCTGCGTACTCCACCGCCTGCTCCGGGGTAACTCCAGGGCCAAGCTTGATGCCCACGGGGTTACCGATGAGCGCGGCGAAGTTGACGTGGAAGTCCTCGAGGCCGCGGGTACGCTCACCAATCCACAGTTGGTGGGCGGAAAGATCATAAAGCTTGGTCTCGCCGTTGGTGTCCACGCCAAGGCGCAGCATGGAACGCTCGTAGTCCTTCAACAGGGCCTCGTGGGAGCAGTAGATCTCAGCAGAACGTAGGGTCTCGTCAGAAACTCCGCAGGCGTTCATGAAAGCCAGGCCGTTTTCGATTTCATCGGCCAGCGCCTGGTAGCGCGCACCAGCCGAGGAGTTTGCCACGAATTCGCGGTTCCACTCGTGCAGGCGGTACAGGTCGGCGGTGCCAGACGAAGTCAACGAACGCACCAGGTTCATGGCAGCCGAAGAATTAGCGTAGGCCCGAATCATGCGGGCTGGGTCGTGACGCCGGGCCTCTTCGGTGGGCTCAACACCGTTGACGATGTCGCCGCGGTAGTTGAGCAAACCTTTTGAGTCCATGTCCGCCGAACGCGGCTTCGCGTACTGACCGGCGATGCGACCCAACTTCACAACTGGGGTCGAAGCGCCATAGGTGAGCACCACTGCCATCTGCAGCAAGGTTTTCACGTTGCCGCGGATGTGCGGCTCGGTATTGGATTCAAAGGTCTCAGCGCAGTCGCCGCCTTGCAGCAGGAATGCCTTGCCGAGCGCGACGTCGGCAAGCTTGCGCTTAAGCTCCTCAATCTCCGGTGCCACGACAATGGGCGGCACGGATTCCAGAATCTTGCGCACGTTATCTGCCTGCGCGCGATCCCAGCTCGGCTGCTGCTTGGCATTGCGTGCGATGGCATCCCGGAATCGCTCCTCGATGCCGGCAGGCAAAGGCGGAAGATCCGGAAGTGCTTCTTTAGGGATATCTACTGTCCAACTCACATGGCTATTTAACCATTAGCCCCCTGCCGCAGGATAGTTTGGGACTAGATAGTTACTTGGTTGGCTCTTGTCAGCGGTAGTGCCTCCATGCAGGCGCGAAACTTGGCTAGGTTATGACGGGCGTCGACAAGCGCGTCGTGATTGCCCTGCGGCACCGGCGGCAACTTTGGGCAGCCGGCGAATTCCCAGTACTGCTTGAGCTCGCGGGTATAGCGCGGGATGCGCTTGGGCAAGCCCGCCATATCGCCCCACAACTGGGCCAAAACCACGTGGTCATAGGCACCCACCCAAGCCCAGAGCTCGACCGGAGTGGAATGCTTGGTGAGAAACTCTATGAGCTCCTCGCGAATGCGATCGCGCGACTTCCAGACGGGATCGCTCGGGGAAGGCAGCTTACCGAGAACGTTCTCGCGCACCCACGCGTTGGCATGCGCGGGGTTGAAGTCGGTAGATACCGCATAAAATTCGCTGCCATCTTCGCCGACGATGCCAATGGAGACCAGCTCGATGGTCTTTCCATTCTCAATAAACTCGGTGTCATAGAAGTAGCGCACGGGGCCTAATCTTACTTGGCTTCCCTCCCCCAGCATGCCTTGGGGTCTGGGGTGCAAGAGGCGGTGCTTGGCGACGCCGCCCGACCCCCGCTCCCACGCATACACCTGCTAGTCGCGGCGGCGTGCGCTGCAGCAGGGGGCCCGCTCGCAGCGGTGGGCCTTTGGGTCTTGCCGCGGAGTGTTTTCCGGATGATAATCCTGCTGTGCAGGCGCGTCGATGAGATGCGAGATGTCCGGCGGTTTGAGCAGCCAGCCTACAATCGGCACGCGCCCCAGCGCCCATAGCGCCAGAGAGGCAATGGCGGCAAAGACGAAGCAGGCGATCAACCAGAACCAGGTGTTATCCAGCAAGTGCTCGCCGTGCAGGGTGACCTCATGTGGGAACCAAGCCATGAAGAAGCCATAGCCCACTGTAAGGCCGATGGGATGCGCCAAGTAGATGGGCAGCGTGTGCGAGCCTATAAAGCGCAATCCCTTGGACAGGACTGGGACATAGGAGACCCAAATCGCAAGCACAATGCCCAGCGGGACCTCCAAGGCCTGTTCCACGAAGCGGACCAAGATGTGCACCTCGTTAGAGGTCAGGTACTCCGCACCGGGCAGCGGCCACGGAATGAAGACCTCCTCGGGATAAGAATCCCAAGCACGGCGGAAAAAGGAGCCGCAGAGGTAAGCCACAATGGTGCCGCCGTAGAAAAAGGCGGTGGAAAGGCCAAAGTGTCCCTTGAAAGGTGCCTCGATTTCGGAGGCGAAGCGGGTAATCCAGTCCCGGAAGAAAGCCGCGGCTACGAACATCGGCAGGAACATCATTGCCTTGGCAATGAAGGTAAAGTGCGCCTGCCACGCCATGAACAACAGCGGCGTAAAGCTTAAAAGCACGGCCAGCCAGCCGGGCAGCTTGCGTACGCACCACAAGAAGATGTTGAAGAAGATCAGAGAATGGATAAACCAGGCCATCGTGTGGCCAAAGACCATGTTGAACAACATCTCATTGCGATCAAAGATGTCGCTTTCAAAGACCCAGTGTAATTCGAGGCGTTTTACCTGCAATTCCACGGCCATCCACACCACATAGGGCACGATGAAATACCACAGGCGGCGCGCGAAAAGCTGCGGGAAGGTGAAGTTAAAAACCTTCGTAGAAAAGTAGCCGCTGACGAGGAAGAAGAGGGGCAAACGCAGCGGGTCTAGCCAGAGGTTGAGTGCCGCGAGTCGGGTCTCGCTGGATTCGGGAACAGTGAGCGTGACGTGCAAAAGAACAACGCCAAGGATGGAAACACCCTTGGCGATGTCAGGCCACGCTAATCGAGCCTTAGGGGAACTCACCGCCTAGTGCGCCTCGTATTTTGGTTCCGCGCCTGCAGGATAGCCCTTGCCTGCTTGCAGGGAGGCTTTGACCTCAGAGGCATAGACATCGACATATGGCTGGCCGGAAAGCTCGGCCAATTCCTGCATAACGTAATCGGTGAAAGCACGAATGGTGCCATGCTCATTCGGGTCCAAACCGCGTTCCGCTGCCCACTCATGCGGATCGATCGGCTCGGCAACGCGCATGCCGACTTTAGTCGGACGCGGCACCCAGCTGCCGATCGGATTGGCCTTGCGGGTACCGATCATGGCGATCGGGATGACCTTCTTCCCAGTGGTCATGGCGATGCGCCCCATACCAGTACGACCTTTGTAGATGCGGCCATCAGGAGAACGGGTGCCCTCCGGGTAGATGCCAAACAGGTCTCCCCTATTCAGAATCTGCTGTGCGGATTCCAGCATGGCATCGCTGGCGTTGTCACTGTCGCGCTCGACGGGGACCTGGCCGACCGAGCTGAAGAACCACGCTTGCGCGCGGCCCACCAAGCCCGGAGTGGTGAAATACTCGCTCTTGGCCAAGAAAGTGATCTGACGCGGGCACATCAGCGGGAAGAAGAAAGAGTCCATCACCGCTTGGTGCGTGGAGACAAGAATCGCTGGGCCTGCAGTGGGAATGTTATCCATGCCTTCAGTCCACGGGCGGTTCCACAACCGCAAGGCAGGACCGAAAAAGATGTTCTTAAATGCCCAGTACCACTTGTTTCGCATCGCGTTGTCCCTGTCGTTTAATTAACCTACGGCAAGCCCATTGCGGGCTAGGTCAGCTACGCCAATCATACCCGCCGCTGAGCCCAGATCTGCGGTGGCCACGCGGGCCAGCGGGCGATGCCCCGCCCCTACTATTTGGCGCGCCATGTTCTCGCACGCGGTGTCTAGGTAAAGATCCGCATCATTGGCGACGCCGCCGCCAATCACGATCAGCTCGGGATCCAAGACGTCTGCCACGATGGAAAGGCCCTGGCCCAGCCAGGTTCCGAAGTGCTCCATGACGGCTAGGCCGAGAGGATCGCCGGCGCGTGCGGCGGTGGTGATTTCTACTCCCTCGGCACCTACTGGCAGCGTGGTGGAATAGCTTGGGCGCAGCTCCTCACAGGTATCGGGCAATGCGGTACCGGAGGCATAGCGTTCTAGGCAGCCGCGCTTGCCGCAGGAGCACTCGCGTCCACCCGGGACCACGGTAAGGTGGCCGAATTCTGGGGCCGTGCCGAACGCGCCGCGGTAAATCTTGTCCTCGGTCATCAAGGTTGCGCCAATGCCGGTGCCGACAGAGAAGAACACCCAGTCCTTGGCGCCGCGACCGGCACCGAAGCGCCACTCTCCCCACGCTGCGGAGTTAGCGTCATGCTCGAGGCGTACGGGTAGACCGAGCCGCTTGCTCAAAATTTCGCGCACCGGCGCATCGCGCCACGGCAAGTGCGGGGCAAAGCGCACGGTTTCGCACTGGGGATCCAAAAAGCCGGCGAGTGCCAAGCCGACTGCGGAGATCTCATTCTTCTCACGCAGGGTGTCTACGGCCTGGACGATGTCATCTTCTAGCTGGCGGGCGCTATCCGCGGTTGGCACGCTCACCGAATCAACAATGTCGCCCTCCGCGCTGATGGTCGCCGCGCGTAGGTTGGTGCCGCCGATGTCGAATCCAATGGTGAATCCGGAGTCCGCGGCAGGTTGAGCGTGTTCAAGCATGCACAACAGGATATACCCCCGCCGGGGTATTGGTCACATTCTGCATGTTCGAGCGGAATCGATAAAGAAATTAATCTCTGTCACTAAGCCAAGATTTCACGCAGGCGCCCACCCATGATTTCCCACGTCCATGCCGTCTCCACATGGTTGCGGCCAGCCTGGCCCATGCGGCGGGCGCGAGGAGCATCGCCTAGCAAGGCGCACAATGCCTCCTCCAATTCGGCAACACTTGAACCGCGCACCACGATGCCGGTGTCATCCGTGACGGTCTCCGGTGCGCCGCCGGAGTCACCGGCAATGACGGGCACGCCGCAGGCCTGGGCCTCAAGGTAGACGATGCCCAGGCCCTCGACGTCGAGGCCTCCCCCACGGGTACGCGCGGGCATGGCAAAGACATCAGCGGCGTGCAGGGCCATCTGCAGTTCCGTAGTGTCTTTGGCCTCGCGGATGATGACGTCGGGGGCATAGATTTCGGCGAGCCGCTCTAAAGCTTTCCGGTAGCGGCCGCGACCAATGATGAGCAGTTGTGCATTGGGAAATTGCGCGCGAACCTTCGGCAGAGCTCGCAGCAGCTGGTCTTGCCCTTTGCGCGGGACCAAGCGGGAAATACACGTGATGACGGGACCATCTGACAAACCGAAGTGCGCACGCGCAGCCTGCTTTTTCTGCTCATCGGCCGGCTGAAAATCCTCCAGGCTCACCGCAGAGGGAAGATGCACCCACTTCGGCCCAGGGCCAAAGGGCGCTTGCAAGCGACGCAGCGTGTAGTCGGAGATATACGTAATAACATCAGCGTGCTCTCCGATACGCCGCAGCGCCTGACGGGCAACCGGAAGCATGGACCACCCCACCTCATGACCGTGAGTAGTGGCCACAACCTTGGTCGCGCCGGCTTCCTTGGCAGCCTTACCCATCAATGCAAGAGGGGCTGCCGCACCGAACCAAACGATGTCGATGTCATAGGCCTTGATAAGCCGCTGCATCTCGCGCACGGTTGCCGGAGTAGGCAGCATAATGCGCCGCGGCCAACGGATGACCTGGTAGGGCTGGGCGGCATCGTAAAGCGCGGCGGCCTCAGCATCCTGCGTCGAGGCAAAGACGACAAGCTCGGAAGGATCCAGGGTGGAGACGAAGTCCCGTAGATATGACTGAATCCCGCCAATCGTGGGCGGGAAGTCATTGCTAACCAGTAGTGTGCGCGCCATGCGCCCTACTCTAGTAGCGCACCGCTCCTTGGATCGGCATAGAGTCCACCGGAACAACCTGAACCGGCACGCCATAGGTCGAAGCATGTACTACCTTGCCATCGCCGACGTACATACCGACGTGGGTAACTCCTGGGTAATAACCGATGATGTCACCGGGCTCGAGCTGATCGAGTGGGACTTGGGTGCCACCTGCGAGCTGCGCCTGCGAGGTACGCGGAATGGACTTGCCCATCTGCTGATAACTCCAAAGCATAAGACCTGAGCAGTCAAAGACGTCAGGGCCCGTAGCACCCCAGCCATACGGCGCACCCAAGCGGGTAAGGGCAGCTTCGACGGCCTTGGAACCGGAACCGTCGGACAAGGCAGCAACGTCGACGTCCTTAGCACCGAAGCGGCCCACAAAGGCAGCGCGCTGCGCCTCGTTTAGGCTATCGACCTTTCCTCGATCTCCTTCTTCTGTGTTTCGAGCTCTTCCTGCTCCTTGAGAAGGCGATCCCGCTGCTGTTCAAGCTCCACAGCCTTATCTTGTGCGGCCTTTACGGCAGCGGCGGCCTCGTCTTGCAGTCCACGAGCGACGTCGGCGGCCGCAGCCTTGTCATCAAGATTGCGTTGCGCGGTGCGCGAAAGCGCGCCAAGGTAGCCCATACGTTCAACAGCGGTGCCAGGATCTGCGGAATCCAAAGCGGCTGCGACGGCACTGGTGGAATCACCGCGGTAACGCGACTGGGCGATGCCGTTGATGCGATCTTGTTGGTCTGTTACGGCAACAGCTGCAGCATCCGCTTTTATGCGCGCGTCATCGGCGCGCTTCTGGAGTTCTTCTACTTCCTTTTCGGTAGCGGCCAGTGCATCCTCGGAAGCCTTGACTTCCTCGTTCTTGGCGGCCACGCGCTGGGCGACGTCCGCGACACGGTCAACCAACTTCTGCAGGTCCTCGCTCTCAGGACTACCAGGTTCCTCCGCGGGCGCTGCGGCAGCCGGTGCTTCCTGGACTTGCTCGACCTCTTGTGCCGTCGCGGGAGGCACGACCGCCACGCCCCAAGCAGTGGATACGGTAAGCGCTGCGGCCAATGCCGCGTAGAAAGTGCGGCGGGCCCGCAAAGTGGAAGAAAGCACGGTAGTAGTTCCCAAACTTAAAAAATAATAATAGACCGCTTAATACTAGCGCATATCTCGCGCTGAAAGCGAGTACACGAACAACAAACCATAAAACCACAAATAGCCCCTGCCGTCCATAAATAAATGGAGGCAAGGGCCAGTAATGCCGAAGGCAGCTGCTTAAGCCTTAGAAGCGAACTGCGGAGTGGATCGGCATGTAATCCAGAGGGCGCTCCTGAACCGGGACACCGGAGTTCAAAGCATCGATGATGGTGCCGTTGCCGGTGTAGATACCGACGTGGGATGCACCAGAGTAGTAGACGATGATGTCGCCCGGCTGCAGAGCATCCAGGGAGACCTGCTTGCCAGCAGCAGCCTGAGCCTGGGAAGTACGTGGGATCTCAACGCCAGCCTGGCGGTATGCCCAAGAGGTCAGACCGGAGCAGTCGAATGCGCTCGGGCCGTTTGCACCGTAAACGTACGGTGCACCAATGACGGAGCGTGCAGCTGCGAGAGCCTTCTGGCCCGCAGACTGTGCCGGAGCAGCGGCCGGAGCCGACGCCTGTACGGACGCAGCGTAGTTTACGTTCTCCTGTTGCAGGGACGGAACATACTGCTGAATGTTCGGAACCTGGTTGATGTTCGGGACGTTCTCCAGGCCCGCAACCTCGAAGCGGTAGTCGGTGTTAGGAATGACTACCTCGGCACCCTGTGCAACTGCTGGGACTGCAACTGCTGCGGACGCTGCAGCAACTGCGGTGGTTGCAATACGGCGGGTAGTGATTGCGCCCTGACGACGGTGCTTAGCCACGAATTAAACTCCAAATCTTCCTGTGTGCCTACTTCGAATGAGCACGCGTAATTACTTCGCAGAAATACTGGAAGTAAAGATTCACGCTCTGGTTCACCATTTCTGCAAACCATTCGGAGCTCTGACCCGGGGCGGGCCTAGCGTTCGTTGATGCTTCGTTCCTGTAGGAGCATCTCCACTCGGCCCCCGGTTTAGGAGGGGCCAGATGCGGCACTTAAATCTTCAGTTCGTTATTGAGCACCACTTCGTCGGTAACTCAATGTCTCAAATAGGTTACGAAACTGTCACGGCCAATGTCGAATCACCGACCCAAAACCACGGCCGTTATCGTCCCGTTATCTTCCATTGACGTTTCCGAAATGTTTCAGACCTTTAACCGGGGAACGCTCCCCGTTATCACTTTGAGACAAAGCCTAACCTGCGAAAATAATGGCCGCTAATGCCGTTTGCGGGAAACTCATTATCATCAACTTTTGAACCAAATTTAGCGTAAAAAATTGAGACAGTGACCTTCCTCACAGCTCAGTTTTGGGCCAGAATTGGAGGCTCACCAGCCCCAATTTTCACACACATTTGAACTCAGTTTTGGCGAGTTTATGCGCTCGGAGAATGCGCTACTTCCCCCCTTAAAGCGTGCTCTTTATCCCCAGAGCTCTCTCCTTAAAGACTGAATGGATTGCTTCCTATATATCTAAAGAGTAGAGAACGGCAAGCAACACAGGCGCCTAGCGGGCCGATGTGGGGATCACTAAAGCCCCCGCCTCTCCTACTAGCAGTAGGAAAGACGAGGGCTTGTGAGCGAGTTTCAGGCTCTTATATAGAAGCCTTAGATGCGGCCGTGCTCTTCGTCTTCGCGACGGTTTGCCTCGTTGAGGCGGCGGAACATTTCTGCCTCCTCAGCGTGGTTCTCCTCGTGAATTTCGTGGACACGGTGCATGAGTGCGGAGTCATCCGGGGAGAAAATACCCTGGGTCTCAGAGTCAGCGAAGCCGAGCTGGTTGAGCTGCTTCGGAACCTGAGCACCAGCGTACTCCAGCGGAACCGGGTGCCCGTGCTCGTCGACCGGGCCAAGCGGCTGGTGGACCTCGATGAAGGCACCATTCGGCAGCTGCTTGATAACACCGGTCTCGATGCCGTGCTCCAGGACCTCGCGGTCAGATCGCTGCAGACCAACGCAGATGCGGTAGGTAACGAAGTAAGCGATTGGAGGCAAGACGATGAGGCCGATACGACCAACCCAGGTCATTGCGTTCAGCGAGATCTGGAAGAAGTGTGCGACGTGGTCGTTACCACCGGACAGGGTCACCAGCAGGAAGAAGGTGATCGCCATTGCGCCGATAGCGGAACGAACCGGAACATCGCGCGGACGCTGCAGCAGGTTGTGGTGAGCGTCATCGCCAGTGAACTTCTTCTCCAGGAACGGGTAAGCAAACAGCAGCACGACCATCGCACCACAAAGCAGTGCAACCCAGAATGCGGAAGGAATGGTGTAGTTGCCCAGGTACAGCTCCCATGCCGGCATGACACGAGCAACACCGTCAGTCCACAGCATGTAGATATCCGGCTGGGAACCAGCGGAGACCTGAGACGGGTTGTACGGGCCAAGCAGCCAGATGGCGTTGATGGTCAGCAGACCAGACATCAAAGCCAGAACGCCAGCAACCATCATTCCCATGCCGATTGCCTTCGTAGCGAAGACCGGCATAATGCGGACACCGACAACGTTGTTTTCTGCGCGGCCTGGTCCAGGGAACTGGGTGTGCTTCTGGAACCAAACCATAATGAGGTGAGCGGCAACCAGACCCAGGATGATGCCCGGGATAACCAGAACGTGCAGGATGTAGAAACGGTCCAGCATGAGGTCGGACGGGAAGTCGCCGCCGAAGATTGCCCAGTGCAGCCAGGTGCCGATAATAGGCAGGCCCAGGATGATAGCAGACATGATTCGCAGACCAACGCCGGAGAGCAGATCGTCCGGAAGGGAGTAGCCGAGGAAGCCCTCAACCATGCCCAGGAGAATCAGTGCACAACCGATAATCCAGTTAGCCTCACGCGGGCGACGGAACGCACCGGTGAAGAAGATGCGGAGCATGTGAGCAACCATGGACATCATGAACATCAGGGCTGCCCAGTGGTGCATCTGGCGGATAAACAGGCCGCCGCGAACCTCGAAGGAAAGATCCAGCGCAGTTGCGTAAGCGCGGGACATCTCAACGCCGTTCAGCGGGGTGTATGCACCGTCGTAGATGACCTTCGTGATGGAAGGGTCGAAGAACAGTGCCAGGTAGATACCGGTCAGTAGCAGGATGATGAAGCTGTAAAGAGCCATCTCACCGAGCATAAAGGACCAGTGGGTCGGAAAGACCTTGTTCAGCTGGGTTCGCAGTACTCCGGCTGCGGAGTAGCGCGAATCCATGTTGTTGCCCATCTTGGCAAGTTTGTTACTCATTATGACTTACGCTCCCAGAATGCAGGTCCGACAGGCTCGATGAAGTTGCCCTTGGCAACGAGGTAGCCCTCTTCGTCCACGCCGATCGGCAGCTGCGGCAGCGCACGGGCTGCAGGTCCGAAGACCGGCTTGCCGTAGTGCAAAGCGTCGAACTGCGACTGGTGGCACGGGCACAGAATGCGGTTGGTCTGAGCCTCGTACAGAGAGGTCGGGCAACCAATGTGGGTACAGATCTTGGAGTAGGCGTAGTAGTCGCCGTAGTGGAAGTCTTCCTGACCAGCACGCTCAATTGCCTTCTGCGCATCGGAGTGACGCAGGCGGATGAGCATCACGGCGTTGCGGTTGCCGTGAATGGAGTGCATGTGGTTTTCGTAGACGTCCTTTTCCTCAGACCACAGGTCACCATCGTTGACGTCTTCCGCAGCGAGCGGGAAGACAGTCTCCATGCCGCCGGCAGCGAGGTCCTCAGGACGCACGCGAACCAGACGAGCGAGGCCACGGGTGGTGTAGTGGGTACCGGACTCACCCTCGTGCTTTTCCGCAATAGTAGAGGTATCGCGAGCCAGGTAGAGCTTCACGCCCTTCTCGTGCATGGTCCAACCGGAGGTCCACAGAGTGCCGTCGCCAGCGTAGTTAAGCTCGTGGCGCTTCTTCCATGGGTTGTTGATTGCGCCGCCCAGCGGAGCAATAACGGACAGACCAAACAGAACGCCTGCGCCGCCGAGCAGACCCATGATGGTTTTGCGACGACCCAGAGTGGAGGTCTTCCAAGAATCGTTCAGAAGAGCGGTCAGGGTGCGGCGGTCGACTTCCTCGGAAGGGCCGTCGTGACGACGCTGAACGGAAATCTCTTCTGGCAGAATCTTCTTAACGTACTGAACGATGGCAAAGCCCAGGGCCAAAATAGCCAGGCCAGCGGTAACACCCAGCAACGGGGTGTAAAGAGTATGCCACCAGATGCCGTCCTCTCCCAGCATCTTGTACTGCCAAGGCCAGAAGAGGTAAACGCCAAGGAAGGCGATACCAGCGATGACAGACAGTGCCAGCCAGAAGGTGACGTTACCGGCGGCGCGCTTTTCAGCTGGGTCGCCATCGACCGGGAAACGCTCCTTACGGAACGCAACGGTTACGTCGTCGAGCTCGGTGCCGAGAGCGGCGAGCTCATCGTTGCTCATCTTGTCGAGCTCTGCGTTGGTGTAGTTCTTCTTTACATTGCTCATGAGCGCGATCCAATCCACATAGCGGCAACGCACAAAGCGCTGATGCCGATGATCCACATTGCGAGACCCTCAGCAACCGGGCCCAATCCACCAAGGTCCCAGCCTGCTGGAGACGGGGTTTCCTTTGCAGACTTGAGGTAGGCGATGATGTCCTTCTTCTCGTCTGCGGAAAGCTGACGGTCGGAGAACTTAGGCATGTTCTGCGGACCAGTCAGCATTGCCTGGTAGATCTCCTGCTCGTTGGCCGGAGCCAGCGGCGGAGCGTACTTACCGGAGGACAGCGCGCCGCCCTGGCCGGTGAAGTTGTGGCAGGATGCACAGTTCATGCGGAACAGCTCGGAACCCTTAGCTACGTCCTCGGCCTGAATCTGGCCGTTGTAGTTAGCGCCACGAAGAGATTCCTGAGCAATGGTGCCGTCTTCGTTGTAGACGATGTCAGCGCCGCCACCATTTGCTGCAACATAAGCTGCAAGCGCCTGGGTCTGCTGCTCGGTGTAACGCGGGGTCTTGCGCTCAGCCTGTGCGTCGTTGGACATCATCGGCATGCGGCCGGAGTGTACCTGGAAGTACACGGAGCCAGCACCGATGCCAACGAGGGACGGGCCGCGGCCCTCGATGCCCTGCAGGTTGGCACCGTGGCAGGTGATACAAGCAACGTCGTAGATGTCCTTGCCCTCTTGAACGAGAGCCTGGTCATCCTTCTGAGCGGTTGCGATCTGCGCGTCTGGGGTCAAGGCGGAAGCCAGGACACCAGCACCAGTCAGACCGATGCTCAGAGCGAAGCCGCCGGCAAGAGTGCGCTTCGCCTTGCGGCGACGGCGGGTCTTCTTAGCCGCGGCAGGGGTCTCTTCCACTGCGGCGGTTTGCTGAATGTTATCCATCATTTTCCTTTAGATAACTCGTACACGGAAATGGATGGCTGTAGGCCGAGAGCCTGCTCCCGGGCTCCTACGGCCTACTGGACTAGGTAGATGACTACGAACACGCCAATCCAGACAACATCGACGAAGTGCCAGTAGTAGGACACTGCCATCGCTGCGGTTGCCTGTGCTGGCGTGAACTTGGACTTAGCAATACGCGCCAGAATGATCGCGAAGGAGATAAGGCCTGCAGTCACGTGTGCAGCATGGAAGCCGGTCAGGATGTAAAAGACCGAACCGAAGACGCTGGACTGAACAGTCACACCGTGCGTGATCAACTCTGTCCACTCAAATGCCATGATGCCCAAGAAGACAACACCCAACAGCAAGGTCACTGAGTACCAGAGTCGGAGCTTGTATACGTCACCCCTTTCTGCTGCGAATACGCCGAACTGGGAGGTCACGGAAGACGAAATCAGCACGGCCGTGATGATGAATCCCATCGGCACGTTGATATGGGCGGTATGCTCCGCCCAGTCGCCTTCCTGGCCGTTTGCACGCGAGGTGAACCACATCGCGAACAGTCCGGCAAAGAACATCAATTCCTGAGACAGGAACACGATGGTGCCAACGCTGACCATGTTGGGTCGGTTCAGCGCGGCAACACGTGGTGCTGCCATACCTTGGTTTGAAACTACGCTCGTCACGCATAACAGTATGGCCGGTCAGAGACGCGAAGTCACTTCAATTCCCCCCGATTTTTTGAAGCTACTTTTCGCCATGCCACAGCGCTTTGCCAGCAAAGGTTAATTTTGGAGAAAAATCGGCAGCTAGCGGGAACTTTTACTACTGCTTTACGACGTCCCATCCGTGCAGGTAAACAGCTTATTGGCCGGTTGACCGCCGAAAAGGCCGCGAAATCGCCGGAAAAATTGAACACTTAAGATGCGCTTTGCAACCGAATTGAGCGATTAGCTCGATGATATAAATCACAAAACGGTCGCTGCTGAAAATAGCAGGTTTCCAACTTTCGGTTGACCCCCGCGAAAATAGCCCCTAACGTGCCATTACTCGGTGATATAGCGCGCGTTGAGAGCAGCTTTCACCCCCGTCTCCTCCCCCGCCACATCCGCTTTAGAAACTCTTTTAGATTTTGTGGGAACTTTTGAAACCTTCCATCCGACGCGGAGATCGCCAAAGTCCCCCACCACGGAAAGTGATGGGGGACGCGAGAAGTTTTAGGCGGGCGTTAGTGACCGCCGGGATAGGCCGCCACTAACGCGCAAGGAAAATTAGTGCTTTTCCTTCGGCAGACCGTACTGCAGGGACAGACCGGTAACGGAAGCCACCAAGCAAGCAGCGCCGAGAACGATGAGCCAGAAGTACAGGAAGATGATGCCCAGACCAAGCAGCGCGATGGAGCCGGTCATAGCCAGCGGCCAGATGGAACCCGGGGAGAAGAAGCCGAGGATGCCAGCGCCGTCCTCAGTCTCTGCCTCTTCCCAGTCCTCAGGAGCGACGTCGACGCGGGAATCGGTGAAGCTGATGTACACGCCGAGCATGATGCACAGCAGGAACGCCAGGGTAAGGCCGACGATGCCTGCCCACTCCGGACCGTACAGGTAGCCGTCATCCTTCACGAAGTTCACGCCGAGGACGTAAACAATCAGGGAAACAAACAGGTAGGTCGCAATCGAGTAGAAGACCTTAGATGTTGCACGCATTGTGAAATTCAGTCCTTTTCTACTTATGCCTTCGGGGTGTCAACGAAGTTGTCACCGGTGCGGGGATCGCGCTGAGAGTTGAACGGAGAGGTGGTCACTGCGTAAGGATCCTGGCCGATGTGCTCAAGAGCCTCAGCGTTGGTTGCCTCCGGGTTCTGCTCACGGAACTTCAGGTACTTATTGAAGTCATCGCGGTTAACAACACGGATCTCGAAGTTCATCATGGAGTGGTAGGTACCGCACATCTCGGCACAGCGGCCAACGAATGCGCCTTCCTCATCAATCTTCTCAATCTGGAAGCGACGCTCCTGAGCGTTAGCCTCTGGGTGCGCGTAAACGTCGCGCTTGAAGAGGAATTCCGGAACCCAGAATGCGTGGGAGACGTCACCGGAAGCGAGACGGAACTCAATCGGGGTCTCGGAAGGAAGAACCAGAACCGGAACTTCCTCGGTGGAGCCAACAGTCTCGATCTTGTTGAAGTTCAGGTAGGAGATGTCCCCCATGGACTTGCCGTGAATTGGGTTCGGGTTCTCCACGCCCTCCGGGTCAACGGAGGATTCTTCAGCAATCTTCTTACGCTCGGTGTCCTCGCCGTTGTAGTTCTCGCCGTCTACCTTGTTCTCGGCGTAACCGAACTTCCAGTTCCACTGGTAAGCGGTGACATCGACGGTAACCTCTGGGTTCTTATCCAGTGCGGTGACCTTCTGCTGCGCCTGAACGGTAAAGAAGAACAGGCCCATGATGATAAGAATTGGCACGATGGTCAGAGTCATCTCCAGCGGCACGTTGTACTGCAGCTGCTTAGGGAACTCGCCCTTGCCATCCTTTTCAGCCTTCTTCGCGTTCCACTTGAAGATGGCGGTGAGGAAGAGCCCCCACATGATGAAACCAACAATCCATGCTGCAACCCAGACCCAAATCCAGAAGTTGTACATAGACTCCGCCTCAGGGGTAATGCCCTTTGGCCAACCAAAGCCCAAGAGGTTCTCAACGGCGGTTGGAGCTTCTACGTCACAACCAGCCAATGCGAAGCCGCCAAGAGCGATTGCGCCAGCTAGGCCCGCCTTACGGGCAAAGTTGCGCTGCTTACGCTGTCCCACGTGTGTTCTGCCTTTCTGTCCACACAAACTTCTCGAATACTCACAGAGCATTCCTATCCAATCAGGATAGTGGATGGAGCCTGCGTTTCTTAAGCATTTGATAGCTTCACAGGCCTTCCGAAACACTCTGCAAACTGCGAACGCACTGCATGTTACCGGCCCACCTGCACAAGGGCAGAACCAACCCCTCGAATGGCGGGTTTAGCCTATGACCCAATTCACAAAGGCCATGCGGCTACATCATCCGAAAGTTCGCACCCTAACGGGTAAGCTGCGCCAACCCCTCCCCGATTGCTGAACAAAGACTGCCACGAAGCTTGTAACTCGGCGCGCGTAACTCCATTTAGGATTTAAGCCCCGTAAAGTATTCGGAAGAAAAAGACCCTTGATTAATAAGGAGCAACCACCCTATGTGCGGACTTTGCGGACTACTGACCGCTAACCACGACGCGGCCAAGTACGTAGATGCCCTCGAACAGTCCTTGCAGTGCATGCACCACCGCGGCCCGGATGCAGCGGGCACCTGGCATGACGACGACGTCGTCTTTGGCTTCAACCGCCTGTCCATCATTGACCTTGAGCACTCCCACCAGCCACTGCGCTGGGGCCCAGAAGATAATCCAGAGCGCTATGCCCTGACCTTCAACGGCGAGATCTACAACTACATCGAGCTGCGCGAGGAGCTTAAGGCGGCCGGCCTGAAGTTCAACACCGAAGGCGACGGCGAGCCCATCGTCGTGGGCTACCACCACTGGGGCGAGGATGTAGTCAATCACCTGCGTGGCATGTTCGGCTTTGTCATCTGGGACACCGAAACCAAGACGATGTTTGCCGCCCGCGACCAGTTCGGCATCAAGCCGCTGTATTACGCCACCACCGAGGCAGGCACCATCTTCGCCTCCGAGATGAAGTGCATCCTCGATATGGCCGAGCCGCTGGGTCTAGACCTCAGCCTAGACAAGCGCGCAATTGAGCATTACGTCGATCTGCAGTACGTTCCGGAACCGGAATCCCTGCACGCTAGCATTCGCCGCGTCGAATCCGGCTCTACCGTCACGCTGCGCCCGGGCCAGAAGGTCACAAACGATCGCTACTTCAAGCCGCGCTTCTCGGTCCAGAAGGTGGCAGAGGGCAGCGAACAGCAGCTCTTCGACAAGATTGCTAAGGCGCTGGAGGACTCCGTCGAAAAGCACATGCGTGCAGACGTCACGGTTGGCTCTTTCCTGTCCGGAGGCATCGACTCCACCGCGATTGCAACCCTGGCAAAGCGCCACAATCCGGATCTTTTGACTTTCACCACCGGCTTCGAGCGCGAAGGCTACTCCGAAGTCGACGTCGCCGCAGAATCTGCTGAAGCAATCGGCGTTGAGCATATCGTCAAGATTGTCTCCCCAGAGGAATACGCCACCGCGGTTCCGAAAATCATGTGGTACCTGGACAACCCGGTGGCCGATCCGTCCCTGGTTCCGCTGTACTTCGTGGCCCAGGAGGCCCGCAAACACGTCAAGGTCGTTCTCTCCGGCGAGGGCGCGGACGAGCTGTTCGGCGGCTACACCATTTATAAGGAGCCGCTTTCGCTGGCACCATTTGAGAAAATCCCTTCCCCGCTGCGCCGTGGCTTAGGCCAGCTGTCGAAGGTTCTCCCAGAAGGCATGAAGGGTAAGTCCCTTCTCAACCGTGGCTCCATGACCATGGAAGAGCGTTACTACGGCAACGCCCGCTCCTTCAACTTCGAGCAAATGCAGCGCGTTATTCCGTGGGCCAAGGAGGAATGGGACCACCGTGAGGTCACGGCGCCTATTTATGCGCAGTCCCGTGACTTCGACCCAGTTGCCCGCATGCAGCACCTCGACCTGTTTACGTGGATGCGCGGCGACATCTTGGTCAAGGCCGACAAGATGAATATGGCTAACTCCCTGGAGCTGCGCGTGCCGTTCCTGGACAAGGAAGTTTTCAAGGTGGCAGAAACCATTCCGCACGATCTGAAGATTTCCCACGGCACCACCAAGTACGCTCTGCGCAAGGCAATGGAGCAGATCGTTCCGCCACACGTTCTGCACCGTAAGAAGCTCGGCTTCCCAGTTCCAATGCGCCACTGGCTGGCTGGCGACGAGCTCTACGGCTGGGCACAGGACCAGATCAACGAGTCCCAGACCGAGGACATCTTCAACAAGAAGGAAGTTCTGGAGATGCTCAAGGAGCACCGCGACGGCGTGAGCGATCACTCGCGCCGCCTGTGGACGGTCCTCTCGTTCATGATCTGGCACGGCATCTTCGTAGAAAATCGCATCGATCCGCAGATCGAACAGCGCGACTATCCGGTAAAGCTATAAGCCAGGTTTCGTCACTTTGACGTTTATCCAAAAAGTGCCCGCCGCTTGACCTGTCTCCCTTATCTTTCAAAAGGAGGAACAGAGGAAAACGGCGGGCACTTTTCGTGCTTGCAGCCACGAAGGGCTTTAAGCCAAGACGCTTTAAGCTGAAACGCTTAAAAGCGCGCTATTTAGTTAAAGGAGTCACCACAAGCGCAGGAGCCACCGGCATTCGGGTTGTCAATGGTAAAGCCCTGAGACTCAATGGTGTCAGCGAAGTCGATCTTTGCGCCAGTGAGGTAAGGAACGGACATCTTGTCAACGACGAGGTTTACGCCATCAACGTTGTCGACCTTGTCACCATCGAGGCTGCGGTCGTCGAAGTACAGCTGGTAACGCAGGCCAGCGCAACCACCTGGCTGGACGGCAATACGCAGAGACAGGTCATCACGGCCTTCCTGCTCGAGCAGTGCCTTTGCCTTTGCGGCTGCTGCCTCAGTCAGGATGACGCCGGTAGCGGAAGCTGGAGCGGTCATGTCTTCTCCTCTATTAAGTACGGGTTTTTCTGGCCTCTACCCTACCCTCAATGTTTCGAAGGTGGAAAGGTTGACCTCGCTTACGTCTTTCACAACACCGGGCAGGGCGGGCCTATTCCCATTTAACGGCCACAACCTTGTAGTCTGATCAACGTGAAACTTCCGTGGCAAAAAGATGAAAAGGCGGACGGTAGCGCCGCCCTCCCCGCTTCTCAGATGAGCGAAACCCCGGCTGCTAAAAAGCCGGAGGAACACCGCAAGGGTTACACCCCGCCGAAGGGTCGTCCCACGCCGAAGCGCGATCAGCAAGAGATCGCCCGCGGCGTCATGCGCGATCCGTACGGCATGTCCGAAGCCCAGCGCTACCAGCACCGCAAGGAGATGAAGGCTTCCATGTCCAAGGAGGAATGGAAGGCCTATAAGCGCAAGGAGCGCGAGGAATCTCGCGCGGCTAACCGCCTTGCCCAGGAGCGCATGGCGAGCGGCGACGAGCGCTACCTGCTGCCCCGCGATAAGGGCGAAGTCCGCCGCTACGTGCGTGACTGGGTGGATTCCCGCAAGTTCATCAACGAGTGGATGATGCCTATGATGCTGCTTCTGCTTGTGGTTATGATGCTGGCCAACTTCAGCCCCAACGTTGCCAACTGGGTCAATATCTTCGCAATGGTGGTTATCGCGGTCATCGCCATCGAGGGTTTCTGGCTGGCTCGTCAGTGCAACAACGCAGTGCGCCTGAAGTTCCCGGGAACCACCGAGGCTGGCTTCGGCTTGGGTTTCTACGCATATACGCGCGCTTCCCAGCCGCGTAAGTGGCGTACCCCAAAACCACGCGTCGAGCGCGGCGCTACCGTCTAAGGCAGTCTTACTTAATCTAGGTAGTTATTTCTAGGCAGTTATTAAGGAGTAGCGATGTCTGAGCTCACGCCGGTTCCGCAGCCTGATCAGCAAGCAGGCCGCGCCGTCGCTGACGCGTTGGCTTCCTCTGTACGCGGAGATTCTTTCGGCAGGTTGAGCGGCGTCGCGAGCTGGCTTGCTGCTTGTCAGGGTGTCGTACCCGCGGCGGCTTTGCGCCGTCCACGCGTTGTTGTCTTCGCTGGTTCGCATGGCATCGCTACCCGCACTTTCGAAGGTGTCGGCCTTTCTGCTTTCGCACCCGAATCCGACGCGCAGCAGATTGCCGAATTAAAGGAAGGCACCGGACCGAGCCACAGCTTGGCACGCCGCGCAGGCGCCAGCATCACGGTCGTCGATTGTGTGCCCTCCGCCCCTATCGACGTCGAGCCAGCGATGACCAGCGAAGAGTTCAAGGCGGCGTTTTCTGTAGGCCAAGCCACTGCCGACGCCGAGGTTGATTCCGGCGCCGATCTGCTCATTCCCGCCGAGGTGGGCGTTGGCGCTACCACCGTTGCCGCAGCGCTCATGGGTCATTTCACCAGCACTGAGCCGGTCGCCATCGTGGGTCCTGGCTCGGGCACAACGGATGCAATGTGGAAGACCAAGGTCACCGTTATCCGCGACGCCATGTTCCGCATCCGCAACTTGGAGGGCGCGGAGGTTATTCAAGCCGCATCCTCGCCTAGCTTTGCGGCATTGGTGGGCTTTATCTGTCAGACCGCTGCGCGCCGCACGCCGATGCTTATCGACGGCCCGCTGTGCGCCGCCGCCGCAGTCTTCGCCGAGTCCCTCGCACCAGGCGTAAAGCAGTGGCTGCTCGCGGCGAATGTCACCACGGAGCCGGCACACATTAAGGCCTTGCAGCTGCTGGAGCTGCGCCCACTGCTTGAGCTTGAGATGCGCGCCGGACAAGGCCTGGGCGCACTGGCCGCGTTGCCGCTCATTCAGTCCGCCCTCGAACTTGCCGCGGACGAACTCAATGTTCTCGCAGCAGCTCAAGAGCCGACTCTAGAATCGGCTCAAGAATAGGCCCAAACAGGCGCCGCAGGATTAGTCGGCCTTCTCAACCAGCGTGTGCAGCCAGCCGTGGTTATCTTCTACGCAACCACGCTGGATGCCAGTGAGCCGCTCGCGCAGCGCCATCGTGGTCTTGCCGGCTTCGTTGCCGTTGACCTTGAAGTCAACGTCGTCGCCCATGACATGGCCCACTGGAGTGATAACGGCGGCGGTGCCGCAAGCAAAGGCTTCCGTCATCGCACCCGATGCAACATCATCGCGCCACTGTTGTGCAGTGATGCGGCGCTCCTCAACTTTAAGCCCCATATCCTGTGCTACCTGCAGCAAGGACTTACGGGTAATGCCCGGCAGCAAGGAGCCGGATAGCTCTGGGGTAACCAGGGCCTGGTTTCCTTCCTCGCCGTAGATAAACGCTAGGTTCATCCCGCCCATCTCTTCGATGTACTTGTGTTCGATGGCATCGAGCCAGACCACCTGGTCGCATCCCTTCTCCGCAGCCTGTGCCTGCGCAAGCAGGGAGCCTGCATAATTGCCAGCGAACTTCGCCGCACCAGTGCCACCTGGAGCCGCACGCACATAGTCGGTGCACAGCCAAACCGATACCGGTTTGATGCCACCGGAAAAATATGCGCCTGCCGGTGAAGCAATCAGCACGTAGCGATAAGAATTCGCCGGGTGAACGCCCAAGGAGACCTCAGTGGAAATCATAAAGGGGCGCAGGTACAGCGCCTCCTCGCCGCCCGCGGCTGGAACCCACGCCTGATCGACGTCGACTAGCTGGCGCAGCGACTCGATGAACTCTTCCTGCGGCAGCTCCGGCATGGCCAAACGCGCCGCAGAATCGATGAAACGCTGCGCGTTT
The DNA here is from genome assembly GCF_001810285.1 of Corynebacterium sp. HMSC071F07. Lineage (NCBI taxonomy): Bacteria > Bacillati > Actinomycetota > Actinomycetes > Mycobacteriales > Corynebacteriaceae > Corynebacterium > Corynebacterium sp. HMSC071F07. Next base: position 196,180 of record NZ_KV800702.1, read on the forward strand.
TCTTCCGGGCGGAAAGTGGCGATGGAGCCATCCAGCTGGCGGTAGGCCTTAATACCTTCGAAGATGGCCTGGCCGTAGTGGAAGATGTTGGAGGCTGGGTCCATGCTAAACGGTGCATATGGACGCACCTGCGCGTCATGCCAGCCTTTTTCTTCGTTCCAGTCAATGGTCACCATGTGGTCGGTGAACTTTTTGCCAAAGCCAGGATCCTGGAGAATCTCGGCCAGTTTTTCAGTTGAAGTGGGGTGCTCAGTACGCGTTACGGTGTAATTCAACATGCCCCACACGCTACTCCCTTTTTCTATAGGAGGGCAGGCAAAATTCGCCTAAAGATGTGAGCTAGACGGGTAGGGTGTGTGAGGTAAAACCATTTTCAATCCCGAATGCAAGGAGGAAATCGTGGCAAAGTCCGCGTTTACCCTGCCCGCCCGCGGCAGCTTCCCATCTGTTGAACTGGCAAAGAAGGCCCCAAAGAAGGCCGACGCATTGCTCATCGCAGCCTTCAGCGGCGAGGATGGCCTTGAGGTTCCGGGAAGCGACGCTCTGGATTCCGCTGCGCTGCGCGCTACCTACGAGGCGCTTGCTGCGGTAGGCGCAACTGGCCGCGCGGGCGAAATCACCCGCATCCCTGCACCGCAGGATTCCATCGCGCCGCTCATCGTCGCTGTCGGCTTGGGTGACGCTGAGCTTCTCGACGACGAGATGCTGCGCCGCCACGCCGGCACCGCCGCGCGTGCGCTCACCGGCGCTGGCACCGTGGTCACCACCCTTGCGGACTTTGGCCTGACCGCCACCGTCGAGGGCCTCATCCTTGGCGGCTACGCTTACCGCGGCATCCGTTCCGGCGAGACCAACGACTCCGAGTCGCCGGCTTCCTTCAGCGTTATCGCAAACAAGAAGGCAGCCGAAGAGTTCGAGGCCGCGCGCGTTGCCGCTGAGGCTGTGAACCTCGCCCGCGATCTGGTAAATACCCCGGCTAACGAGCTCTACCCCGAGTCTTATGCCGAATTCATCTCCAACGAGGCTGCCGCGGCAGGCCTGGAGGTAGAGGTACTAGATGAAAAGCAGCTGAAGAAGGAAGGCTACGGCGGCATCATCTCCGTGGGCAAAGGCTCCAAGCGCCCACCACGCCTAGTGCGACTTACCTGGGCGCCGAAGGATGCCACCAGCACCGTTGCTCTGGTGGGCAAGGGCATCACCTTCGATACCGGCGGCATCTCCTTGAAGCCGGGCGCCGGCATGTGGGACATGATCTCCGACATGGGTGGCTCCGCAGCCATGGCCGCTGCCATCATTGCGGCCGCCAAGCTGGAGATCCCGGTCAAGGTCACCGCTACCCTGCCATTTGCTGAAAACATGCCAGGACCAGGTGCTACCCGCCCAGGCGATGTGATTACTCACTACGGCGGAATCACCTCTGAGGTGCTCAACACCGACGCCGAAGGCCGCCTCGTTTTGGCAGATGCCATTGCTCGCGCCAGCGCGGATAAGCCGGAGTACCTCATCGAGACCGCTACGCTTACCGGCGCGCAGATTGTCGCGCTGGGTACCCGTACCGCTGGCGTCATGGGCTCCGATCTCTTCCGCGACCGCATTGCTGAGATTGGCCGCGAGGTCGGTGAGAACGCATGGGCAATGCCGCTGCTCGAGGAGCACGACGAAGAGGTCAAGTCCCAGGCTGCCGATATCCGCAATATCAACGCTAAGCGCGAGGGCGGCATGGAATTTGCCGGTACCTACCTGCAGAAGTTCGTCGGCGAAGACATCGAGTGGGCGCACATCGACGTCGCCGGCCCGTCCTGGAACAACGGCGCACCGCACGGCTACACCCCGAAGCGCGCCACCGGCGTTCCAGTTCGCACCGTGGTTGCAGCGCTGCGCGAAATCGCAGAGTCCTAAACCGCAGCCCTAGCCTGGGCTTCTACTCAGCGCCGTGCTCGCGCTCAAAGCGGGCGCGGCGCTGTCTTTGTTCTTCTCGCTTGCGCAAGATGCGTTCGCGCTCCATACGCTCGCGCATGCGCTGAGGATAGCCGGTTTCTTCTACGTCGTAGACATCGCATTGCAGCAGTTTCGCCACGGCATCAATACCCTTCGGCCCGCCGATCCGGCGGCGGATGAACTGGCCAGTCTCATCCACGACAACCACGGACATCTCGTTGACCACCGTTTCGGGTTCTACAAATGCTTCGATATAGGCGCGTCCGCGCGCCCACTCAGAAAGGGCTGCTGCGTCTTCCTTCCGGATCGTCTCGCCAGGCCCACGTGGGGGCCGCAGCTGGGACCTAGATCTGTTTCGACGGAAGGGATTAAACATAGGCCATGAGTCTACTCCCCCGTGTACTTACGCACTTAAAACGGACTGGTGGACCCAGATGTGCACGCTAGTCGCACACACGCGGTAGGATTGAGCATCAGCGTTAAACAATTCCGACTTCCGAGGAGTCTTATTACTTATGGCACACTCTGTTGTGATGCCCGAACTGGGCGAATCCGTAACCGAAGGCACGATTACCCAGTGGCTGAAGTCCGTGGGTGACACGGTCGAGGTCGACGAACCATTGCTCGAGGTCTCCACCGATAAGGTCGACACCGAAATCCCTTCCCCCGTTGCGGGCACCATCCTCGAAATCAAGGCTGACGAAGATGACGACGTAGAGGTCGGCTCCGTCATCGCCATCATTGGTGACGAGGGCGAGTCTGCTTCCGATTCTTCCGCTGAAAAGCCAGCCGAGGAAAAGGAAGAAGCCAAAGAAGAGCCGAAGGCTGAAGAGAAGGAAGAGGCTTCTGCACCGGCTGCTT
>NZ_KV800703.1:0-806 GCF_001810285.1 Corynebacterium sp. HMSC071F07
GTCGCAGAGAATAGAGGGGAGCGACTGTTTATCAAAAACACAGGTCCATGCGAAGACGTTAAGTTGATGTATATGGACTGACGCCTGCCCGGTGCTGGAAGGTTAAGAGGACCGGTTAGTTCATCTTTGATGGGCGAAGCTGAGAATTTAAGCCCCAGTAAACGGCGGTGGTAACTATAACCATCCTAAGGTAGCGAAATTCCTTGTCGGGTAAGTTCCGACCTGCACGAATGGCGTAACGACTCCCCTGCTGTCTCAACCACAGGCCCGGTGAAATTGCACTACGAGTAAAGATGCTCGTTACGCGCGGCAGGACGAAAAGACCCCGGGACCTTCACTATAGCTTGGTATTGGTGTTCGGTTCGGTTTGTGTAGGATAGGTGGGAGACTGTGAAGCTATCACGCCAGTGGTGGTGGAGTCGTTGTTGAAATACCACTCTGATCGGATTGGATACCTTAACCTTGGCCCATGATCTGGGTTGGGGACAGTGCCTGGTGGGTAGTTTAACTGGGGCGGTTGCCTCCCAAAATGTAACGGAGGCGCCCAAAGGTTCCCTCAGCCTGGTTGGCAATCAGGTGGTGAGTGTAAGTGCACAAGGGAGCTTGACTGTGAGAGTGACAGCTCGAACAGGGACGAAAGTCGGGACTAGTGATCCGGCACCTACTTGTGGATGTGGTGTCGCTCAACGGATAAAAGGTACCCCGGGGATAACAGGCTGATCTTCCCCAAGAGTCCATATCGACGGGATGGTTTGGCACCTCGATGTCGGCTCGTCGCATCCTGGGGCTGGAGTAGGTCCCAAGGG
>NZ_KV800704.1:0-45325 GCF_001810285.1 Corynebacterium sp. HMSC071F07
CGGTACCAACTACCCCAAATCGACACGGTAACCGCCATAATGACGATTCCCATGCCAAATACGAAGTAGTTCCACGGGTCATTTTTGAACTTGGAATAAGCGTCGAACTTCTTGAACATGTAGACCGGGACCAGGTAAACGAGGAAAGCCACGAAGATGCCACCGACGACCGAAATCATCGACACGATGGATGGGTTATAGACCGCCACCAGGGTAGTGCCAACGAAGGTGATGAGATAAATGATGTTGAGCAGGCTGCGGTGCGAGATACGCTCAGCCATCTTTGGCGCTGCTAGGCGCAGCAGGTACTCTGTGCCTTCCTCGGTGCCCAGCATGTGGCCGAAGTAGGAGGAGATGATGGCGCACATGACCACAACGGGTGCCATGTAGGCCATGAACGGGGTGCCGGTGACGTTAGCGAAGTAGGACAGTACCGGAATGTTTTGTTCCAGCGCCTCATTCATACCGTCGGCGCCCAAAGCCAGGACGCATGACCAAACAAAGAACATGGTAAAGACCACCAGCAAGATGGCGGTAAGCAGCTCCGTGCGGTCAACGCGCTTGGCGGTCTTCTCGCCATAGGCCGGCTGCATGTCTAGTGCGAACTGAGACAGTGCCGCCATGTGGGAAAAGGAAAATACAAGCACCGGCAGAATCAGCAGGATTCCCTTGAGGATTCCAAAGTCGCCTTCACCGTTGTCGTAGTGCAGGAAGCTCTGAAAATCCCAGCGTGGGATGAGGTAGATGGACGTTGCTGCCAAAGCGAAGATGAGCGGATAGACCAGCACCTGGGCCAGCCACAGCATGGGCTTGCGGCCCACGGCGAACGCGCCGGTCATAATGCCCACGCAGAGGATAGCGAGTACCCACCGGTTGATGGAAGGTCCACCCAGTTGGTTGACGATGAAGCTATCGACCGAGTTGGTGATGCTGATGCCGTAAATCAGCACCGTGGGGAAGATAGCGAGCCAGTACAAAATGGCGATAACGATGCCGGAGGTGCGGCCAAAATACTGCGTGGCCAGTTCCAGGACGTCCTTGCCGTGGTCGCGGATGGGCGCGCCACTGACTATTCGGACATAGGTGCGGTGCGAGAAATAGACCAGCGGCAGGATGAAGACCGTGGCAAAGACCAGCGGCCAGAAACCAAATCCACCAGCGTTAAGTGGAAGGAACAAAATTCCTGCGCCGACGGCAGTGCCGAACAGGGTGATGACCCAAGTCATCGTGGAGCCAGCAGGTTTGGCCTCCGCACGCTCAACAGCGGTAGCAACGGTATCGCTCATTGAAAAATCCTTTGTTTGGGGACAGGTTTAGTCGTTGTCAGGCAGCGACAGAGCTTGGTCCACAATCACGTTGATGACTGCTGGAATCTGCTTCTCGCGCATAGCCTGCAGGGCGCGCTCGACGGCAGGGCCTGCCTCGGCGTCGGAAGTGACAAGCTCGCCGTGTGCGCCGAAGCCACGGGCGACGGCGGCGAAATCCGGGTTGGAAAGCTGGGTGCCGGAAACGCGATCAGGGAAGTGGTTCTTTTGGTGATCGCGGATGGTGCCGAACTCGCCGTTGGACATCACGACGGTCAGATAAGGAGCGCCGTACTGCAAGGCGGTAGCCAGCTCTTGGCCATTCATCAAATACTCGCCGTCGCCAGCAATGGCGATGACGGTGCGCTCAGGAAACTCCAGCTTGGTGGAGACTGCACCTGGAACGGAGTAGCCCATCGAGCCATTGCGCACGCTGAACTGGGAGGGGTAGACGTTGGTGTGCATAAACTGCTGCGCCCAGATGCAGTGATTGCCGGCGCCGAAGGTGTAGATGGAATCCTCTGGGGCCTGCTCCTGAATGGCGCGCATGAGTGATTCGATGTGTGCGGTTCCCTCAGGAGCCGGGCGCCAGTCGGCTTCGTCCTGAACCGTAGAGAAAGCCACCTGCGCCGCGTGCGCATCCGCGAACCACTGCTGCTGGGCAGCAGAGGCCTCGCCCGCATTGATCTCAGATAGCGCTTCGGCGAAGGCTACCGGGCTGGCCAGGATGTGGCGGGTGACGGCTGCGGAGTTGCCGCGCAGGCTGGAATCGATGTTGATGAAGAAGTTGTGGTCATTTGCGCCTTGACGCAGCTTGTAGCCGTCAGTCGGGACGTCGCCAAGCACTGCTCCAACGGCGAGTACGAGGTCGGAATCCTTGAGCAGCGCAGCTGCCTTCTCATCTCGGCCGTAGCCCAGCCAGCCGGCGTTGGCCGGGGAAGAAAAAGGGATGCGGTCGCTGGCGCGGAAATCGTGGACCACCGGAATCTGGTTGGTCTCTGCAAACTCGGTGATTTGGCGTGCGGACTCTGGGGTCCAGCGCGGGCCGCCGGCGAAGATGAGTGGGCGCTCGGCGGAGCGTAGGGCCTCGGAAAGCTCGGCGATATCGCTTGGGGATACCGCGCCGTCTGTCACGTTGATTGGCTGGATAATCTCCCCGTCGAAGTCCATGTGGAGAATGTCCTCCGGCAGGCCCACCACTACTGGGCCTGGGCGGCCCTGCTTGGCCTGGAAGAATGCCTCGGCCACCACGTGGGAAGCACGGGATGGGTCATCGAGGATGAAGACCTGCTTGGTCTGGGTGCCAAACCAAGCCTTTGGGTCGAACTCCTGGAAGGACTCACGGTCACGGTCGGGGAAGGGAATAAGGCCCACGAAGAGGACCATCGGGGTGGAATCCTGCCAGGCGGTGTGAATGCCAACGAAAGCATTGGAGGCGCCTGGGCCGCGGGTGACCATTGCGACGCCCGGCTCACCGGTGGCCTTGCCGTGTGCCTCTGCCATGTAGGAAGCGCCGCCTTCCTGGCGGGTAACGATGGCTTCGATGGGGCTGTCATAGAGCCCATCAAGTACTGGCAGGAAGCTCTCGCCTGGGACGAGGTATGCGCGCTTGACGTTGTGTGCTGCGAGAGATTCAGCGATGGCGGTGCCAACATGGCGACGAGTCATAGTTTTCAGACAATCCTTCTTTTGTGATTGGTGCAACAATTTCACCCTATTGTGAAGGGTTTTCGTCCATGTTGTCTAATGTCTAAGATTTTTCAAATCCATGCTCATTGGTAATAGCTCGTGTTAAATGAAGATTTATGGATTACACGAGGGCGAAATATTTCTTGGCGCTTGCGCGCACCGGTTCCGTGACCACCGCGGCAGAGCAATTGAGCATCACCCAGCCAGCGCTAAGCCGCCAGCTGCGGCGCTTTGAGGAGGAGCTGGGGCTCGAGCTTTTCGAACGCGCAGCTGGGGTGCTGCGTCTCAACGAGGCGGGCAAGGCATTGATTCCCGTGTGCCAGCAATTGGTGGCAGATAATAACAGGGCTACGCAGGCGGTTTCGGCGCTGCAACGCGGCGAGATGCGCGCCTTGCAAGTGGCGGCAACGCCGACGACCATCTCGACGATCTTGGCGCCTTTCATCGTTGACGCGCGCGAGGACATTCCGCTTCTGACCACGCTGGCGGTCGAGCACTACGAGGTGTACCAGGCGCTAGATACCACCGCCGATGTGGTGGTGACGCCAATTCCAGTAAAGGAGGGGCTTGATTCCGTTCCGCTGGGGGAGGCCACTATCCGGGCGTGGGTAAACAAGGAGCACCCTCTAGCGGGCCAAGACAGCATTGAGGTGGAGGACTTGGTCACTCATCGCCTAGCCATGTCAGGCCGGCGCAGCGTCTCGCGCGGGCTCTTCGATGCCTTTGTAGGGCGCAGCCACGCTGTGCTTGGCGACGTCGTCGAGTGTGAGGACACCGTTACGCTCATCGCCCTCGCGCGAGCCGGGCGCGCAATCGCCATCTCCAGTGCTCTGCAGGCTCACGACGCGGTAGGCCTGCGCATCTGCAACGCGGAGGAGATGCTAGGCGGTGTGCCCCTGCACGCGGCTTGGCGTAGCGGGCACTTCGCCGCCGCGGAAATCCATGCCGTGGTCACGCGCCTCCAGGAGTTTCTGGGAATTAACCCCGCCGATGGCGTTCGTGCCAGCTAAAGACGCAGATCCACCTTCTCGTTGGCGGCGATTTCTTCTAAACGCTCGGCAGTGCACATGCCGGCGACAATCACGGCGGAGCCTCCACATGCGAGCGGTTCGAGAATCAACTTCTTAAAGGAATCCTTGTCCTTCCACCCCGCGGACATTACGCGTTGGGCAGGGCCGGCGGCAGGATAAAGCTCCGGTAAAGCGGTGGTGGGGCCATAGAACTGATCACCGTAGAAACGCACGGTGGGCCCAAAATCAATGGCGCCGGCGGGCAATTCGCCGCCAGATTCGATGACGCCGCGCCCGAATGGATCATCGGTAACGAGCACAACATCGGCGCCTGTGAATTCCTCGCTCAACTCTGCAAAGCCCTCGGGCGCGGCAAAAATAACATCGGGGCTTGCGCCGTCTAGCTCGGCGCGCGTGAACGCTGTGTCGACGCCGGCAGCAATGGCACCCAAAGCGATAACTGCGGGCTGCCAGGAAACAGGAAGGTCGAGGAAAATGAGGGAATCGGAAGCGAGCTCAAGCTCTTCTAAGAGCATGTTGGCAATCTTGGAGACCCAGTTATCCAAGGTCTGTGCGGAAAAATCCATGCGCGCGCCGGTGGCTTCGTTGTAGAACGTCAGGCGCGGCGCTGCGGCATCTGCGGAAAGTAGGTGCTGAAGCATATCCATGTCCGCCCATGGTAGGTGACTGAGCCTTTGCGCGGCAGGGAATGCTTTCACACCACGGTCCTAGGCCCCCGAGCGCCCCGGAAGGTGAGTGATAGGGATACTCATTTTCTAACATTAAATGGCAACTACCTGCCAAAAAATTGGGGAACGATCCCTAAGAAAAGCCAGGAACCTTTTGGATTAGGTCCCTGGCTTGAGAATTACTTAGTTTGTGTGGCGTTTAGTTTACGCAGCGCGGGCCCTCGCCGCCGGCGTCGATTTCCGGGGCAACCTCTGCCGCGCCCATGTCGCTGCCTGGGGTGCCGACCTGCTCGCTCGGTGCGGTGTCGGTAGGTTCTGCGTCCTGTGCTTCCTTGTCGGACGGGCCTTCGTAGTCGTCGTAAGCCACGACGACAAAGGTGTTTTCATCCAGCGACGGGCTGGACGTAACCGGCAGACCGCCGAGCTGCTCAGCCAAGTCTTTGGCGCGTTGATCGTTCTCATCCGCGGCGACAACCTGGGACTCGTAGTACAAGCCCGGCTCGGCATTGCTGGTCTGGCCGACCTTGTAGCCCACGCCAGTCAGCCACGTGCCAACGCCGGAGGCCAGGCCGTCGATGCTGCCCGCGTTGAGCACGTTGACCTCGATGCCATCGGCCACTGGCTTTTCGGAAGGGTTGGAGCCTGCCTCTGCGCTTGACGACGCCGCGGCTTCCTCCGTCTGCTCCGCAGTCTTGGCGAGGTCATCCATAAACTTATGGACCTCTTGCTTGTTGATGGTCACGACGGACTCACCGTAGTCACCCACGCCGTCGATGGAGGTCACCGGAATGGTGGTGAAGGTGACGTTGCCGCCGGCCAAGCCCGAAAGCTGGGTGACCAACCCCATGACGTCCCAGCCCTCATCGATGACTACAGAGCGTTCGATTGCGTCAGCAATCTTGGAGAGCTTATTCGGGTTAGCTAGGGTGCCAGAGGAGAGCACCTTGGAAACCAAGGAAGCCATATATGCCTGCTGGCGCACGATGCGGTCCAAGTCGCCGCGCGGAAGCTCGTAACGCTGGCGGACGAAGGACAGGCCCTGGGCGCCGTGGAGGGTCTGGCGGCCCTTTTTGAAATCAGCGCCAGACATGACGTCCTTGACGTCGTTGTTCAAGCACACGTCGACGCCACCGACGGCGTCGGTAAGCAGCACGAAGCCCAGCAGGCCGACCTCAGCGTAGTGATCGATGTCGATGTCTGTGAGCGAGCGCACCATGCTGATAAGTCCCTGGCGGCCGGCCTCCACGCCCTGCTGCTCGATCTCCTTCGCGGAATGCGGCTTCTTCTTGCCTTCAGCCTCTGCCTCGGCGTTTTCTTGCTCTAGCTCTTCGACCTTGTCCGTCTTGTGGTTGGCGAAAACGCCGTTAATCTTGGTGTTTCCAAAATCGCCGTCGTCGACGTAGGTATCGCGCGGAATCGAAACCGCAGTTGCACGGGAGCCGTCATCCGGGATGCGGATGATCATGATTGTGTCGGTGTTTTCCTCGCCCTCGTCCACACCGGCGTGCAGGTCCGCCAGTTCCTTCTCCGATAGTGGGTTACCCTTGGCATCCGTGCGCGAATCCTTGCCCACCAGCAAGATATCCATCGCGCCATCTTCGGTGTCTGCCTTAAAACCACCCTTGTTGCCTAACGCGAGGTTAGAGACAGAGGACATGCCATCTCCCACGCGGCCCACGGTGGCATAGCCAACGCCAGAGAACACCAAGATTGCCGCCGACACAAATGCCATGATGGCCTTCAGGGGCTTGGACCCCTGTTGCTTTACCGCCGTCGCCGAATTGGGCGAGGGCGAGATGGCGCGGGAATGACGCTGCTTGTCTGACTTTTTCTCAGAAGACACAGGAGGAGGACTTTCTAATTGTGGCGTTCAAAGGTGGCAGCAAGCAAGGTGGCTTCTCTCGGTGCTTGCCGTGTAGCCAAGTTAGGGCTGATCTTGTGACAGTTTAGGCGAGAAGATAAAGAAATCGTGATCTATACATGATTTTTGTCAAGCTTGTAGTGTCTTGGCAGTAACCTAGCAGCGAGTATGGGTACGCTAAGCAGCATTGTGAACACAGATAACGTAACTGCCCTCGCAGTGGTCACGGTGACGTATTCGCCGGGCCATTACCTCGGGGATTTCCTTAAATCGCTGGAAAGCGCAACCAACCGGCCCACGGCTGTGGTCTTGGCGGATAACGGCTCCACCGATTCAGTGCCGCAGGCCGCGGCTGCTGGCCGTGACGACGTTGTGTTTTTAGACACGGGCGGCAACATCGGTTACGGCGGCGGAATGAATGCCGGCGCGCGGCTCGTCAGCTCTGGCGCGCTGGGTGAGGTCGATGAAGAGTTCTTCCTCATCAGCAACCCAGACGTGACTTTTACTCCTGGAGCTTTGGATAAGTTGGTGGAGTGCGCGCGCCGGAATCCACAAGCCGCAGCCGTAGGCCCGCGCATCGTGGAACCGGATGGCTCGTATTATCCTTCCGCGCGTGCGATCCCCACATTGACCACCGGCATCGGCCACGCCCTGTTTGGCACCATCTGGCCTAGCAACCCGTGGTCGCGTGCCTATCGCAATGACGCCGATATGTCCGTTGAGCGCGAGGCGGGCTGGCTTTCGGGTTCCTGCCTTTTGGTGCGGTGGGATGCGTTCCAGCAGATCGGCGGCTTTGACGAGCGCTACTTCATGTACATGGAAGACGTCGATCTGGGCGACCGTTTTAGTCGTGCGGGCTGGAGCAACGCCTTTTGCCCTGAGGCAATCATCACCCATGCCAAAGGGCACTCTACCCAGGCGCACGCGGGTGCGATGCTGCGAGCCCACCACGACTCGGCCTACCGCTTCCAAGCGGACCGCCATCCGCAGTGGTGGCAAGCGCCAGTCCGACTAGCGCTCAAGGCCGGACTGCGGTTGCGCGGGTTTGCTCTAAGCGCCCTAGCGTGCCGCAGCAGTGGCTAGGCTCCTTGGGCATATACACTGACCCCGATAAAACACGTCGATTTATTCGCATAAGGAATTCTTCTATGAGTCAAGCAGCTGTCCAATGGGGCGCTTCTACCGATGCCGTCATCCTCGTCGGTGGCCGTGGAACCCGCCTGCGCCCGCTGACCATCGGCACCCCAAAGCCGATGTTGCCGACTGCTAACTATCCGTTCCTCCAGCACCTTCTTGCCCGCATCAAGGCTGCGGGCATTACCCACGTGGTGCTGTCGACGTCGTTTAAGGCAGAGGTCTTCGAAGAGTACTTCGGTGACGGTTCCGATATGGGCTTGGAAATCGAATACGTAGTAGAAGAGACCGCGCTGGGTACCGGCGGTGGCATCCGCAACGTCTACGACAAATTGCGCCACGATACCGTGATGGTCTTCAACGGCGATGTTCTTTCCGGTATGGACCTGGGCGGCATCTTGCAGACCCACCACGAAAAAGATGCGGACGTTACCATGCACCTGCTTAACGTGGCAGACCCGCGCGCCTTCGGCTGCGTTCCGACTGACAGCAACGGCCGCGTGACGGCGTTTTTGGAAAAGACCGAGGACCCGCCAACGAACCAAATTAACGCTGGCTGCTACACGTTCAAGCGGAAAGTCATTGAGACCATTCCGGCTGACCGCGTGGTCTCCGTTGAGCGTGAGACCTTCCCGAGCCTGTTGGAGTCCGGCCGCTTGGTGGTAGGCCACGTCGACAACTCCTACTGGCGCGATATGGGCCGCCCAGATGACTTCGTGCGCGGTTCTTCTGACTTGGTTCGCGGCATTGCTCATTCGCCGCTGTTGGAAGGCCACACCGGTGAGTCCATCGTCGATGAGTCTGCGGGAATCGCCGGCGGTGTGTTGTTGCTTTCTGGCACCGCGATTGGCCGCGGCTCCGAGGTTGGTGCAGGTTCGCGTCTGGACGGCACTGTTGTCTTTGACGGCGTGACCATCGAGCCGGGGGCAATCATCAGCAACTCGATTATCGCTTCGGGCGCGCATATCGGTGCCAACGCACACATCGACAACTGCGTCATTGGTGAGGGGGCTGTCATCGGCGCCCGCTGTGAACTCAAGGGAGGCATGCGTGTCTTCCCAGGCGTGCAGATTCCGGATGCCGGCGTCCGCTTCAGCTCTGACGCTTAAAAAGGCAGACATTTAAGTTATCTCTCCCACGACCCGTTTCCTTTTAAGGGGGCGCAGGTGGTGGGAGTTTTCGCTTTTTAGCTGGTCTTTTACGGTTTTGGTTGCTGGGTAGCTTGTGCGCGCAGAGATCCAGCAGATCGGCTTAGATGGTGGCGACACGCCGATCAAACCTTGGAATTGTTCACAGGAATATGAAGCACCACTACATATAGTACCCCCAGGACTTACCCCCAGAGGGGGATCTATGTGACGGATGTGAAAGTTGGGGATCGTGTGCTGCGTTTTTGGCGAGAATCCCCGGAAGGCCCCGTTTTCGGGTTGACGATATTTAGTGATCCGGTGTGAAATAACATCAGTGTAATCAAGCGCATCGGCGACACCTCCGCCAAACTTTGGCTTCGGTGTAAGGTCGGTGCAACTTAGAAGAAACTACCCAACCTCGGAGAAAGGAATTAGCGTGGAGAAAAACTCAAATAATGGCGCTATTCTCCGTGGCGGTGCTGCCGCAGAGATGTCTCTCGATGAGCTTTTTGGCGCCGTCGAGCAGGAGTGGCAAGACCAGGCACTGTGCGCGCAGACTGATCCTGAAGCCTTCTTTCCGGAAAAGGGAGGCTCCACCCGCGAAGCCAAGCGTATCTGCCAGGCTTGTGCGGTGCGAGATGAGTGTCTCGAGTATGCACTTGAGCATGACGAGCGCTTCGGAATCTGGGGCGGACTGTCTGATCGTGAACGCCGCCGCCTCAAGCGTGAGATTGGTTAACCTCCGGCTAGGGAGACCTTTCTTCTTAAATCCTTCACCTCTATCTATGTTTAGTGCCATCTGACGCTAGGGCGTGGATTGTGATGGAGGATTTTTGCTTACCAGCTAAACCGAGGATCAACGTCCTGTGGATCAAGGTTGAGGTAGTTGGCCACCAAGGCTGTTAGAACCGTGCCTAGTAACTCTGCGCGTTCGCTAGATGTTTCGGCACGCTCCTCGATGGGCATCCGGAAAATTACCATGCGGGCGCGTGTTGGGTGGCCGGCAGCGTCAACGCCAGCGGGGACAACCCGGCCTAAAGGTACAGGGCCGTCGGCGATGATCTCTTCCGGCAGGACCGTCATATCAGCAGAAAGCCGCATGCGTGGAACCGTGTCCACCGCCAAGTCCAATCCGGCGAGCTGCTCTGCAAAAGCATTCTGGATGGGGGCATAGGCCTCGAGTACGGCCATGTCGAAGCGCTCGCTCTTGCTACGGAACCGCGGCGTCGATTGTGGCAAAAGCGGTCCGTGCATGCCCCTTCCGCGGCGGTCGCGGAACGGACGAGTGTGGGGGCGGCGCATGGTCATGCCCGTGATTTTAAGGTTTCACATGACCATTTTCGTGCGGGGCGCGCCGAGTTTCGACTATTCAAATCTCAACTAAAGGTTTAGACTCATTGCCGTGAATCATTCTCGTCATTGCTCTCGTCCAGGCTGCGGCAAACCCGCCGTGGCAACTTTGACCTACGCGTATTCACAGCAGACGGCCGTCGTAGGCCCGCTCGCGGAGGAGACTGATCCGCATAGCTGGGACTTGTGCGAAAAGCACAGCTCCCGCATCACCGCTCCCATCGGCTGGGAGATGGTGCGCGTGGACCGCATTGAGCTTGAGGAAGAAGACGACCTCATGGCTCTGGCCGAGGCAGTTCGCGAGGGCGGGCGCGTCACCACCGGGCTAGTTGAGGATGGTTCGGGCTCCGGCCAAGACCCGATCGACTACGCCGCCAACTTTGATGGCGCCGATCCTGATAGCTCCAACCACCCGGTCTTCCGCACGCGCCGCGTAAGCGAGGCCAAGCAGCGCCGCCGGGCACACTTGAGCGTCGTGCCTGACGACGCCCTGACTCAGGACGCCTCCGAATCCGCCGCGGGTGGCCGCCATCGCTTGAAAGAGGACTAGTTTTAGGCCACGGCTCCAGTATTTGGGGCTGGGGGAAGAGTACTATTGCAGGTTATGCGTACTCGTGAACAGCTAAACGCCGTTATTAAGGCCTATGACGTCCGTGGCGTCGTGGGTGAAGACATTGATGAGAATTTCGTCCGCGACACTGGTGCTGCTTTCGCTGCTATTTTGCGCGAAGAAGGCGAGAAGACGGTGGCTGTGGGCCACGATATGCGTCCTTCTTCGCCGGCGTTGTCTGCTGCCTTTGCTGAAGGCGTAGCTTCGCAGGGCCTAGACGTGGTGAAGTTGAACTTGACCTCCACTGATGAGCTCTACTTTGCAGCAGGCTCCATGGAATGCGCCGGTGCGATGTTTACCGCCTCGCATAACCCAGCCAAGTACAACGGCATCAAGCTTTGTCGCGCTGGTGCTGTCCCGGTGGGCCAAGAGACCGGCCTGGAAGCAATCAAGGACATGCTCGTAGATGGTGTTCCAGCCTACGACGGCGCCGCAGGTTCCGTCTCCGAGCGTGAGGTCCTGCCTGACTACGCAAACTTCTTGCGCTCTTTGGTTCCGCTGGAGTCTTCCCGCCCGCTCGTTGTAGCCGTGGATGCAGCAAACGGTATGGGCGGACACACGGTTCCGGCGGTCTTCGAGGGCCTTCCTTTTGACGTGCGCGAGCTATTCTTCGAGCTAGATGGCACCTTCCCGAATCACGAGGCTAATCCTTTGGACCCGAAGAACCTCGTGGACCTGCAGGCCTTTGTGAAGGAGCAGAAGGCAGACATCGGACTCGCCTTCGATGGCGACGCCGATCGCTGCTTCGTGGTCGATGAAAACGGCGATGCAGTTTCGCCTTCTGCTATTTGTGCACTTGTCGCGGAGCGCTACCTCAAGAAGTTCCCAGGCTCGACCATCATTCACAACCTGATTACCTCCAAGACGGTCCCGGAGCTTATCGCTGAAAACGGCGGCAAGGCTGTGCGTACCCGCGTGGGTCACTCCTTCATCAAGGCCCAGATGGCCAAGGAGAAGGCTGCCTTCGGCGGTGAGCACTCTGCGCACTACTACTTCCAGGAGTTCTGGAACGCGGACTCGGGCATGCTCGCTGCGATGCACGTGCTAGCTGCGTTGGGCGAATCCGATAAGCCGCTTTCTGAACTCATGGCGCAGTACTCGCGTTACGAAGCTTCTGGTGAGATTAACTCCACCGTGGAGGATCAGAAGGCTGCTACGCAGGCAGTGCTCGACGGTTTGGCTGAGGAGATTGAGTCCATCGACGAGCTCGACGGCGTGACCGTCGAGCTGAAAGGCACCGATGCGTGGTTCAACGTGCGTGCTTCCAACACTGAGCCGCTGTTGCGCCTGAACGTCGAGGCAAAGACTGCTGATGAGGTCGATGCCATCGTGGAGAAGGTTCTCGGCATTATCCGCGCTTAGGCGCTTTCCCGTGCCGGTGCCTTCGCGCAGGCCGCCTTTCTGCGTGTACCGTTTCCTGTAAATAGTGAACCCAAACAGGCTAGCTTTGCCGGCCTATTTGCAAGAAACGGTACATTCGCGGAGGCTGAGCCGCGGGTGAGCGCCGCCCTAGCCGAGCCGCAGGGCGTGGCCGCGCCGCAAAACACAAAAAGCGCCAGCACAATGCTGGCGCTTTTATGCGGGAAAATTAGCCGCGGGAGTGGGTAACCATGTCCTCCCACTCGACGTACTTCTTGCGCTCGCGGCCTTCTGCCTCACCAAGCGCACGCTCGGCAGCGTCGAGGTTCTTCCAACCATCCCAGGTCAGGAACTCGATGCCTGCTTCGGACAAGGTTGCGGTGATGTCCTCGTCGGAGGAGTGGGAAAGCTTGCCAGCCTCGGCGTCCTCGAGCAACATACCGATGGTCTCCGTTGCATCAGACTTGGTGTTGCCAATAAGTCCGACCGGGCCACGCTTGATCCAGCCCGTGGCGTAAAGGCCCGGAACGATGCTGCCGTCCTGCTCGATGACGTGGCCACCATCGTTGTTGATGACGTTTTTGTCGGTATTGAAAGGAACGGTATCGATGGCATCGGAACGGTAGCCTACGGCGAGGTAAACAGCCTGGACAGGCCACTCGGTGAACTTGCCGGTGCCGCGAACGTTGCCGTCACCAGTCAGCTCCGTGCGTTCGGTCTTGATGCCGGTGACCTTGCCGTTCTCGCCGAGGATTTCGACCGGCTGCTCGAAGAGGTGAATCTGCAGGGTGTGCGGCGCATCCTTCGGCTCGCGGATGGCGTAGCCCTCGAGGGTCTGGCAGACCAGATCCTGGGACTTAGAGTTTGCACGTGCTTCGAGAGAAGCTTCGTCGTAGTCGATGTCTTCTGGGTCGACAACAACGTTGATGGTCGGGGAGTGGTCCAGCTCCTTGAGCTCGAGCGGAGTGAACTTAGCCTGTGCGGGGCCGCGGCGGCCGAAAACGCGGACCGTTTCAGCCTGGTTCTTGGCCAGGGAGTCATAGACATTGTCTGGGATTTCGGTGACCTTGAGCTCGTCGCCGGTCTTCGCCAAGATGCGGGCGACGTCGAGTCCAACGTTGCCCACGCCCACGACGGCTACTTCCTTTGCGCTGAGATCCCACTCGCGGTTGAAGCGTGGGTTGCCATCGTAGAAACCAACGAACTCGCCTGCGCCGTGGACGCCTTCGAGGTCTGCGCCTGGGACGTCGAGGTTGCGGTCGCCGACAGCGCCGGTTGCGAAGACGACTGCGTCATAATGCTCCTGTAGCTGAGCCACGGTGAGGTCGCGGCCGATGTGCACGTTGGAGATGAGGCGAATTTGCTCGGTTTCCAAAACGCGGTGCAGGGAGTTGACGATGCCCTTGATGCGTGGGTGGTCCGGCGCCACGCCGTAGCGGATCAGGCCGAAGGGAGCTGGCATCTGCTCGATGAGATCGATCTCAACATTGCCACCGGTCTTTTTAACCAGGATGTCAGAGGCGTAGATGCCTGCTGGGCCAGCGCCGATGACGGCTACCTTCAGTGGGGCTTGCGACATGTCAGTAGTGGGCCTTTCCTCAAGATTTTTACGGAATATTGGAACGACTAGCGCTAAACGCTAAAAGCCATCGTTCAGGTACTGGTCGTAATACTAGTCGTTCTAATTCCTTTTATGAATATTAGACTGATTAGTCTGCTGAAACTTCGTGAGCGTGGGGTTTATTGAACCGCGTTAACGTAAATCCGGCAACCGGGTTATTTAGATTCTTCCAGCTTGGCGATGTTGTCGCAGGTCACATTGTAAAGAGTGGTGAAATTAATCCGAACCGCTTTGTCTATTGAGGTTAGACAGGTAGGTTTTTGGCAACCACTACGAAAGGCAATTGTTCACCGCCATGACTACCGCAACGAAACCTACCGCCAAGTCTCGTACGCGCAAGCCAGAAGGACAATGGAAAATCGACGGTACAAAGCCGCTTAACGCGGACGAGGAGATCAAGCGCGAGGACGGTGGTCTCTCCGCCCGCCAGCGTGTCATCGATATCTACTCCAAGCAGGGCTTTAAGTCCATCCCGCCGGAGGACCTTGCGCCGCGCTTTAAGTGGCTTGGCCTTTATACCCAGCGCAAACAGAATCTAGGAGGCGAGCTAACCTCCAAGCTCAGCAATGCGGAGCTGCAGGATGAGTACTTCATGATGCGCGTGCGCTTCGACGGCGGTCGCGTCAGCCCGCAGCAGCTGCGCACGGTGGGGGAGATCTCGCGGGATTATGCGCGTTCCACCGCGGATTTCACGGACCTCCAAAACATCCAGCTGCACTGGATTCAGATTGAGGACGTCCCGGGTATCTGGGAAAAGCTGCGCGCGGTGGGCCTCGATACTCTGTTGGGCTGTGGCGACGTTCCCCGCGTCATCTTGGGCTCGCCGGTGGCGGGAGTCGCGGAAGACGAAATCATCGACGCCACCCCGGCCATCGATGACATCGTGGCTAACTACCTCCCGCGCGAGGAGTTCCACAATCTCCCGCGCAAGTTCAAGACGGCCATTTCGGGCAATCGCCGGCAGGACGTTACTCACGAGATTCAGGACATCGCGTTCGTCGGCGTCGATCACCCCGAGTACGGCCCTGGTTTCGACTGCTTCGTCGGCGGCGGCTTGTCCACGAATCCCATGCTTTCCCAGTCCTTGGGCGCTTGGGTGCCGCTTGAGCGTGTACCGGAGGTGTGGGCCGGCGTGGCTCGCATCTTCCGCGATTATGGCTACCGCCGCAATCGCAATCGAGCGCGCCTGAAGTTCCTAGTCGCGAAGTGGGGCATCAAGAAGTTCCGCGAGGTGCTAGAAAATGAGTACTTGGACGCCCCGCTTGCCGACGGCGAGCCCCTTACCGTCGAGCCTGGCTCCCGCGACCACCTCGGCGTGCACAGACAAAAGGATGGCAACTTTTATCTCGGCGTCAAGCCCACCGTAGGCCACGCCACGGGCGAGCAGCTCATCGCTATTGCCGACGTCGCGGAGCGTTTCGGCATTACCCGCATCCGCACCACGCCGATGAAGGAACTTCTCTTCCTCGACGTCAAGGAAGCCGATATTCCGGCTCTTTCGCGGGCGCTCGATGAGACCGGTTTGTACTCACAGCCATCTGAGTTCCGGCGCGGCGTTATTTCCTGCACCGGCTTGGAGTTCTGCAAGCTTGCGCACGTGACCACGAAGGCCCGGGCGATTGAGCTGGTGGACATCTTGGAAGACACCTTGGGCGACCTCGACGTGCCGACTTCCATTGCGCTCAACGGCTGCCCGAATGCTTGCGCGCGTTCCCAGGTCTCGGATATCGGACTGAAAGGCCAGATAGTCACCGATTCCGAAGGAAACCGTGTTGAGGGCTTCCAGGTGCATCTGGGTGGCGCGCTCGGGCTCTCCCCGGACTGGGGGCGCAAGCTGCGCGGGCACAAGGTCATCGCGGATGAGGTCCCAGACTATGTCATCCGGTTGGTGCAGAAATATAAGGAGCAGCGCGAGGAAGGCGAGCAGTTCCGCCACTGGGTCCTGCGCGCAGATGAGGAGGATCTGCAGTGAATTTTCGTCGCGAGCCGAATCCGAACCGCAACCATCCGATGTACTGCCCCTACTGCGGCGGCATGAACCTCTTTCCCGATGAGGAAGGCGATTTCGCTTGGAAGTGCTGCGAGTGCCTGCGTATCTTTTCCGTGATGTTCCACGGTCAGGATGATGCGCCGGTAGCACCTGCCAAGGCGGTTTCCTCCAACGAGGCGTTGCAACGATCGCTGCAACGTCGCGGGCATCTGTCTACGGCTAAGCAGGATGCAAGCGCGGGGAGCAGACGATGAGCGCACTGATTACGCTTTCACATGGTTCGCGCCATCCAGAGGCAGCTCTTGGCATTGAGGCTTTGACGCGAAAGGCGGCGGCGCTTGCCGGCGCCACATCTTATGAAGCGGCTTACCTCGATTTTCACGAATCTGACCTGGAAGCTGCAGCCCAACGAGTAGCTACCGCGGGGCAGAGGGAAGCGGTGGTCGTACCACTGCTGTTTACGCGGGGCTGTCATCTGCGCGTGGATGTGCCGGAAGCGATCGATCGCGCTGCGCAATCCGCCGGGCTGCGGCTGCTGCAAGCAGAAGGCTTAGGCACCGGTGCCGACATCGCGGAGCTCCTAGCAGCGCGTGCGATGGCGCCGCAGACAGGTAAGAAACCACAGCATCTCGTCATCTATGCCGTGGGCTCTTCGGACGAGAAGGCGGATAGCTCTGTGCGCGACCTCGCTGCGAATGTAGAAAGCCTCACCCATCTGCCCACCTCGGTGGTGTTTGCAACACGTGGTGGGAAAGAGGGCGTCGCCAAGCAGGTGCGCCGCCAAGGCGAGGTGCGGGTGCTGCCACTGTTTAGCACGGCAGGGCTGTTGCTGGACCTGCTCGCGGATTCCCCTGCACAAGGAGACTTCCCGCTAGGCACTGACCTTGCTGGGGTTGTTGCTGACCGTTTTGCCCATGCAGCGGGCTTGTCCACCCAGACTCACATGCTTGCACAGATCGGATAAAAAATGCGGTCGTTCATTCTGATTGCTCTAGCCGGCGCTGCGGCACAGCTTGTCGACGGCGGAATTGGCATGGGCTTCGGCGTAACCTCCACGACCATGCTGCTCTTGGCTGGTCTTGGGCCGGCACAAGCCTCTGCGGTGGTGCACACGGCGGAACTCGGAACGACGCTGGTATCAGGGATTAGCCATTGGCGCTTTGGAAACGTGCATTGGCCAACGGTATTCAAGCTCGGGCTGCCCGGGGCGCTCGCGGCCTTTCTGGGGGCGAGCGTGTTGTCTAATATCTCGACTGCGGCTGCGGCGCCGATAACCGCGTTAATTCTTGTCGGCATTGGAACCAACCTCGTGTGGCGTTTCGCGCGCCTGCAAAAGAAGCCTTCGGCCTATCGCAGCAAGCATTCCGCGGGATTTCTAGCCGGCCTAGGGATAGTCGGCGGATTCGTCGATGCCACTGGCGGCGGTGGATGGGGTCCGATATCCACCTCGACGATGATGGCGATCGGTAAAGAGCAGTCGCGGCGCATCGTGGGAACCGTTAATACGGCGGAATTCCTGGTGACTTTCGGCGCGACTGCCGGGTTCCTGGTGGGGTTGTGGAATGACATCGTGGCTAATTTGGCAGCGGTGATTGCGCTGCTGGTTGGCGGGGCGGTTACGGCACCGATTGCCGCTTGGTTGATTTCGCGCATTAACCCGGTGGTGCTGGGCGGTTTCGTCGGTACTGCAATCGTGGCGCTGAACATCGGCAAGGTGATAAGCGGTGCTGAAGCCTACTTCGGTTGGGCCATCGCGCCTTGGTTCGTGGTGGCTGTGCAGATCCTCGTGGTTGTAGCGGGAGTGGCTGCTACGGCGATTGGTGCTCGACGCACACGTGCGGCGCGCACTGCTGAAGAAGCTGCCGAGGAGGCAGAGCGTGAAGCGCATGCGGCATTCCACGCTGCGGTGCCACACCGCCCGCGCGGGGGCCGCGGCTTCAAGGTGGTGGCGCAAACTGCCCCGGAGC
Source organism: Corynebacterium sp. HMSC071F07 (assembly GCF_001810285.1). NCBI lineage: Bacteria > Bacillati > Actinomycetota > Actinomycetes > Mycobacteriales > Corynebacteriaceae > Corynebacterium > Corynebacterium sp. HMSC071F07. The sequence goes on from NZ_KV800704.1 coordinate 17,715, forward strand.
TCAGCCGGACCAAGGAGTACTGGCCGCTGCAGGCGAACTAAGCCAGGTGGCGTTTACTGCGCATCCTGGCTGTTTAGCCCGGCGACCTCGCCGATGACGAAGACCGCGGGCGGGGCAACTTGCTCTTTTCTGACGGTCTCCGCGAGGTCCCCGAGGACGCACTTGTAGACCCTTTCGCTGGCCATTGTGCCCTCCTGGATGATGGCCACAGGCGTCGATGCGCAACGTCCGCCATTGATAAGCGCCTGGGCGATGGCTGCCGAATTCTTCACGCCCATGATGATACTGAGCGTAGCCCCCGATTGCGCTAGCGCTTGCCAATCCACCAAAGACTTGGCGTGGCCTGGCGGCAGGTGACCGGAAACCACTGTGAATGCATGGACAATGCCGCGCTGGGTGACGGGCACGCCTGCCAAAGCAGGAACCGAGATGGCGGAGGTAACGCCAGGGATTACTTCCACCGGAATGGACGCGGCGGTAAGTGCCTGCAGCTCCTCAAAACCGCGGCCGAAGACATACGGGTCGCCGCCTTTCAAGCGGGCTACTTTTCGACCGGCAAGCGCATACTCGACGAGGAGTTCGTTGATCTTTTCTTGGGAGGTTTGGCGCTTATACGGCAGCTTGGAGACATCGATGAGCTCTTTGTTTGCCACGTCGCAGAGCTTGTCCAGGTGCTGCACTGGACCCAGGTGATCCGCCAAGATAATCTCCGCCTTTTGCAAGGCGTGCATTCCACGTACCGTGATGAGGTCCCACGCGCCGGGGCCGCCACCAATCAAAACTACGGGGTGAATCTGCGGACTTTCTGCTGCAACCATGCTGGTTGATTCTAGTTGAGGTATTTCACCTCACGTGCAAAAAGGGATTATATACCTGGGGTTTTATTCATAATTGGCTGGGGAAGTTCTAATTAGCACTACTGCGTGTCCGAGGGCCAGACTATGCTCGGCGGCATGGATAGTGCTTACTATGATGGCGCAGCTTATGACCCAGAAACAGTGCGTTATTTCGACGTCGCTCATGAAGGAGCCCAAATCAGGGTCTTAGGCGGTGCTATCTCGCAGCTGGCCGGCCTTTTGGGCGGGGCTAAACCGCGCTGCCTGGTCATTTTGCCTACTGATCAGATAGCCCGCGCGGCTGCCTATACAGCGGTAGGGCTGGCCGAGCCAGCGCGCATTCCGTTGGTGGTGGCGGAATCACTCCCGCACTTTGTTGGTGCCTTGGATGTCGTCGTGGTGGTAGGTGAGCGTGCGGAGTGTGACTGGGCCTCCCGTGCACTTATTGCTGCGGATAAAAGGGGAGCCGCTACTGTACTGGTCGGGCCCTCGCGCGGTCCGCTCGTGGAGGACGCTCCCGAGTCCACCTTTGTGGCACCCACTTTGCCCACGGCGGAGGGAGCCTCGCCGGCTCGGTTCATCGCCGCGCTGTATGCGGTGGCTGCGGTCCTCGAAGAAGAAGGAGAGCTCGTAGCCCGCAGGTTGGAGGAAGCCGCCGACGCAGTGGACCGCGAGCTGGAGGCGCTTAGCCCAGAGCATGATTCCGCAACTAACCCCGGCCGCGAGCTGCGGGAATTTGTGGAGGGCGCGAGGGTTATTCATTCCTGCGGCGTCGACCCATATTCCTGGTCAGAGGAGCGTTCCGGAGTATTTATCAATGCCCTGGTTGCCCGCATGGCCGCCGCGGTTTGGGCTGCGCATGGTCTGGGCGGTACTTTTGCTGACCCTGAGGCGTTGCCACATATTTTGGAGCGCGCACAGCAAAGAGGTGGAACAGCGGTGCGTGACATATTCTTTGACCCGCAGATAGACCCGCCAGAAGAAAATGCTTTGGTACCATTGAAAATTGTTTTGTGGGGAGAGGAAGAGGCGAACCTTCCCCATTCAATCGCTGAATCGAGCAATGATCCTGAACCCGCCTTAGGGGAATTGGCGCGCGCTCTTCAGTTCATTACGCGCAGTTATGCCGCGACCGCCTACGAGATTTCTTAAAAGAAGGAAGCAATACATATGCAGCTGCTCAACAGCGCAACCCGCAACTACTCCTGGGGCTCACGGACCATGATTCCTGAGCTCAAAGGTGATCCCGCGAGCGATACCCCGGTAGCCGAGCTCTGGTTCGGCGCGCATCCGGGGGCCCCTTCAACCGTTGATGGCCAGCGCCTCGACGAGGTTATTGCAGCCGCTCCGGCGGAGCAGTTGGGCAAGCGCGTGCAGCAAGACTATGGCAAGCGCCTGCCTTTCTTGTTGAAGATATTGGCCGCCGCAGAGCCGCTGTCTTTGCAGGCGCACCCCTCTAAGGCGCAGGCGGAAGAGGGTTTTGCCCGCGAAAATGAGCAGGGTATCGAGGTAAGCGCCACGAACCGCAACTACAAGGATGACAACCACAAGCCGGAGCTCATAGTGGCACTCACTGAGTTCTACGCCATGGCTGGCTTTCGGCCCCTCGAGCGCACGCTGGAGCTGCTGAAGGCTTTGGAATGCCCTGAGCTCGAGCACTACCTGAACATGCTCCTGCCGGAGGCCGCCGCGGAGTCGGAAAACTTGCGCGCGCTGTTTACCACTTGGATCACTATCCCGGCTACAAAGCGTAAGGAACTCATCGCAGCAATCGTCGAGGCTGGTGAAAAGCTGATCGCGCGCCTTGAAGCAGAACCAGCGGATTCGGCTGCGGCGTGGATGGCACGCGATATGCGCACAGTCATCAGCCTGAACGAGCAATACCCAGGTGACATCGGTGTCTTGGGAGCGCTTTTGCTCAACCACGTGGTCTTGCAGCCCGGCGAGGCTGTGTACCTCAACGCCGGCGCGCTGCACGCTTATGTCTCGGGCCTTGGCGTGGAGATCATGGCGAACTCCGACAACGTCCTGCGCGGCGGCCTGACCCCGAAGTTCGTGGATGTTCCGGAATTGGTCAAGGTCCTCACTTATGAAAGCGTGGATGATCCGCGCGTGCAGCAAAAAGAGAAGAGCGTAGAAGAAACCCTGCACGGCGCTAAGGCTTGGGCCTATCCGGTGCCGATCGATGAATTCATCTTGGACCGCGTAGAGCTCTGCGCAGACGATACCGTTGAGCTGAACTTCGATGGTCCGGCCATTGCGCTGTGCACCGGTGGGGAAGTGGAGCTGCGTGACACCGAAGGCCAAGAGCTCAAGCTGCAGCCGGGGCAGGCGGCATGGCTGCCAGCAGCAGAGGAGACCGTAGTGGCGCGGGTTGCAGCGGGCGAGGCGAGCCAGCTCTTTATCGCTCGTGTCTAGGGCCTGCTAGGAGACCTGTAACGTCACCGCGAATTATCTCCGCCATGGAAACTACATCCTTGCGCTCAATAAACCCCTCGGCCTCTGCCTGAATGACGTCGCCGCCTTCGACGAACGTGGCATCTAAATCTTCGACGATAACCGTAGAAGCGCCCACCAGTTCGCCGCTAAGCTCGCGTGCGTCCGGAGTGTGCGAACCCAGTGCGACGAAGATGACAACGCGCAGCGGCTCGTTCGCCGTGGATGAAGCGTTGCCAGGGCCTTCCAGAAAATCGACAATTGTGGCAACCGAAACCGCGGGAGTGCGCAAATTGGTTACCGCTTGACCATCGAGCAGTTGCACTGGGGCCTCAGCGAGGTTAGTTGCCTGACCTGCGGCCGTAGTCGCGCCGGTGGTCGGCGCTTCCGTTGGGGTAGGAGCCTAGCCGGTTGGATCGGAGATATCGACGGCTTCGGTCATGTTGGTGTCCTCGACATCAACAGCAGTCGGCTCCTTAAAAGTATCTGCATAGGTCGGCTCGGAGCTTGGCTGCGGGGCATCAACGGTATCGCCGCTGCCTCCAAAAGTTGGCGCTGTATCGGTAGCAGGAACTTCCGTGCCGTTCATCTTGCCTGGGGTGGCTTCGCCCGAAGGAGAAGGCTCGACGGGCTGAGCCGCCGTGGGCTGGCCGGAGTCGGAATCCCCGGGCTTTGGACGGACGGTTTCAGTCAGGCTTGGCTGCGTGTTGTTTGGTGCAGAAGCTTGGCTGGTTGGCTGTTGCGCAGTTGCCTGCGTAGAAGTGGTTGGTGCAGCAGTGCCGGAGGCGCTGTTAGAAGGCTCCTGTGGGTAGCCCGTTGCGTAGGTGCTGTTGGCATTCTGTTGCGCGGTGGCGTGGGACTGGGAGGAGAGGTTCTCCGGGCGGTAAACCGACGTGGGGCCAGTGTTAGAGGTGCTGCCGGTAAAAGCGTTTGGGGCCAAGAATGGGTCATTCTTGAGTGCCACGGCGCGCTTGCGGGAAGAGCTGTCTTTGTGGCTCTTGCTGCTGTGCTTGGAGTGGGGGCGGCTGCTCGTGGTGGGAGTTTGCGAGGTGCGCTTGCTTTGCGACTCGGTTTCGCCAACCTGAGTTACAGACTCGCTGGTGCTGTGCGACGCCACGGTGTCAGGCGTGGAAACACGCCAGACACCGTAGCCTACGAACAACGCGAAAAGGAGACCGAGGGCGATAAAGACATACACGCGACGTGCATCGGGCTTCATCGTACGCTCCTTTCCTTCTCAAGCCACCTATGGAGGGTTCTAAGGGGAATGGCTTAGTTCTAACCGTTACAATAATGGACTTCAAAGAAATAGCTTCCGACCAGCGGGGATGCGGGCTGGAAACTGATATGTGTAACAACTCGGTAACGACCATACCATGTAAGAGTATTTAGTGGAATAGGCATCTTACGTATCGCCATGTAGGCGGAAGTTTCCTTGAAAGAGTGTTTCGGAATTTGGTTTAGCTAGTTCGGCTTCCGCTTCGCAGTGCGCAGCCGGGGAAGTTCTGCGTCCTACACGGCCCAAGGTGCTTGTCCGTCTGGACTGAATTGGCGATTGACCTCTGTTTCCGCGCTCAGCCTAAAGTGTGTTGATTCTCTCTGTGGTTTTTAACGTATAAATTGACTGTGGCAACGCACTGACAAAAGCAGCGGCAGCGGCTAGATATAGAAGTAAACATCGCGGGAAGATTTCTCCCCTTCATCAACTGTCTGCCCGCGGTGGAGGCCACCAGCAGTAGAACTTTCGCGTTATATCAAAGGAGAGCGCAATGAGCACTTGGGACGAAGACATCTTTGCAGATGACGTCAACGTTGATTTCCTGGATGAACCCGCCAACCTTGATGACGAGGACATCGTTGAGTCTGTATCTGATGCTTGTGCCTTGGCTACGAATGACAATTCCGTTTCTGAAGAGGAACAGCGCAATGCACTAGCGGCCGCTACCATCGCCGCCATCTGGGCCGGTGTGCCGTTTAGCGCCGGTGAAATTGTTTCTTCCTATCCGTTTATCCGTGGGCTTGCCGGCTCCGGCAGCGAAGAGCTCAACGAGCAGGCTCTGGAATTGCTGGAGGGCGTGGAAGAAGATTATGACCTCGAAGCATTCATTGAGGCTTTGTCCTAATAATGCTGGTTAGCATCGAAGGAATTGACGGTGCGGGCAAGAACACGCTCGTAAACAGGATTAAAGGCGAGCTTTCTGTAGAAGTCGATGTCTTGGGCTTTCCGCGCTATGAAGAATCCGTGCACGCGCAGCTGGCCCAAGAGGCTCTCTACGGCCGGATGGGTGACTTAACGGATTCCGCCTATGCCATGGCCACCCTCTTTGCTCTTGACAGGTTTGGCGCAAAAGACTGCCTGTTGGAAGCGCAAGAGGGCAAAGACCTGCTGATTTTGGACCGTTACGTGGCCTCAAACGCCGCCTACTCGGCCGCGCGCTTGGGTACCGATGAGGTCGTAGACTGGGTCTACGATCTTGAGTTTTCGCGTTTGGGGCTGCCTAAGCCCAGCCTGCAGATCTTTCTCGACACCGACGTCGAGCTCGCCGCAGCCCGCGCCGAGGCGCGCGCAGCCGAGGACGCCGGCCGTGCCCGTGACCGATATGAAAAAGACAGTGATCTCCAGACGAACACTGCGGCGGCGTATCGTCGATTAGCGGAACGTGCGTGGGGCGGACGCTGGATCGCCACCGCTGATACCGATATGATTGTGCAATCTGTCAAGGAACTCGTAGAGGAGTAGGAAAATGGCGCCGAAGATTCTGGTCGTTGACGATGATCCAGCCATCTCGGAAATGTTGACCATCGTTCTTGAGGCCGAAGGCTTCGAGCCCATCGCTGTTACTGACGGCAATGAAGCAGTTCCTGCTTTCCACGAACACGAGCCAGAGCTCATCCTGCTTGACCTCATGCTGCCGGGCATGAATGGCGTTGATATTTGCCGCGCCATCCGCTCGGAATCGGCAGTTCCTATCGTTATGCTCACCGCGAAGACGGACACTGTCGACGTAGTGCTTGGCTTGGAATCTGGCGCTGATGATTACATCACCAAGCCCTTCAAGCCGAAGGAGCTGGTTGCCCGCATTCGTGCGCGCCTGCGCCGCACCGACTCTTCCTCCAGCGAGCTCATCGAGGTCGGCGACCTAGTCATCGACGTCCCAGAACATACCGTCAAGCGCGTCGACGGCGAGGAGCTTTCACTTACCCCACTGGAATTCGACTTACTTCTCGAGATGGCACGCAAGCCTGGCCAGGTGCACACCCGTGAAGCGCTACTGGAATCCGTCTGGGGCTACCGCCACGCTTCTGATACCCGTCTCGTCAATGTGCACGTGCAGCGTTTGCGCGCCAAGATCGAGCACGATCCGGAAGACCCGCAGATCGTCCTGACCGTCCGCGGCGTTGGCTATAAGACCGGCAAGACTGGCGCCGGCGAATAAAGAGGACCCGCAGCTATTTTTGATTGGTTTAAGCGTCTGCAGGATGGCGTTGTAGATAAGTGGCGCACATCGCTGCAGACAAGGGTCATCGGCATGATCCTCGTGGCATCCACGGTGGTCATGCTCTTGTTGGCGTACGCGCTTGTCTCGGTGCTGACGCAGCGTTTGGTCAGCCAAAAAGAAGATGCAGCCCGCCAGGAGCTCGATCGCGCGCGTACCACCGTGGAGCAGCAAATCGATGCCACTGGCAGCGCCAACTCGAACCAAGTGCGCATCAATTCCGCACGTTCTTCCCTTGGCCAGCTATCGGCTGATCACAACGAACACCAAGAAGCCTATGAAGCTGTTATCGCCGTAGAAAACGACGATAACTCTCTTACTACTTCTCCTGAGGGCTTTCGCCTGCCCAATGAATTACGGGACTTGGTGTCTAACGGCCAGGTGGCGCAGCAATACACCAGCGTGGATCACCCCGGCGGCGATCCTTATAATGCCTTGATTATTGGCACCCCAATCGATTCCGATATTCCAAACGCCCAGGTTTACCTGGTGCTGTCGATGGAGTCTGAGGAAGCCACAATGGCGCTCATGCGCGGTTTGCTTTCGGCAGCCGGCGTGGTGGTTGTCGTGTTGCTGGTCGGCATCGCTTGGCTGGCAACGCAGCAGGTTATCGTTCCCATTCGTTCCGCATCTCGCATTGCGCAACGCCTCGCGGCAGGCCACTTGCGCGAGCGTATGGTGGTCAACTCTGACGATGAAATGGGCCGTCTGGCGGGCTCTTTCAACGACATGGCTGACAAGCTTTCAAAGCAGATTAACCAGCTTGAGGAATATGGCGATCTCCAGCGCCAATTTACTTCAGACGTCTCCCATGAGCTGCGCACTCCGTTGACCACGGTACGCATGGCGGCGGACCTCATCGCTGCTGATCCGGATTCCCTTGAGCCGCATACTCGCCGCGCATCAGCGCTGATGATTCGCGAGCTTGATCGCTTCGAGGAATTGCTCGCCGACCTGCTGGAGATCTCGCGCCATGATGCGGGCGTGGCTGACCTTTCCACGGCCTCATTCGACGCCCGCTCCTGTGTTGACTCTGCGCTGGCACAGGTCCAGCACCTGGCAGAGGAATTAAACGTCGACGTGCAGGTTAATATGCCGGATGAGCCCGTCACTATCGAAGCAGATTCGCGCCGCATTGAGCGCATCTTGCGTAATCTTTTGGCCAACGCTATCGACCACTCTGAGGGAAATCCCGTGGTCGTCGATTTGCAGGCCAATGACCAAGCGGTGGGCATCGCGGTGACCGACTCTGGCGTGGGTCTGAAGGACGGTCAAGAAGAGCTCGTATTCAACCGTTTCTGGCGTGCAGATGCTTCGCGTAAGCGCCATTCAGGGGGTACCGGTTTGGGCTTGGCCATCGCCCGCGAGGATGCGGTCTTGCACGGCGGTACGCTCGATGCCATCGGTTATATCGGCGTCGGTTCGCGCTTCCGCCTCATCGTTCCGCGCTCGCCGAACACGGCCATCGAAGAGCAGCCGATTGCCCTTGAGGTCCCCAATGCCCCGCAGCCGGAACTGGAAGCGGCAGAGGTAATGGAGCAAGAAGATGTCGGCATCATCTGGCCTTCGGAGCGCCGTGCTCGTGAGTTCGTGGAGCTGGAGTCCGCGGTGCTTGACGACGCCCCGGAACCTGGCCCTGAATCCAGCGGTGATCGCTCTGGTAGCGTCGCCGAAAGCGAGGCAGCGCACCCGGATAAGGGTGTACAAGACGACGAGAAGGAGCGGTGATGAATAATCCCAACTCGTCTAGGGCTACGCGCTGGAAAAAGCAGGCGCGGCAATGTCTAGCGCTGTCTAGTGGCTTTCTCTTGTTTTCGGCTGCCGGCTGCTCGACGCTGCCGAATAACACTGCGCCCGAGGTCATCGCCACTTTTGCACCGCAAGCCGATCCGCAAGTGGAAATCATGTCCCCGAAGCAGGACGCGGATGCAGACTTGGTACTGCGTGAATTCTATAAGGCCTCCGGGAAGCCTGCCAATGACTATCAATCCACCCGCAACTTCCTAACACCGGACGCCCAAGAGCAATGGACGCCGAAAGAAGCCGTGGATGTGGTCGACTCTATCGACATCTTGACCACGGATAATGGCCTGGACCATAAAACCTTCGAAGTCAGTGGAAAACATATCGGTACCTTGAGCCCTAACGGTGCTTATACCCCGAGTGAACGCGATTATTCAGCCACCGTGCAAATGCAGAAGGTGGACGGGCAGTGGCGTATCCAAGATTTTCCGCCCAAGTTGGTCATTGAACGCAACGACTTGCGTAATAATTACCGGCCAATTTCGCTTTATTTCTTGGGGCAGTCGGGCGAATCGCTCGTTTCGGATAGGCGCTGGATCTACACCGGCCAGCAATCCATCGATAGCGAAATTGTCACCTTGTTGCTGGAAGGCCCCAATACTGATCTGCGTCCGGCGACTACAGATCTAACGCCAACTTCGGCGACGTTCTTAGGTTATGAAAACGGCACCTACAACTTCGGCGGGTTGAGCTCGATGAGCAAGGACGAGCGTTTCCGCTTTGCCGCGGCGCTGACGTGGACGTTAAACAACGCTGGTGTATCTACCACCGTTAAAGCTACGGCGGATGGTAGCCCTCTCGTTGATGGCTTGGACGTGATGACCGTCGATGATTTTGCCGAATTCAACCCTGGAAATCTGGTCAGCTCTGACGCCCAGCTTTTCGCCGTCAACAACGGAGCCTTGTTTGAAGTCGCAGGTGACCAGGTGGAGCCAGCCAACAGCGTCCTGGGCAGGGGCTCAGATGTTCAGTCTGCGGATATCTCCAAGGAAGGAATCGTAGCCGCAATACGTAAGAAGTCCTCCGATGAATATCAATTGAGCATGGGAGAGCTAGGCGTAAAGCTGGAGGATGACCTGAAGTCTAAGACACTGGCGCGCCCGACCTTTGAGGCAAACGGCCAGAGCATTTGGACTGTTGTTGATGGCAAGAAAATTGTTCGCGTATCCCGCTCGGCGAAGGGCGAACTGCATCAATCTGAGGTCGACTCCTCTAGCCTGGATAGTATTCAGGGCGAGATTTCTGTTATTCGCCTCTCGGCTACCGGAGCACGCGTTGCGATGATTATTGAGGGCAACGTCTACGTCGGCGTCGTCGTGCGCGGCAAAAACCGTAAGTACTCAATCGTTAATGCGCATCGCGTGGGTCAAGAGATACAAAATACCGCGCTTTCGCTGGATTGGATGAGCGACGGCGGATTGATGGTGGGCACAGATAGCGTGAACTCGCCGGTATGGCGCATCGAACAGGATGGCTCTTCTGCAACGACTTTGGCAACGGGTAATGTGACCGCGCCGGTGGTGGCAGTTGCAGCTTCTCCAACGAAGCTTTACATCACCGACTCTCACGCATTGCTGGAGCTACCTGCCGAAAACACCGACAACACCTTCTGGCGCGAGGTTGCCGGCCTGCAGGGTCAGCGTTCTTCACCTATCGTTGCCAAGTAAAAGCGCCTTATACAAGTTGTGACGTCTGCGCCTAAAGCTGGGGTGGCTTCAGGCAATCGTGAGACAAGCATGCGTGAGGCAAACATGGGGCGAAAATAAGCCGAGTGCTCGGGGGAGAAGAGATAGGTGGCACTAGTAGGTAAGCATTGGGATTCGCGCGTTTTGGCACAGCGTGCGGCGGCCTTGTTCGAAATAGTTGTTCCGCATCAGTGTGCCGGATGCGGGGGAGAGCTAGAGGCTGCAGCACATCTATGTGCGCGTTGCCAGCTGCATTTGCGGGCGCTGCCGCAACAGATTGCTAGGCCAGTCCCATTGGGGATGCCGGTATGGGCGCTCGGGCCCTATTCGGACGTGCGGCGAAACCTCATCGTGGCCATGAAGGAGCGGGGTAACCGCAAAGTGCGCAGCCATGTGGCAGCAGTTTATGCCGCAGGCATTGAGCATTTGCGGGCGCGCGGCGAGATTCCGGAGGAATTAGTGCTGGTGCCAGCCCCCACGCGGCGTTCTTCGGCGCGAGCACGCGGTGGCGACCCAGTAGCGCAGATTTGCATGCAGGTGGCCAAGACCTTGCCGCGGGTAAGCGTATGCGAGGCATTGGAAGTTCGGGAGTCAGCGGCTGATCAATCCGAGCTTTCTGCAACTCAACGCTGGGACAATATGCGCGCAGCGGTGCAGGTCAGGCCTGCTGCAAGCCGGATCGTAGGACGACGATTGCTGCTTGTCGACGACGTGGTAACCACCGGCGCAACTTTGGTGGCCAGCGCCAGCCGTCTGCGGGGCAGCGGGGGAGTCCCTGATGGGGCAATCGTACTGGCAGAAGCTTAGATTCGGTTGGTTGCAGGGGTAATTCCGGCCCTATTGGTCCCCTTGGTTATGACCAGTGCTACCATGAAGAGTGTCACAGGGAAGCAGATAAAGTGTCCCAAACCATCCGGTTTCTATTTTGGAAAGTCGCATCGGAAAGGGCCTTTCACCTGCGGAATGTGCAGTCATTCAGTCCCCACGAGATAAGGGAGGCAATTCAATGTCCCAGCCCACCAACGCTCAGGTCACCATCACCGGTCGTAACGTCGAGGTGCCAGACCACTTCCAAGAGCGCGTCACCGAAAAGCTGGCCAAGATTGAACGCCTTGACCCGACTCTGACTTTCTTCCACGTGGAGCTCCAGCACGAGCCGAACCCGCGTCGTGAAGCAGAGTCTGATCGCATCCAGATCACCGCAACGGGTAAGGGCCACATCGCTCGCGCTGAAGCAAAGGAAGATTCCTTCTACGCAGCACTGGAAACCGCTCTGGCAAAGATGGAGCGTTCCCTGCGTAAGGTCAAGGTCCGCCGTGAGAACGTGAAGTCCGGTCACCGCGCGCAGAAGGGTACCGGCGAGCTGGCTGCTGAGATCGTTGCTGCTGCAGAGCACGAGCGCGCGAAGGAAGAGCGCTACATCGATCCCTATGCAGAAACCGTCGAGGATGTTCGCCCCGGCCAGATCGTCCGCTCCAAGGAGCACCCGGCTACCCCGATGAGCGTCGATGATGCTTTGAGCGAGATGGAGCTCGTGGGCCACGACTTCTATCTCTTCATTAACGAAGAAAACAACAAGCCATCTGTGGTCTACCGTCGTCATGCTTTCGACTACGGCATCATCTCCCTGTCGGAGGACGCAACTGAGGAGTAAACCCAACTCTTTTTAAGATTTAGCCCTTCCGCCGCGTTCGCTTAAGTCCCTGATTGTCGGGGCCTATGCACCGCGGAGGAGGGGCTAAAGTTTTGCTGACGCACCGCAAACGTTCAGGGTTTCATAAGGTGGTCGGAATCAAGCGTTAACTACCCAGTGGGTACAATGACGAGAAGTTAACTATTTTGTCGCGACAAGAAGGACTATCTAGAAGTGTTTGGACTCTCCAAGCTGCTGCGCGCAGGCGAAGGACGCACCGTCAAGCGCCTAGCAAAGATGGCTGATGACGTTATTGCTCTCGATGCGGAGTACGCTGCTCTATCTGATGCAGAACTAAAGGCAAAGACCCAGGAATTCAAGGACCGCCTGGGGGCCGGCGAAGAGATGAATGACATTCTTCTCGAGGCTTTTGCCACCGTCCGTGAAGCCGCTTGGCGCGTGCTCGATCAGAAGCACTACAAGGTGCAGATCATGGGTGGCGCGGCGCTGCACTTCGGCAACGTTGCCGAGATGCGCACCGGTGAGGGCAAGACCCTGACCTCGCTGCTGCCGGCTTACCTCAATGCGCTTGAGGGCAAGGGCGTGCACATCGTTACCGTCAACGATTACTTGGCAAAGCGTGACGCCGAGATGATGGGTCGTGTGCACCGCTGGCTGGGCCTTAGCGTTGGCGTCATTCTTTCCGAGATGCGCCCTGCACAGCGCAAGGAAGCCTACGGCTGCGATATCACCTACGGCACCAACAACGAGCTGGGCTTTGACTATTTGCGCGATAACATGGTCCGCACGCTTGACGACGTCGTCCAGCGCGGCCATAACTTCTGCATCGTCGATGAGGTTGACTCCATTCTTATCGACGAAGCCCGTACCCCGCTTATCATCTCCGGCCCAGTGGACGGATCCTCCCAGTTCTACAACGTTTTCTCCCAGATTGCGCCGAAGATGCGCGAGGGTATCCACTACGAGGTAGACCACAAGAAGCGCACCATCGGCGTGCTTGAGGATGGCGTGGAATTCGTGGAAGACCAGCTGGGCATCGACAACCTCTATGCCCCAGAGCACTCGCAGCTCGTGTCTTACCTGAACAACGCGCTGAAGGCGAAGGAACTGTTTGCGCGCGATAAGGACTACATCGTGCGTAACGGTGAGGTCATGATCGTTGACTCTTTCACCGGCCGCGTGCTGGCAGGCCGTCGCTACAACGAGGGCATGCACCAGGCCATTGAGGCCAAGGAAAACGTGGAGATCAAGAACGAGAACCAGACTCTGGCGACCGTTACTCTGCAGAACTACTTCCGCCTGTACGAGAAGATTTCCGGCATGACCGGTACCGCAGAGACCGAGGCTGCCGAGCTGCATTCCATTTATGGTCTCGATGTTGTGCCGATTCCGACGAACAAGCCGAACCAGCGTGTTGACCAGGCTGACCGCATCTACAAGACGCAGGAAGCAAAGTTCGCCGCAGTCGTCGATGACATTGCTGAGCACGTCGAGGCCGGCCAGCCGGTCCTGGTTGGTACCACCTCCGTTGAGCGCTCCGAGTACCTGTCCCAGCTTTTGACCAAGCGTGGCGTCAAGCACTCCGTCCTGAACGCGAAGCACCACGAGGAAGAGGGCCAGATTGTCGCCCGCGCCGGTCGCCCTGGCACCGTAACCGTTGCTACCAACATGGCAGGCCGTGGTACCGATATCGTGCTGGGTGGCAACCCCGAGGTCATCCTGGACGAGAAACTGCGTGAGCGCGGCCTCGATCCTTTCGAGGATGAAGAGCGTTACCAGGAGGCATGGGACGCTGAGATTGACGAGGAGCGTGAGCGTTCCAAGCGCCTGGGTGACGAGGTCCGTGAAGCAGGAGGCCTTTATGTCCTGGGCACCGAGCGCCACGAATCTCGCCGTATCGACAATCAGCTGCGTGGCCGTTCCGGCCGTCAGGGCGATCCAGGTGAGACCCGCTTCTACCTTTCGATGCGTGATGAGCTGATGGTTCGCTTCGTGGGTCAGTCCATGGAGAACATGATGAACCGCCTGAACGTGCCTGACGATGTCCCGATCGAGGCGAAGATGGTGTCCAACTCCATCAAGGGCGCCCAGGCACAGGGGGAGAATCAGAACTTCGAAATGCGTAAAAACGTTCTGAAGTATGACGAAGTGCTCAACGAGCAGCGCAAGGTTGTCTACGCTACCCGCCACGACATCTTGGACTCTGGTGACATCAAGGACAACATCCGCGACATGATCGATGACACCGTGTCGGCTTATGTTGCCGGCGCTACTGCCACCGGCTACGTCGAGGACTGGGACTTGGACGAGCTGTGGAATGCTTTGGAGTCTCTCTATGGCCCGACTATGAGCCACGAGTCCTTGGTGGAGGGCACCGAGTACGGTTCTGTCGGCGAGCTAAGTGCAGAGCAGCTGCGCGATGCATTGCTAAGCGATGCTAACCACGAGTACGACGAACTCGAAGAGTCCGTTAGCGCTATCGGCGGCGAGTCCCAGATGCGCAACACCGAACGCATGGTCATCCTGCCTATCATCGACCAGAAGTGGCGTGAACACCTCTACGAGATGGACTACCTGAAGGAAGGCATCGGCTTGCGTGCGATGGCACAGCGCGATCCGCTGGGGGAGTACCAGAAGGAAGGCGGCGAGATGTTCAACGCCATGAACGAGGGCGTCAAGGAAGAGACCGTCCGCCAGCTGTTCATGCTCCGCAAGCAGTTCAAGGCGCAGCAGGAAGCCCAGGCAGCTTCCCCTGAAACCACCGAGGCTTAGCGGATATAAGCTCATTTGAAGCGTCTGGCCAAGAAATTGGTCAGGCGCTTTAAGTTTTATGCCAGTTTCCTATACTCTAGAAGGAAGCCAACAATAGATTTTCTTTTTCTAAGAAGGGTAACTCCGTGCGCAGTCGTTCACTCAGCCTGGGATTTTCGGCATTTTTGTCTGCCACGCTCCTGAGCGGAACCGCGCAAGCCTACGGCGAGGTTGAACAGGAACCGCGTTCCTGCCATGAGGCTGTTGTCGCTGCAGGCATGGAAGATTACTTTTCTGCTGCCGAAACCGAGAACCTCACGGTCGCAGAATGCGTAGAACGCATTGCAGATGGAAAACCCAGTAAGACCCCCGAAGAGCGCCCTGCCTTCGGCCAGATTGGCATGCTCTTTGGCGGCATCGCCTCTGTGATTGGCCTCGGCGTCGGCGCATGGACCTCGGTGGATTGGACCGACATCCTGCTGCGCCTGGGGTCGCTTTAATATTTGGCCCTAAGTACTTGGTGCGAGCCCTGCCCCTTGAGCCTAGATATTCAGGTTGTGGCCAAGGGAGAGCAAGCGGAACTCTTCTAGCCGATTGTGCTTGAAGGACCCGGTAAAACCATGGCGTTTGCCGCCAATATCGGCCGAGCCAAAGAACTCACCGTTAGCGCGGGCGTGCAGGCTTCGCAGCTGTGCGCGCAGCGGCCTATCGTGGGGCCGATGATTAAGCGCCCAAGCGCGCAAATGCACTTTGATATCGCGGTTGTACTTGTTGCCCGCTAGATGATGCAGTGGGCGCAGCCCGCCCGTAACCTCCAGTGCGAAGACGACAAGGTCGAGGATTTCCTTGCGGGCGGAAAGGTCTTCTTCCGTGGGCTTTCTCTCATAGCGCACTCGATCGGGCGCGGTATAGAGCTTGAGGTGGCTAAAACCAGGGATAGGTGAATACAACTTAAGTGAGCCTTCCTGCAGGTCATACAGGAGGCGAACGCACCCACCATTGTGCCACGTGGCGTCGGAAAGCGCTGGCTCCTGTGAGAATGCTGAAAGGGGTGGGCGCGATATTTTTTATTTTTAGATATACTTTCGTCCGTTAAAAGCACACCCGCTCTTTTAGTATTAAGGAAGTTTAAATGCGCGGTCTTATCGTAGATTTCGTTGGTGTCTTGGACGGCACCGAGGAAGACGTCAAGCGCTGGCGTTCCCTGTTCGCTGCAGCCAAGGCTAACGGCGTAGCGACCGCCATCCTGTCTAATGATCCAGGTGGCCCAGGCGCAGAGCATATCCGCGAGTGGGAATACCGCGGCATCGTTGATGCGGTCATCCTTTCCGGCGAAATTGGGGCAGAAAAGCCTGAGCTGGCTGCCTTCCAGGCTGCGGCGGATGCCATCGAGCTGCCGATCAATGACTGCGTCATGGTCGATGACTCTATTCTCAACGTGCGTGCTGCCGTTGATTTCGGAATGCTCGGCATGCTGTATACCGTCTTCGACCGCACCAGCGTCGAGGTCCAGGCTGTATTCGACATCGAGGGTGAGTTCTAAGTGGCTAAGGCGCGCGTTTATCTGCCGGCGACCTTCGCTATGCTCAGCGAGCTTAAGGAGACCGGCCAGTTGGCCGCACGCTCCGGCTGGGGCTTTACCGTGACCCCTGCGCTGCGCGAGTTCTACACCGAGGGGGATGAAGAAGAGATTGCCTACTCCGCATTCTTGGAGGCTTCGATGGCATCCCTTCGCCTGCTCGCCATTGGCGACGAGGAGAATTTCCCGCATCGTCGCGTAGTTATTTCGGTGGACGTTGACGAGTCTGTGTTAACTCCCCAGCCTGACATGGGTGATCCGGTAGTCAAGCTGAATCCTGCAGTCATTACGGAGGAAAACCTGCAGGCTATCCACGTGGACGTGGAAGAGTCTGAGGAAGCTACCGCGAAGGCCATCGAGGTCATCGATAACGCCGATCTTGGTGACGAAGACGCGGAGCTGGCCGTAGGAGACGCCCTGGATAACTTTATGGCGTTCTACGACCCATCTGAGCTGCCCTTCTTGGTGGAGCTGCTCTAATTTTCCCAATCGACGTTGGTGCGCAGCGCTTCGAGCAGCTTGCGCACCGCGTCACGACGGCGGGCGGAGGCTGGGCCTTCGGGAATTTTCAGATCCAGCCCGCATTCTGGATCGGCTGGGGGGCCGACGTGCGTGCAGCCGCGCGGGCAATATTCTGTTGCCGCGGCTAGATCTTCAAAGACACCGAGGACTGTATCGGCGTCGACATGCGCTAGGCCAAAGGAACGGATGCCTGGGGTATCGATAATCCAGCCGCCGTCTGCACAAAGCTCTTCTGGCAGCGGAAGAGCGACGGATTGCGTGGAGGTATGGCGTCCCTTGCCCACGGCGGAGACCTCACCGGTCTCGCGCTTAGCGTCGGGAACCAAGCGATTAACGAGCGTGGATTTACCCACGCCGGAGTGCCCGATGAGGGCTGTGACGTGGCCATTTATCACATCACGCACTTGGTCCAAGGAATCATCGACGCCTGCTTCGACTACGGTGACGTCAAGATCTGCGAATTCGGCAGCAAAAGGTGTGGGGTCGGTGAGATCGGTCTTGGTCAGACAGAGCACTGGGTGCACGTTGCCGACGAAGGCGGCGATGAGTGCGCGCTCTACAAAGCCGGAGCGTGGGGGAGGATCCGCCACTGCGGTGACGATGAGCATGCGGTCGGCGTTGGCGACGACGATGCGCTCATAAGGATCCGTATCGTCGGCAGTGCGGCGCAAAACAGAAGTGCGCTCCGCAAGCTTGACGATGCGTGCGAGGGTGTCCTTGCGCCCGCTGGTATCACCGACGACGCCGACTCGGTCACCGACCTCGACCGGGGTGCGGCCCATCTCGCGTGCACGCATGGCGACGACCTGCGGTCCCTCGTCGAGCGTCACGCCCCAGCGGCCGCGGTCTTTGGTCACCACCATGCCGAACTTGGCGTCCTTGTGCTTGGGGCGATCCTTGGTACGCGGACGCGAGCCCTTACCGGGGCGGATACGTACGTCGGATTCGTCGTATGAGCGTGTACTTCTAGCCACGGGCGGCCTCCAGCATTTCTTCCCACATTCCTGCAAAGCCAGGAAGTGTTTTCGCAGTGGTGTTGACGTCTTCTACTTCCACGCCTTTAACGCGCAGCCCGATGATGGCGCCGGCGGTTGCCATGCGGTGGTCCGCGTAGGAATGCCACTTCCCGCCGCGGAGCTGCGCCGGTTCGATATAGAGGCCGTCGGAAAGCTCCGTGACCTTGCCACCTAGGGCGTTGATTTCGGTTGCGAGCGCTGTCAGACGGTCTGTTTCGTGGCCGCGCAGGTGAGCGATGCCGTTAAGACGCGAGGGCGAGGAAGCAAGCGCACACAGGGCAGCGACGGTAGGCGTGAGCTCGCCGATATCGCCCATGTGCTTTTCGATGCCATGCAGGTTGCCGTCCGCGGCACCGATGACGGTGACGGAATCTTCTGTTTGTTCCACGTGGGCGCCCATGGCTTGCAGGATCTCGCACATCTCAGCGCCCGGCTGGGTCGTGTGCTGTGGCCACTGCGGGATGGTTACGCGGCCGCCAGCAACCGCCGCTGCGGCCATGAACGGAGTGGCGTTGGAGAGATCGGGCTCGATGTTCCATTCCCCGCCGGCGATGGGGCCGGGGCTAACGCGCCAGGTATTGTTACTTTCTTCGACTTCGACGCCGGCTTGGCGCAGCATTGCACAGGTCATCTCGATATGCGGCAGGGAAGGAAGCGGGCCGCCTTCGTGAGTGACGGTGATGCCTTCCCCAAAGCGCGCGCCCGAAAGCAAGAGTCCGGAGACGAACTGGGAGGAACCGGAGGCGTCGATAGTCACTGCGCCGCCTACTGGAACTGACGTGGACGAGATGGCAAAGGGCAGGCCCTCGCCCTCGACCTCAACGCCGAGGCTGCGCAGTGCGGAAAGCATCGTGCCCATTGGGCGCTTGCGTGCTTGCGGGTCACCGTCGATGCGGACAGGGCCATTGGCTAGTGCTGCGACGGGTGGGACAAAGCGCATGACCGTTCCTGCGAGACCGCACTCGACGGTGGCGCCGTGCAGCGGGCCCGGATTGACGTGGACGTCGTTGCCTTCGTGGCGGAAGGCAACGCCCATGGACTCAAGCGCTGCCTCCATAAGACGCGTATCGCGTGACTGCAACGGATTGCGCAGGATAGATGGAGAGTCAGCCAACGCTGCCAGAATATAGGCGCGGTTAGTGATCGACTTCGACCCTGGAATGGGTTGTTCCCAATCCAGTGGGCCGGTGGCACGCGGGGCTGACCAATACAAAGACATGTAGTCCATAATATAAGTTCATGTGCGGAAGATTTGTTTTGTTCAGCGAGTCTTTACTCGCCGCGGTTGGCGACTGGCCAGGTATTGAGGAGGTCCACGCCCCACAAGGGCTGCCGCCGGCGCGTTATAACATCGCCCCGACACAGCCGATTGCCGTGGTGCGTGTACAGGAATCCGTAGCACGTGTGGAGCCAGCACGCTGGGGTCTTATCCCACATTGGAAGAAGGACCTAAACGGTCCGCCGCTTTTTAACGCGTGTGCCGAAACCGTGGCGACTAAGCCTTCGTTCCGCGAGGCTTTCGCACGCAATCGCTGCATCATTCCGTTGGATGGCTACTACGAATGGAAAGCTGACGTTTCAAGCCCAGGCGGTGGAACCAAGGCCAAGGGCAAGGGCAAGAAGACGCCCTATTACGTCACCGGCCCAGAGGGCATGCTCTTTGCTGCCGGGCTGTGGTCCTCGGGCCAAGACAGGCTTTCAGCCACGATGATTACCACCGAAGCCACCGAAGAAATGGCGTGGCTGCACGGCCGCCTGCCTAAGTTCCTGCGGCAGGAGGAAATCGGGCCATGGCTGGCAGGCGAGCCTTTGCTCGAGCCAAGCACCGTCACCGGTTTTCAAGCGCGGCCCGCGGATTCAGCCGTGGGCAACGTGCATAACGATTATGCCGAGCTTATTGCAGAACAACCCCCGGAAGGGCTGTTCTAGAACGATTGCTGCGCCAACTACTGCGCTACCAGGTCGGTGAAAGTGATATCGAGAACCTTGGCTAAGTCCTCCGCATTCATTTCGATGTCGAGGCCACGGCGCCCGCCGGAGAAAAAGATGGTGTCGAAGAGGACAGCCGTTTCATCAATTGCGGTGGGAAGAACGTGCTTTTGGCCTAGCGGAGAGATTCCGCCTGGAATATAGCCGGAGGATTTCGAGGCATCTTGAGGATCAGCCATCGTCGCCTTCGCCGCACCGAATGCCGCGGCCGCCTTCTTTAGGCTGAGCTTGTGTGAGACTGGCAACACGCAAACCGCTAATTCCCGCTTGGCGCCTTTGCCCGCGGTGAGATCGACCACCAGAGTCTTGAATACGCGATCAGCATCGATGCCTAGTTCCGCTGCGGCAGTGTCACCGAAATGATCCGTACCGCCCTCGAAGATTGCCACCTTATGTGGGATTCCCGCTTCTTCCAAGAGCTTTAAAACTGGGGTAGCGGCATGCGGAGTTTTCTTGGACTTGGACATAAGCCGCATTTTAGTAGCCGCGTCATGCCAACCCATTAGGATGGGATACGTGGCTACAAAAACTACTAGCGCTAAGGACAGTCAGCGCCTCTTTGAGGAGCAAGCACTGCCTTTACTCGACCAACTCTACGGTGGAGCCATGCGTCTTACGCGCAACCCGCAGGACGCCGAAGACCTGATTCAAGAGACCTATCTGAAGGCTTATAAGAATTTTGGCTCCTTCAAGCAAGGCACCAACCTCAAAGCTTGGCTCTACCGAATCATGACCAATACCTACATCAACTCCTATCGCAAGGCGAAGCGCCGCCCGGCGGAATCTTCAGCAGATGATTTGAGCGATTTTCAGCTCTATACAACTGCCGGCCATGATTCGACAGGCCTGGAATCAGCCGAAGTCGAAGCATTGAAGTTGATGCCGGATTCCGCGATCTCCGAGGCTATGAATGATTTGCCGGAGGATTATCGCATGGTTGTCTATTACGCCGACGTCGTAGGCCTGGCGTACAAGGAAATCGCAGAAATTATGGACACTCCACTTGGCACGGTCATGAGCCGGCTACATCGTGGAAGAAAACTCCTTCGTGGCGCGTTGAAAGACGTGGCTAGAGAAGAAGGCATCGGTCTCAACCACCCAGACATGGAGGAGAAGCAATGAGCAACGCTACAGGAAACAATTGCGGCGCATGTAATTCTCCTGAGGTCCAGGCACTGTTTTGCGAGCTATTGGATGAGCGCACAAGCTATGCGCGTGCGCTAGAAATCCGTGAACATATTGCCCAGTGCGACGAATGCCAAGCACGGCTTGAAAGCGAAGAAGTGGTTCGTGCGCTCGTTCGCAAGTGTTGTTCTGGCACCAAAGCGCCACAGTCGCTGCGTCAGCGCATCACCATCGAAATAACTCGTACCGAGGTTCGCTGGAACTAAAATCCAAAGGTAGATTCAGCAGCCTATTTTAGATACAGCAAAAGGCTCGCCTTCCTTCAACGAAGGGAGAGCGAGCCTTTGTCGTGCTGCTTATTTACGCGCTAGGACGCTTGCCGTGATTTGCACTCTTCTTACGGCGATCCTTGCGCTTACGACCACGCTTAGACATGGGCGGCCTCCTTGCTAATAGGTGAGCGGATAAATTACTTACCCACTGACTTTAGTGGCTGGATCAGCCGGTGGGGAAATCGGGTTAGGTTAGCGGAGAATTAGGGAAGTGAATTTTAAACGGTAACGCGTGCGCGGCCGCGGCCGCGGTTGCGGCGGCGCTTGAGAGCGCGGCGCTCTTCCTCAGACATACCGCCCCAGACTCCGGCATCCTGGCCGGACTCCAGTGCCCACTTCAGGCAAGCGGAGGAAACTGGGCAGCGGTTGCAAACTAGCTTGGCCTTTGCGATCTGGGTAAGTGCAGGGCCGGAGTTGCCTACTGGGAAGAACAGCTCTGGGTCTTCGTCGCGGCAAACAGCTTCGTGGCGCCAATCCATGATTGAAATCTCCTAACAGAATTTAGACAGCATGACAGGTCTCTGCGGTCCACAAATGCGGACTACAGCAATTAACAGGGGTGGGAGCGAACCGGTCTGCGCTCAGTGGGGCCCTGTCTCGAGTTAGGGCCAGCGTCGGCGCCGCCATGATTCACTTTGTGTTCACTTGGATGTTTTTCCAAGTTTTGGGCTGCTTAAACAGTCCGTTGTTTTTGCTACTTGAGAATCATGACATGTTTACCTCCATCCCGCTAGGGTTAAGAGGTAAATTGTGGCAAAGATCACTGACTTTCATGCAAGTGAACGGCGAAAAATGGCGCCCTTCTTCCTGCAAGAAAGCTGGCAATAATTAGTTTACCTGCCACTTTGGGTTATTTTAGGTGAGTGTGGTGACTTGGATCCCGTCAAATCTACTTCTGGACAGATGCCCCCGATGCGCATCCGCGTCGATAGTTAAGGACGCGTTCCTAGCAGTACTTGTTCCCACGCGTTATCAAATCCGCGCGTCGTAACGGCATGACAATGCGTCTCATGCTTTAAACAGGTGAGTAGACTGTGGCGCGTGACTGAGAAGAATTCGAAGAAGAACACTGCCAAAAAGTTTGAAAAAAGCGCCGCGGCGAATTCGGGCGCGCCGCGCTCGGTGCTGATTGCTGCGGGCATTGCCATCGTGCAGTCCGTGGCTGTTATTGCCTTCGGCCTCTTCCTCATTATCCGTGAATTGAAGGGTGCTGAGAACGCTTCGATGGTCTCTGAGGCAGGCGCTTCCAACTTCGTTGGTTTCGGCACCGCTGTCTTCATCTTCATCGTGTTCGGCTTTGTGATTATCGGTGCCCTAGCCTTTGTAAAGGGTAAGCGCTGGGGCAGGGGAGCAGTGGTCCTCGTCGAGATCATCCTTGCCGCGAGCTCTTTCCAGATGTTTAGCGGCGGCGCTGCGGTGCTGGGTGTTATCACTCTTGCCAGCGCTCTTGCCGCGCTGTATTTCGTGATGGTCGTGCCGGACTCCGCGAAGTGGGCCGAGGCCAACTTTCGTGGCTAGCTAGGGCCGCTGGCAGCGGCGATTGTGCGGGCAGCGCTTTAAAGCGCGCTAAGGCCCACTGCGGTGTCGCCGCGTTGTTCCACGATGGCGGTTCCAGACTGCGTGAGGAAGACGGGGCCCTCGTAGTCGCCGCGGTCGACGGGGATGTTGCGTTCGGTTTCACCGGTGCTCCAGTTGACCACTGCGATTCCCTCATCGGTTGGCATAAGCAGGCGATCTCCTACTGCCATGCCGGTTCCGATTGCGTCCTCAAAGACGTGGTCCACCTTGAGCGTAGTCGGAGTAAACAAATAGAGGCGCTGGCCATCAAACCAAGACATGTGGTGTGGAAGATCCGCTGTAGCCGGTGCGAAAGGCGTCGAAGAGTTATTAACCTCCGGGGAAGGCGCAACCGGTTGTGAGGCGGTCTTTTCGCCGGTCTCAGAGTAAGAATCGATGCGCGGGGTCTCGCCGGGCTGATAGACCGCCGCGGCCTTTTGGCCCACTGCAATTAGCCTCGAGCCTTGATTATCCATGGTGGCATCGGCGGAAATCTCCGGCTTACGCGAATCCTCCGGGGTGGCGCCCATCAGGCGCAGCGACGTAACGTTTGGATTCTCTGGGCAGGACTCAGTAACGGCGAGGTTTTCAGTGCGCGTTAGAGCCGAGGTGATGGAACACTCCTCGTGTTCCTGCATATCCGGCTCTTGCTTGGCCTTAACATCGCCGTACTCGATGGTGCGCACCATGTCCGAGCGCCAAATGTCTACGCGTTCAGTAGAGACGGTGCCTACTCGGTCATTGGAGGCAATGGCCACGACATCTTCGGAATTGATAGCGCTGCGCGTATCCGAGTACTGACCCGTCGCCGCATCAATAGCCACGGTATCGCCACAGCCCACGCCGGTGCGGTAGGTGGCAACTACCTTGCCCCAAGCAGTGCCCAGGGAACACAAGTCTAAACCCGCACGCGTGTAGTGCCATACCGGATTGCCATTCGGGTCAGAGGCAGTAATTGTTTCACCCTCGTGCGTGATGGTCAGCCCCTTCGCAGAAAGCGCGCGGTATTGGCCCGGCACGGGCGTATTGGGCAAGCGGAAGGATTCGGCAAGCTTGACCGGGGGTTCCGCGAGCACCTCGACGTCGTCAGGCATGGCATGGCTTGCCGGAACCAGCTCAGAGTCGCGGATATCGGCGCTAAAGTAGGCTCCTCCTACAGCGATCGCACACACCGCAGCGATGGCGCCAGTCAACTTCCAGTCAGTCGCGCTCGCGCGAAGGATTGGGGTCTTGCTCATCGACGGCGGCTCCTGGAACGGCGGGTACGGGTGGAATTGCGAGGCGAGGGCTTTTCGCGCAGGCGGGTTGTGCCGATTACCTTAGTCGCGGGGCCGACGGACTCGGCGATGCCCTCTTCAAAACCGAGGGCCTCGGCAAGCTCGGGGGAGGTGCTAAACCACTGCGGCGGTTCTGCTTCGTTGAGGTCGAGTTCGTCGTTGATAAGGCGCCATTTACCCAGCTCGTCGTAGCCCACCAAGGTGATTGCGGTGCCGGTATGGCCTGCGCGGCCCGTGCGGCCAATGCGGTGGACAAAGGTCATTGGGTCATCTGGAACCTGATAGTTGATGACGTGGGTGACATCGTCGACATCGATACCGCGTGCGGCAACGTCGGTGGCCACGAGGATTTCCACCTTGCCCTCGCGGAATGCGTTGAGGGACTTTTCACGCGCTGCTTGGCCCAAGTCACCGTGCACTGCGCCGACTCGGAACCCGCGCTGGGCTAGTTCGTCTGCAACTTCCGCTGCCGAGCGCTTGGTACGGGCGAAGATGATGGTCTTGCCGCGGCCTTCCGCCTGCAGCGCGCGGGAGACAATCGCCAACTTGTCCATGCGGTGAGCCTGGAAGGTCACCTTGCGGGTAGAAGCATGGGTTTGGTTCTCGTCGCCTGATTCGGCGCGGATATGGATAGGCCGCGACATGAAAGTACGTGCCAAGGTCAAAATGGGGCCAGGCATGGTGGCAGAAAACAGCATGGTTTGGTGCGCATTGCCGTGGAGAGCTTCCAGAATCTTTTCAATATCTGGCAAGAATCCCAGATCAAGCATCTCGTCGGCCTCGTCGAGCACGA
Organism: Corynebacterium sp. HMSC071F07; assembly: GCF_001810285.1. Taxonomy (NCBI): domain Bacteria; kingdom Bacillati; phylum Actinomycetota; class Actinomycetes; order Mycobacteriales; family Corynebacteriaceae; genus Corynebacterium; species Corynebacterium sp. HMSC071F07. The sequence continues at coordinate 42,567 of NZ_KV800704.1, forward strand.
GGATTGCCACGTGCTCGAGGCTCAAATGGCCTTGCTGAACCAGATCCAAAAGGCGGCCCGGGGTACCTACGACAACATCGACGCCCTTGTTGAGCATCTTGATCTGCTCTTCATAAGGGCGCCCGCCGTACAAAGTGGCAAGGCGTACCGGGAGATTGCGAGCAGCAGCCGAAAGATCTTCGCCGACTTGGACAGCAAGCTCGCGAGTAGGAACCACGATGAGGGCGCGAGGGGTGCCGTCTAGTTCCTTAATATCGGCGTCGTCAAACACGCGATCTAGAACTGGGATGCCGAAGCCGAGCGTCTTTCCCATGCCAGTGCGGGCTTGGCCGATGAGGTCTTGTCCGCCGAGCGCGATCGGAAGAGTCAGTTCCTGAATGGCGAACGTGCGCTCAATTCCGCGGCTGGCCAGGGCATCTACGATCTCTGCTGCGACGCCGAGGGACGCAAAGGTAGGTGATTGCGAGGGCTCAGACTGTTGAAATGACACAACTTGATAGTAGCCGGTACGGCTATAGTAGGGCCATTGAGACTTTAAATTAAACTTTTAAGGAGGAGACCTTTTCATGGATATCAAGATTGGTTTCGCAGACACCGCCCGTGAGCTCGTCATTCACGCAGAGGGCACCCAGGAAGAGCTGGTAGCCAAGGTCAATTCCGCATTGGCAGATAACGCTACCTTGGAGCTGGAAGACACCAAGGGCCGCAAGTACATCGTCCGCACCGACCGTGTGGTCTATGCAGAAATCGGCGTCGCTAAGACCCATGCCGTCGGTTTTGCAGGCGCTTAAACCCATGAGCTTTGCGTCCTAGCAGAGGAATTGCCCTCAAAAAGGGCGCAACGGGTAATCTATTTCCTCATGAAAAGCCCTGTGGATAGTTCGCAACGCGCCCCACGTCACCCGCATCGCAAGCCTGGCCAAGATCCGTGGATCGTCAGGTTTGCACAGGCTTATGGTTGGTGGCGCGTTGTTGCGATCCCAGTGATGGTGGTGCTGACCGTGTGGGTGCTTGTCGACGTCGCACGTCCCGCGCAAGAAGAAGAGGCCACCGTAGCTTCCCGCAGAGACGCGGCGGCTACCTCCGAAGAAGACCGAGTAGGCCCCGATCCCGCCAAGGCCAGCCGCATTGCTGTGGCGAAGGACGGGCTACCCGCCGGCGGTGATTTCTCGGAAAAGGGCGACGATACTTACCGCGATGCGGGTACTGCCGGCGCGCATGCGGGTAAGGGCGGCAAGAAGAAGGTTCGTTACTCGGTAGAGATTGAAAACGGCGTCGACACGACCCCGTACGGAGGCGACTCCGCCTTTGCTGCCATGGTCGATGCAACGCTGGGGGATCCACGCGGTTGGACGGCTACCGGTGACTTCGAATTCGCCCACGTAAAGGCCGATGAAAATCCGGATACGCGTATTCGCTTGACCTCCCTGGAAACCACCGCTGAGCTCTGCGGCGCGCAGCTGGAAACGGAAACTTCCTGCCACACCGGAATCACTGGTGAGTCCACGGTCAATCTCAACGAGTCCCGCTGGGTGCGCGGGGCGCTGCCATTCGAAGGTGACTTGGGCAATTACCGCCAGTACCTCATCAACCACGAGTTTGGCCATGCCATTGGCTATGCCTCCCACCAGGCGTGTGGCGGCAACGGGAAGCTTGCGCCGGTCATGATGCAGCAGACGCTTAGCTTGAACAACGCTGAGCTCTATGAAAAAGATTCCAAAGAAGTCTATCCCAACGAGGATGTAACCTGCGAGCCGAATCCATGGCCGTATCCAAACCCGCGGGTTAAAGATCCGCATAAGCCGGAATAGGAGAACTAAATGTTGCTTCCTCCAGAGCACGTGCTGAATGCATTTCACGCTGGCGCCAATCTCCGCCAGGTCCAAAGTGAGGTTCTGGGACCGGAGTGGGATCACGGCATCAAGGTAGGTGACGTTGTCTTCGCCCGCGCCAACGAGCTTTCCGGATGGTCCGCCAAGGTCCGTGAGAAGCTCGTCGTAGAAGGCGCGCGCGTGGTGAGGCCGGTCCTTAGCACGGATGCCCGTTTTACAGCTGCGGGCTGGAAGGCCAATCAGTATGTTCCAGGGCAGCTGCGTGGGCGCATCGATGAAACCGCACAGATGGCCTTGCGCTTGGACGCGGCGCTTTCTACATTTCCTATGCCGAATGTTGGCCAGCGTGACGACGTTTTCGCTCGCGCCGAGCGTGCCGCTTGGGCGGAGACAGGGGAGGCCTATTCGGCGGAGCTAACTGATAGCCTCCCCGTGGGCATCGCGCACGTGGACGTGCTGGGCACGACCGTTTACTCTGGGGCGAATCCGCCGGCGCTTGTCGACGTCGTGCCTTCCGCAGCCCCACGTCCACTGGGCTGGAGCGCGGCACTCGTTATTGTCGACGGCCTAGTAGCCGAGTCTGTGGATGATGGAATTTGTTCGCGCTTTGGACACGTGCCAGGTATGCCGCAGTTGTTGTTGCGTGCCTCAGCTTATCGCCGCTACGTCAATAACTTGCATCCCGCTTCGAAGTCAACCACGCGTTCGAATATTGAAAGGGTCGAAGCTCTGCTGGTGTCCAGGGCATCTGAAATACTAAACGGGTGAGTTACGATCCCCGTTCTACTGCCCGTGTAGGCGTCGTTTTGCCGCCTTCCCCTCAAGTGCGCCTCGTGCCGCGCCATGCCAATTACAGCACGCGCACTTGGGATTTTCCGCTGCCGCAAAAAGGTGCCTGGCGCGTTTTAGGCTCGGCTGGTGCCGGCG
>NZ_KV800704.1:45425-64437 GCF_001810285.1 Corynebacterium sp. HMSC071F07
CCGATCCTTCGGGCATTCTGGTTGTTTCCACCTCCAAGGAATCTGGCGCCATCCTGCGCCGTGAATTGGCAGAACACCTTGAGGATTACGCGGCGCAGGCCTCCATGGTGCGCTCCGTGCACTCGCTGGCCTTTGCGCTGTTGCGTAATGCAGCGGACGAGGAGATCCGCCTTATCACCGGCGCGGAGCAGGACGCCGTCATCCGTGAACTACTCGAGGGCCAAGCCGAAGAACATCGCGGCAGCTGGCCGGCGGAGGTACGGCCGGCACTGACCTTCGAGGGGTTCGCGCGCCAGTTGCGCGACCTTCTGTTGCGCGCTATCGAGCGCGGCCAAGGTCCTGATGAGCTCATGGAGTTGGGTAAGAAGTATGACCGACCGATGTGGACTGCGGCGGGTGAATTCCTGCTGGAATATGAGCGCACCCAGCAGCTAGCCGGCCTACACTCTTATTCGGCGGCGGAGTTAGTCAACGAGGTACTGCTGCGCTCTAGCGCTACCGAAAACCACCCGTGGCACACCATCATCGTTGACGATGCCCAGCTGCTTGATCCAACCTCCGGATTGCTTGTGCAAAAGCTCTCGCGTGGGGCGGAACTGACCGTAGTAGCAGGTGACCCTGACCAAGCGGTCTTTGCTTTCCGCGGTGCCAATTCGGAGTTCTTGACTTCTTTTCCCGCAGAGCATGAGCTGGTGCTGGATGAACCGCGGCGTCGTCCAGCGCCTGCCTGCATCAGCATCGTGGACTCGCGCTCGACCTTGCGTGATGTGGTGGCCGACGCGGTGCGCCGCCGGCACTTGGAAGACGGCGTCGACTGGCGCGATATCGCCGTCATCGTCCGCTCTAGCGGAGATATCGGCCAGATTCGCCGCACGCTGCTAGCCGCTGGCGTGCCGGTTCATATCAATCCCACGGACGTAATCTTGGCCGAGCAAAGGCTGGTCAAGTCGGTACTTTTGGCATTACGGGCGCTCGAGCATGAACTCAGCAATGCGGAACTCGAAGACCTAGTCACCGGGCCTGTGGGCGGAGCGGATCCCGTAACCTTGCGCCGCCTGATTCGTGGCCTGCGGCGGTGGGCGCCACAAGCGCGCGGCATTGATTCGCTGCGTGGACTTTTGGAAGGGCAGTTGCCGGATTTCGCGGGGCTTTTGACCGAGCGCGAAGAAACCATCTTGGAGCGCATCCGCGCGATTGTGCAGGCAGGCCGCGCTGCCATTGGTGCGCAAGCCTCTATCGAGGAAATCCTGTGGGAGGTATGGAATGCCACTGGGCTCGATGCTCGTTTGCAGGCGGCTGCGTTGCGCGGTGGTGCAACCGGCTCGCAGGCAGACCGCGACCTGGATGCCATGATGGCGCTTTTTGATGCTGCAGGTGACTACTCTGAGCGCCGTCCCGGAGCTTCGCTCGATTCCTTCCTGCGGCACATCGAAGAACAAGAATTGCCCACCGGCGTGCGTGACCGCCGCAGCGCTATCCCGCAGGCGGTAGAGGTGATTACTGCGCACGGTGCGGTGGGCCGGGAATGGGACACTGTTGTCATCGCTGGCGCTCAGGAAGGTGCTTGGCCTTCCCTCGGTGAGACGGGATCGATCTTTGAGCAGGAAGCGTTAATTGATCTGCTGGATCGGTCGATTACCCCGGGCACGCCGGTAAGCCATGTGGCAAGCCGCTTGAGGGAGGAACGCCGCTTGTTCCATGTGGCCACGACCCGCCATCGTGCGCGTTTGTTGCTTGCCGCGGTCGATGCACCCGATGCTGACGTGCCCGAAGAGCCGTCGCGCTTTATTAGTGAGTTTGCGCGGCAGGGCAGCGTGGACGTGCCCGGTGCAGTCGAACGCCGGGAAGCAAATAAGCGCCTGCGCGCGGTGCGTTTGCCGCAAGAGTTGGGCTTGCAAGTGGCCGAACCCGAACCGGTATCAGTGCGCGGTGAGCGGGAAATTGACCCGCTCGAGGTAGCGGTGCTTTCGGTGCCTTTTTTCGTGGCCCAATTGCGCCGTGTTGTCATGGATCCTGAAAGCGGGGAGGCTGAGCGCAGTCAGGCGGCACGTCAGCTCGCACGGCTTGCCAAGGCCGGAGTGCCCGGAGCCCATCCTGAGCAATGGTGGGCTGCACGCTCGGTGGCGGTAGCGGAAGAAACGGAAGACTCTGGCACGCCCACTGGCCGTGTCTCGCCATCCCGCGTGGAGGCGCTCTTGCGTTGTCCGCTCAATGCAGTACTTGGAAACTTGAGCGAGGAAGAAGAGACGCCGCTGGCGTTGCTGCGCGGCACCATGGCGCATGCATATCTTGAGGCGCTGGGCCGCGGCGTGGATCCAGAACTTGGCAAAAAGATGGTCAAGGATGCTTTTGGCCTCATCCTTAATGCGCCCAGCTGGAAGCGAGACTCCGAGCTCGCGGACTTTGAGCGCCTGCTTGAGCGCACGCATCAGTGGGCCCAGGACACTGCTTCTAACTTCGAGCTGATTGGTGTGGAGGTTCCGGTCTCCGTGGAGGTCATGCCGGGAATTAAGGTGGCAGGCTATATGGACCGCCTGGTTAAAGCAGGCGAAGACTACATGGTGGTTGACCTCAAGACGGGCAGCAGCGCGCCGTCTCGTGAGGAAGCCAAAGACAATGCGCAGCTAAAGACCTATCAGCTGGCCTTGGCACATGGTCAGCTGTGCGACGCTAACGAAGACAAGGCACACGGTCCTGTAATCCGCACGGGTGAGGGTATGGCTCGCGGTGGCGGCGTGCTGGTTTATCCAGGCACTGATCAAAAGTCCATCACCAGCCGTGACCAAGCTGCTGTGCCGCCGGAAGAACTAGAAGAATTCGCTGGGAAGCTGCCCGCGCTGGTAGCTGAACTTTCCAGTCAGCACTTGACCGCCCGGGAAAATGAGTCCTGTGGGCGCTGCGCAATCCGGTCCATTTGTCCCATCCAAGCAGAAGGAAAGCAGGTCTCTGATGAGCTCGCAGACTAAACTATTAAGCCCCCAGCAACTTGCTGCTGCTTTGGATAAGCCTTTCCCGCCGACGGACGAACAGAGCAAGGTCATCGAGGGCCCGCTCGGTCCGAAGCTGGTCGTCGCCGGCGCGGGCGCTGGCAAGACGGAAACCATGGCCTCGCGTGTGGTCTACCTCGTGGCCAATGGCATGGTGCGCCCAGAAAACGTCTTGGGTCTAACCTTTACCCGCAAGGCAGCTCAGCAGCTTGAGCAGCGCATCCGTAAGCAATTGATGAAGTTGCGAGATTCCCGCATCGTCGCGCCGGATTCTGCAGCGGCGGAAGCGCTGGAAAACATTGCGCCGAAGGTCGCCACGTATGACTCCTACGCGGGTGATTTGGTACGGGAATATGGCCTGCTCGTGCCGGTTGAGCCAAGCGCGCGGATTATTACAGATGCAGAGCGCTTCGCTATCGCGCACGATGTCGTGCTCAATTACGGCGGCAAATTATCTGCGTCCCAGTCGGTGGCCACGGTTACTGAGACCCTGCTCAAGCTTGCACAATCCATCGATAACGCGTTGATGGATCCGGCCGATATCCGGGAGCATGCCCGGATCTTCACTGCCACCGCTTATGACCTAGAAAAGACCCGTAAAAACGGCCCGGAATTCAACAAGGATGTGCAACGGTACCTAGACCGCCAGCAGCTGCGTGTGGAGTATCTTCCACTCGTTGAGGCCCTGAAGGAAGAACAAGCGGCCCGTGGCGTCATCACCTTTGGCGAGCAAATGGCAATCGCCGCCAAGCTGGCCCAGAGCCATCCCGCAGTAGGCGAGCAGCAAAGCCAGCGTTTCAACGTGGTGATGCTCGATGAGTACCAGGACACCTCCCATGCACAGCGCGTGCTTCTTCGTTCCCTGTTCGGCGGCGTGCGCCCAGGCGTATCCGTAACGGCCGTGGGCGATCCAATGCAATCTATCTACGGTTGGCGTGGCGCCACGGCAGAAAATCTTGCTGCCTTCGTAGAGGATTTCCCTCAGGAAGATGGCTCACCCGCGCCGAAGGACCAGCTGACCACATCCTGGCGCAACCCACAGCGTGCTTTGGAACTGGCAAACGACGTCGCGGCCAAGCTCTTTTCCGAGTCCGCTGGCCCACGGCCTGTTGATGAGCTGCAGCCGCGCGATGGCGCGCCGGAAGGCGATATCGAGCTGGGGTATTTTGCCTCTGAGCGCGAGGAGCATGAACACATCGCCCAGCATCTCAAGAGCCTTTATGAGCGATACGAGGACCCAAACGATTTCAGCGCGGCGGTGCTTGTGCGAACGAATAAGCAATCGCCCCTTATCGCACAAGCCCTAGATGACGCAGGCGTGCCGAATGAAATCGTCGGCCTAGGCGGCTTGCTCTGGCAGCCGGAGATTCAAGATCTCATTGCCGTTGCCACCATCCTCGTCCGTCCGCAGGACACCAACGCCGCACTGCGCGTGCTCACCGGGCCCATGTGCGGGCTAGGCGTAAAGGATCTGCAGCAGCTATTGGCACGTCAACGCAACCTTGCCGGCGGCGATGCAGCGGCATCAGGACGGTTGCGTTGGGAGGGCGGCGACCCAGTCGAGCATCTCGCCGCCCAACTAGCGGAGCTGACTGAAGAAGGCACCGGACAAACTTTGGGCCTGGCCGATGCTTTGGCAGACCTTGGCGAGCGCGAACGCTATAGCGCGCCGGGGCTGGTGCGCATGGAGGAGCTTTCTTCGAAACTGCGCCATCTGCGTACCTACTCGCTGTCTAAGTCTTTATCGGATCTCTTCGCCGACATCGAAGCACTCTTTAATATCCGCACCGAGGTCCTAGCCAGCGGCACGTTGGGCGGCACCACGCACCTGGACGCTTTTGCCGACGTCGTCGCTGATTTCCACGGCGATTCCCTTTCCGCATTGCTGGACTATCTCTCGATGGCACGCGAACGCGAAGACGGCCTTACTCCCGGCGAAGCTCCCGCTGTAGCCGGGCGCGTGCAAATCATGACCGTGCACAAATCCAAAGGCCTGGAGTGGAAGCACGTCTGTGTGCTCCACGCTGACTCCACGAGCTACAAGGGCCAAGCCGAAACCTTCCTCACCTTCGTGGAGAAGGTCCCCGGTGACGAAGACGTCATCGAGCTGGACCCTGATGCCACAAAGCGTTCGGAATTCGGCAAGGCATGCGAGGCCTATAAGGAAAACGTGCGCCAGAACCAGCGCGAGGAAAGCGCGCGCCTGTTCTACGTTGCGATGACCCGCACCGAGTCCACGCTGACGATTACGGGTTCTGGAACCAACAAGGTCCAAAATAAGTCGAAGAAGGGGCCCTACGAATACCTAGAACTGCTGCGTGCAAAGCATCCTGACTTGGTTCAGCATTGGGACGTGCCTGCTAGCCCCGAGGAGGCTGCCGCGCACGAGGTAATGCTCGAGGGCACTTTCCCAGCGCTGGAAGCTAGCTCGCATGCTGTGAAGGCAGCGGAGACTGTGCTGGAGGCCATGGACAAACTTCCGGAGTTGCGCGCAGGAGAAACCTTTGAGCTTTGGGAACAAGAAGCCGGTGCTTTGATCGAGGAATACGCGGCATTGCAAGCACCCGTCGTGGACGTAGAGCTTCCAACCGAGCTGACAGCTTCCGACATGGTCTCGCTCAGTTCAGACCCCATTCAGTTCGCGCGGCGCCAACGACGTCCCATTCCTTTTAAGCCGAATGCATACGCCAAACGCGGTACCGCTTTCCACGCTTGGCTGGAAGATAGGTTTGGTTCGCCGGCTCTGTTGTCGGAGGATGAACTGCCCGGCTCCGATGAACAGCCTGAGCAGGACTTGGAAGCATTGAAGGAGGCATTCCTTTTCTCCGAATGGGCGCAGCGCACCCCGGAATACGTTGAGGCGCCTTTTGAAATCACCATCGGTGATTCGGTAGTACGCGGACGCATGGACGCAGTCTTCCGCGAAGCAGACGGCACCTGGTTTATCGTGGACTGGAAAACTGGCCGCCCGCCTAAAGGCGCGGATATGCGCGCGGCAGAGATCCAGCTTGCGGTCTATGCTGAGGCATGGCGGCGCGTGCATAGCACCGAAGACGTACGCGCGGCATTCTTCTATGTCCATGACGGCTATCTCTTTGAACCGCGGGATTTGCCCACCGGAAAGCGGCTGGTGGAGCTTCTTGAATCGGCAGTTTCTGCCTCTGCGGGTTAAGGTATTTAGCCGGTTCGTAAAACGCGGGTCCCATTATGGCTATGCTCGCGTTAACGCGTGCCGCTAAAGCCACAAAAATCAAAGTTAGAGGAAGACCAAAGTCCAGTGCCGAAACAACGTGCGCAACGCATAAGCCGTCGCTTTAAGGCGCGCTTCATGCCGCAGATTGAGCTGACGTCGCAGCCTGATCACGCGCTCATTGATGTGATCACGGTCCCGCGTGCTGACAATGACAGCCCGTGGAAGCAGCTGGGCAGCCGCGTCCTGTGGGCATTCGCGCTGCTTGTCTTCGTCACCGTCGTTGTTTACTTCGATGGTGATGGCTACAGCGAGAACCTGTCGTTTCTCGATGCTGCGTACTACGCCGCAGTCTCTCTCACCACAGTGGGCTACGGCGATATCGTCCCGGTGACCCCGCAAGCCCGCTTCGTCAACCTGCTTATAGTTACGCCAGCCCGCCTGATCTTCCTTGTTTTGTTGGTCGGCGCGACGCTGTCAGTGCTGACAGATAAAGCACGTCGTACATTCGAAATCCAGAATTGGAGAAAGCAATTGCGCAACCACACTGTTGTTATTGGTTACGGCACCAAGGGCGCGGGCGCCGTCGCTGCTTTGCTGGCTGACGACGTCCCGGCCTCCCAGATCGTGGTCATCGACACCAACCGTGCCTCGCTCGCGAACGCTGAACACCACGGCCTGGTCACCATCTTCGGTTCCGGCACTAAGCAAGATGTCCTGCGCATCGCGGGCGTCGAGAATGCGGCGTCTGTTGTCGTGACTCCGTCCACGGACGATACCGCCGTTCTGTGTACTCTCTCGGTGCGCGAGCTGAACCCGAAGGCAAAGATTGTCGCTTCGGTGCGTGAGTCTGAGAACCGCCACCTGCTGCGCCAATCGGGTGCCGATTCCGTGGTTACCTCCGCGGAGACTGCCGGACGCCTGCTGGGCCTTGCCACCGTAACGCCGACGGTAGTGGAAATGATGGAGGATCTCCTCTCCCCAAACGAGGGCTTTTCCGTCTCCGAACGTGCGGTCCGCGAGTTCGAGGTGGGCTCCAACCCACGTCACCTCGCAGACATCGTGCTGGCAGTGCTGCGTAACAACGAACTGCACCGCGTGGATACCGCGGATGCTTACTCCCTCAAGCCCGGTGATCGCCTCCTTTACATCAAGCACGAGATGGAGCAGGCAACTGAAGAAGAGGACGAAGAAGACTAGTGTTTCTTCCTGTCACCGAGAGCAACCGAGTGCCGGTCGATGACACGGGTGCGCCGGTCTTGGTCGCGGAGCCCAGCGGCCTCATCCTCGTTGAGGTAGGGGCCGTTCAGGCGTTTTCTATCCCCGATCAATCCGCTACGAAGCTGGGAACGCTCCGTGACGCTGCCTTCTTCGCAGAAAACCCTGACATCCTCAAGGCCATCCATTTAGTTCGCAATCGCCGGGAGACGCGTTTTGATGCGCGTACGGGTGATGAACTGTACTTCCCAGAACCGGGCGTCGTCGGGCGCTCGCTCCAAGACCCACGCCGCATGGTCTTTCCGCGGATCAACCCCGCAGTCATCGGCATTATCTACTTGGCAGGCACGGATAAGATCCTTCTGGCTCGCAACCGCGTGCGCAATAGCTTTTTCTCGCTCATCGCGGGCTACGTCGAACCGGGGGAGAGCCTGGAAGAAGCTTTCGCGCGGGAAGCGTTGGAGGAGACCGGCAGGCGCGTGCACGAAGTGCGCTATTGGGGCTCGCAGCCTTGGCCGCCTAGTGGCTCGTTGATGATGGGCTTTAGTGCGGTCACGGATGATGTCCAGGCTGTTTGCGATACTGATGGCGAGCTCGAAGAAATCCGCTGGGTTTCACGCGCTGAGCTGCCGGATTTAAACATTGCCCGCAAGGGCTCGATTGCACACACGATGATTATGGAGTGGTACCACGGTGAATAGGCCGGATTTGTCCCTATTGGACGAGGACCAGCTTGCAGCAGCCACCGCCCCGCGTGGGCCGGTGTGCATCCTGGCGGGCGCGGGCACCGGTAAGACCCGTACGGTTACTTATCGCATCGCCAACATGGTGGACCAAGGTTTCGCTAGCCCGCAGCGCATCCTTGCGGTTACCTTCACTACCCGTGCTGCGGGCGAGATGCGTGACCGCCTCAACCACATGGGAGTCGGCGGTGTCCAAGCGCTGACTTTCCACGCGGCGGCGCGGCGTCAGCTGCGCTATTTTTGGCCACAGGTGGCAGGTGATTTGCCGTGGGAGCTCGTCGATAACAAGTTCTCCCTCGTTGCCCGTGCGGTGCGCTCGCTGAATCTCGATAATTCGAAGGACTCCATCAGGGATTATCTCAGCGAGATCGAGTGGGCTAAGTCCTCGCTGGTTGGGCCAGATTCCTATCCGGAGGTAATCGCCACGACAGACCGCGAAGCGCCTGCTGAACCTGCCAAGGTCGCGGAGGTATTCCGCCGCTATGAGCAGCTCAAGTCCACTCCGGACCGCATGTTCTTGGACTTTGATGACCTGCTCATGCACATCGCTGGCGCCATTGAGAATGTCCCTTCCGTGGCAGAGGTCTTCCGTGAGCAGTACCGCACCTTCGTGGTGGATGAGTACCAGGACGTTACCCCGCTGCAGCAGCGGGTTCTAGATGCGTGGCTGGGGGAGCGCGATGACCTCACTGTGGTCGGCGATGCCAACCAGACGATTTACTCCTTCAACGGTGCCTCGCCGGACTATCTGCTGAACTTTTCGCGCACCTACCCCAACGCCACAATCGTGAAGCTGCAGCGTGACTACCGTTCCACCCCGCAGGTAACGGACTTGGCCAACCGCGTCATCGCGAAGGCATCTGGCCGCGCTGCCGGTACACGCTTGGAGCTGCAGGGTATGCGCGAGCCCGGCCCAGAGCCGACGTTCAAGGCTTTTGAATCCGAAGAGATCGAGGCAAAGGAAGTCGCGGGCCAAATCCTGACTCTGCTCAACAAGGGCGTTAAAGCCTCTGAGATCGCGGTGCTCTACCGCATCAACGCCCAGTCCGAGCAGTTTGAGCAGGCGCTTGCCGACGCCGGCATTGTCTACCAAGTCCGCGGTGGCGAGGGCTTCTTTCGCCGCCCGGAAATCCTGGAAGCAATCCGCGTGCTCATTGCGGCTACCCGCCGTGAAGACTTGCCAGCGGATCCCGTCGCCATCGCTCGTGCTGCTTTCGTTGAATTGGGGCTTACGCCTAGCGAGCCGCAGGGTGCCAAGGCACGTGAGCGTTGGCAGTCGCTGAATGCCCTCGTAGATCTCATCGAGCAAATTGTCCAAGACCATGAAGGCATTGATTTGAGCGGAGTGCTGGGAGAGCTGCATCGCCGTTCTGAAAATAAGCAGAACCCCACGATGGAAGGCGTCACGCTGGCGACCATCCACGCGGCCAAGGGCTTGGAGTGGGACGCCGTGTTCTTGGTGGGCCTGACGGAGAAGCTGCTACCTATCAACTACGCCATCAAGGCAGGTGACGAGCAGGTGGAAGAAGAACGCCGCCTGTTCTACGTCGGAATCACCCGCGCCCGCGAGCACCTCGCTTTGTCTTGGGCTTTGGCAAAAACCACTGGTTCTCGGGCCTCCCGTGAACGCACCCGCTTCCTTGACGGCTTGGTGCCGGGAATCGAAGAAAGCGCTGGTAGCGGTAGGCGCTATCGCGAGCGCAAGTGCCGGGTATGTGCAGCGCCGTTGAGCAGCCCGGCTGAAAAGGTCTTGGGACGCCACGAGTACTGCGATTACGAGGGCGACGAAGAAGTGTTCTCCGCTTTGCGCGCTTGGCGTGCGAACACCGCCCGCGATGCCAAAGTTCCGGCCTACGTCATCTTCTCCGATGCCACTCTGCAAGCAATCTCTGAGGCTCTCCCGGCTGACGAAGGCGAGCTGCTCGAAATCTCCGGCGTCGGCCCCTCCAAGCTTGAGCGCTATGGTGCGGAAGTTCTGCAGATCATCTCCACGCTGCGCAGCTGAGCAAGTATTCAGGGCAGCAAACTCAGACCTGCATTTTTAGTCAGATGCCGCAGGGAAGCGCCACGATGCTAGCGCTTAGCGCCGCTGGGACTTTTCAAAACAGTAGGGGCACTTCGGATGCTCGAGGACTAGGCGGTATTGGTTGTGGCCGTAAGGGTCTACTTCCAGTAACTCGCCTTGCATGACGCGGCTACTTTTTGCACCAGGTGGGCTGGGGCGGCCTGCAAGCCGTCTTAAAAAGATCATGGTTTGCATGGCAACTGCTTTGATAATGACCTCGTCGGCCTTAGCATCTGCCGTATCCAGCTGGGTGACGACGTTGTGCCACTGCTCATCGCCGTCGATTCGGTGCAGATGCGAGCACATGGGACACGGCCCGCGGCCGGCGGTTCGCAGAGGGCCAATTACACCACGGGCATCAAACATCGACACAGGTAAAAAGTCGCCCTTGCACTTGCGCAGTGTTTCAGCCAGTTCCACCGGCTTATCAAGGAAATCCACCGCTACCACCGGAAAATGCGGGCTGACAGCCTTGATATACGAGTAGGTATTTTCTTGTTCTAGCTGGTTACGCAGCACGAATCCATCCTGGCTGGCGGCTGCCCGTATGGCCTCGGCAAGCGGGCTTTTGCCCAGCACAACCACGCAGCTTCGCGCAGGCTCCGGCCACAAAATGTTGTAACAAATGAGATCCTCAATCAGCGAGCTCGCAGCGGTTTCCTCCATGCCGGCGCGGGTGAGGAGCCGCTGAATACTATCGCGCGTAATGGGCTGGTGGAGGCGAGACAGGGAAGCGATAATTTCGCTTTCCACCTCGACCACCCCCACGCGAGTGGCGTCCATGCCGAACTGAATGACGCCGGGCTCGCGCTCCAGAATGCTTACCCCCGGCGCCAACATGTAGGCAGTCGTTGATTGCTCTTGCGATGCAACTGGCATGCTTTTCCCCCTAAAGCCACGCTCGTTGCTCCCATTCCAGCACAAGTACAATGACCTGTCATGTCGAGTAATGAGAACTCAGGTGTCGCCGTGCGCGTTATCCGTTCTGCAAAGCGCAAGCGGACGGTGCAAGCACGGCTTGTCGACGGCGTCTTAGAAGTCCGGATTCCTTCCTGGATGTCGGCGAAAGAGGAGGCCAAAGCCGTGGCCGACATGCAGGCGAAGGTAGCGCGCAAGCACACCTCGACGCGGCGCTCTGATGCTGATCTGCACGAGCGTGCCGTCCAGCTCAACAAAAACTTCCTCGACGGGCGAGCGAAGATCGGCTCAATTCGTTGGGTGGGCAATCAAAACACACGGTGGGGCAGCTGCACTACCTCTACCGGCGACATTCGCATCACCGATCGCCTCAAGGACGTACCAGAGTATGTCCTTGATTCTGTCGTCATCCATGAGCTGACTCATACCTTCATCCCCGGGCACGGGCCGGAATTTTGGCAGTGGGCTGACCGCGCGCCGAAAGCGGAGCGGGCCAAGGGATACTTAGAGGCCTACCAGCGCTTTGGCTGATAGGCCTCTAATGGCAACGGGGTAGATAGGCAGTGGCCCTAGGCGCTATTCCTTGTCTTCACCGGAGTTATTGGAATCGCCGTTTTCATCCTGCTCGCGCAGCATTTCTTCAAGCTTTGCGAATTCTTCCTCGAAACCGGAATCGGTGGCATCGTCGAGCAAGCTGTCGATGAAGGCGGCCGGGTTATCGAGGTGCTCTGCCGTAGGAAGGAAGTCTGGGTGGTCCCAAGCCTTGTCGCGCTTGTCAACGCCCACGGCGACCGTCGCACGACGCCACAGCTCGGCAGCAGCGTCGACCTTCGGCGCAGATAACTCGATGCCGACGACCTTGGAAATGGCCTTTTCTGCGGATCCGCCGGTGGCACGGCGATGCGCCCACGCCTCGTTCATGGTGGAGGTGGACGGGATGCGATCTCCCAGTGCATCGTTTACTACCTGATCAACCCAGCCCTCAACGAGCGCGAGCAAGGTTTCCAGGCGGGAGACAGCACCGGCATTGCGGGAGGTGATGCGCGGGGTCAGATCCATGCCCTGCAGCTTGCTCATCGCATCCTGGATGGCTTGTGGGTCACCGGATTCGAGGTTGAGCTCGCGGGTTGCTTCCTCGATGTGGGAAGTGTCGATGACAAGGCCAATTGCGTATTCCTCGACGGAGGAAACCAAGCGCTCAACCAGCCACGGAACGTGCTTGAACAGGCGCTGGCGGGCGGCCTCGCGGGCGCCAATATAGACCAGAATTTCCTGGCCCGGCACATTGAGATCGCGCGCGATCTTTTGGATGTTGTGTGGCAAAAGCGCGGTGCTACCGGCAGGGGAGACCGGAATGCCGAAGTCGGAGCCGGTAAGCGCCTGGGTGGCAAGGTCACCAAGTGCGCGGCCCAACTGCATGCCAAAGTTCATGCCGGACATCTGATTCATCATGTTTGCCATCGGGCCCATCATCTCGCGGGCTTCTTCCGGCATTGACTCCAGCTGTGCATTGTTCATGTGCTCGGCAACTGGGGTAACCAAGCGCTTCCACATTGGCATCGTTGCTTCGAGCCACTCGCTGGAGTTCCACGCCTTGACGCTGCCGGAAGCGGTGGGCAATTCGGTGGCGTCGTCAAGCCAAAGCTCCGCTAGGCGTACGGCTTCTGCTACCGCATTACTATCGGCACTACTGATTTCCTTGTCGTTGGAAATCTGTTGCTGCGCGATGCGCTGGGCCATCTCATAGTTGACCGGGCCGGAGCCCTCAGGAGAGTTCATTGAGGAGCCCATGCCAGAAAGCATCTGGCCGAACTGATTAAGAAGGTCTCCTAGACCACCGCCCGCGGCGCTGCCACCGAAGCCGAAGGCGCCAAACGGGTTCTGGTCGCGGCGCGAGTTATCGTCGTCACCGTCATCATTGTTGGGAAAAGAAAAACCGAATCCGTTGCTCATGCGCTCCAATGTACCGGCTGGCGGTGGGCTGTTTCCATCGCTCGCGCAACGCTGTCAGCGAACAAGGATGAAAACGTTGTAGGCTAATTCCTCGTGAATTCACCAGAAAATCGACGCCTCCGCACGCTCGTTTGGGGCGCTATCCCGGTCATCGTGCTGGGTGGTGCCTTGAGCATCGATCGCATCCCTGGCACGGATATTGCTTTAACCGTGCCTTATGCGGCCGAGGGGCCTGGCCCAACCGTGGATACGCTCAGCGAGGTTGATGGCACTGAGGTCGTGGACGTGAAAGCGCCAAAGACCTATGAGACTTCCGGTCAGCTCAATATGACCACCGTGTCTGTGCGCACCAACATGACGCTGACGCAGGCCTTGGGTCGCTGGATCATGACTGATGACACTCTGGTACCAATCGATACCGTCATCCCGCAGGGGCAGACGGATGAAGAGGTAAACGAGTCGAACGAGCAGGCCTTCACACAGTCGGAGTCGGCTGCGACGGTCGCCGCGATGAATTATCTCGACGTGCCAGTGAAGATCGTGGTCGCGCAGGTTCTAGAGGATGCACCTGCCGCGGGGGTCGTGCGTGCAGATGACGTTATTACCTCCGTTGATGGTGAGAAGGTACCGCAGCCGGGGCAGGTGCAGGACATGGTCCGCGCGAAGAAGCCCGGCGATGAGGTCGAACTCGGCATCGAGCGCGGTGGCAAGAAGCTGCAAGAAAAGGTTACGCTGGCGGCGCATCCACACGATGATTCGGTGGCGCTGATGGGCATTTCGATGACCTCGAAGCCCAAGGAAGATATCCAGGTCGATTACAACCTGCAGGACATCGGCGGGCCGTCCGCGGGCATGATGTTTACTCTCGCGGTAATCGACAAGCTTTCTGATGGCGAGCTCAACGGCGGCAAGTTCGTTGCCGGTACCGGCACTATCAGCGAAGACGGCACGGTGGGTCCCATCGGCGGAATCGTGCACAAGGTCGCCGCATCGAAAGAAGCCGGCGCCGAGCTCTTCTTAGCACCCGCAGACAACTGCGCGGAGGCCACGAGCCGCGACACCGGCGACATGGTGGTTGCCAAGGTGGAGACCCTGGACGATGCCATTAAGGCGATGGATGACTTCGCCCACGGCAAGCAGGTTCAGACCTGCAATTAGATAAGACCGAGCTCTTTAAGACGCTCTTCGGGATCGTCTTGGTCGGTTGAGATCATCTGCTGCATCACGAGACCGTCCTTGTTATCCACCACGGTCAAGATGGCGGTATTGCCCAGCATGGACCAGCCGACGACGCGGTCGCCTTCATCCTTGACCACGCGGGAGCTGCGCAGCTCGGTGAGCACCTGCGTGGTTTGGGCGGCCTTGGACTTGTTCTTGAAGAACTGGAACTGGCCGATTTCCGAGCCGGAGCAGTTATAAGAATCTGCGACACCGTTGGGATCACAGCGGTCGAACTGCTGGAAGATCTCCACCGGAACAAGGGTTTCGAAGGTCTCGTAGGCTTCTTCTACCTGCTTGGAGAGCTTTCCGTTGCCCTTCTTTTCGCCATTGGCAGCAGTCGCAGAAGCGGAGGCGGACTCGCTTGCCGGCTCGCTCGCGCCAGATTCTGTTTCCTCGGAGGTGGTGGCCTCGGCCGAGGATTGCTCAGAAGAAGTGGTAGTAGCGGTGCTTGCCGACGTCTTCGGGGCCGGGGTTTCAGCCTTCTGACTGGTAGCTACAGGAGCAGCCGGTGCGGGCTGGCTAGCCTCCTGGCCGTCCCCACATGCCGCGAGGGAGCAACTTGCAGCAAACAGTCCAGCTGCTACGCAGGCGGTGCGGGCGGACAAGGAATTTCGCACGAGGTACTCCTTCAAAGCTGTGAGTTCAAAAGAAAGCATTGAGACTTCAGGTGTAGAGAAATTTGGGTCTAAGACACTTAGTGCCTCAGTTTAGTCGAGTTCATCGGGATCTTGTTCGAGCCCGTAGCGCAATGCGGCGATGACACCCGGTGCCACGTCTGGGCCGCCGCGCAGCTGGATATCGTCTTGTGCAAACGGGCCGGCTGCTTCCAGTTCTTCCTCGGTTGGGCGCACCTGCAGCAGGGTCAGTTCGACGCCTTCCTCACGCAGCACACCGGAGAAAAGGCGTGCAGGACGCGGGCTAGAGTCTGCGCTCTGGCCAGCCTCAGCAGAGGTGTCGCGGAATTTAATCTCTTGGGCCAAGATGACGCCGGCGATCTCGTGTGGCCAGACCACGCGGGAGACATAATCGGCTAGCTGCTCGGAGCCGGGTTCGATGTTTTCCGGGATATTGTCCTGCACGATAAGGGTCAGCGGGGAAGCGTCTTCCTCATTGAGCTCTGCCAGCTGGTCCGCGACCAAAGAAGTCGGCACCAGAGCGAAAAGGGTAGGGGGTGCCTCCCAGCCCTCAGCGTGGACAAATTCCACTGCTTCACGCATGGCTTTGTTTAATGCTGGCTGAGAAAGCTCGGGGGAACTCATGAGACTCCTTATTCGTTAACTGTGTATTGCTTCCCTAAGCTGGAAGACTATACCGCTTATATTCGCACGATTTTGATTGGAGCTGGCGTTGGCCTCTGGTATCTCCCGACCCGCTGCCCCAATGAAGCGACCTCCCAGGGGCTTGTCCTGGACGGTCGCTATCATTGCCGCCTTACTGTTCATCGGCCCATTGTTAGTGGGCTTTTATACAGATTGGAAGTGGTTCGGCGCAATTGAATACCGTGGTGTTTTTACCACCACCTTGGTAGCGCGAATCGTGCTTTTTGTCATCTTCGCAGTGGTATCGGCAGGCGTGGTTTATGCCGCGGGCCGCGTTGCATGGCGTGGCCGCCCCGAGAGCTTAGATTTTAACGATCTGAATTCGCCGGTTTACCAGTACCGTCGTTCCATCGAAAAGACCATGGGCGTGTTCCTAAAGGTTATCCCGCTGCTAGTCGGTGTGGTGGCAGGCCTGATGGGGCAGGCTTCGTGGCGCCAGTTCATGCTCTTTTTAAACGGCCAGGATTTCGGCGTTGATGATCCGCAGTTCCACAAGGACTTGGGATTCTATGCCTTCCAGCTACCGGTGTGGAACATCATCGTTTCGGCGTTTTCGATGCTGCTTCTGGTGTGTTTCTTGCTGGCGCTGTTTAGCCATTACATTTTGGGCGGCATTCGCATCGGCAACCGTGCCTCCGGTGTGCGCGGCTCCATTTCTCGCCCGGCTCGCGTGCAGCTTGCGGTAACCGGTGGCCTATGGATGCTGCTGCAGGTAGCAGGCTACTGGTTGGATCGTTATCAGCTTCTGTACAACCAACACTCGCTGTTTACCGGCGGCTCCTACACCGACATCAATGCTTACCTGCCGGCCAAGATCATTCTGATGGTCGTCGGCGTCGTCGTAGCAGTGGCGATTTTCGCTGCGGTGGTAATCAAGGATCTGCGTATCCCTGCACTTGCAGTGGTGCTGATGTTGCTTTCCTCTGTCATCATCGGTCAGGCTTGGCCGCTTTTGATGGAGCGCTTTTCCGTCAACCCGAACCGCCAGGCAAAGGAAGCGGAATACATCGCCCGCAATATTGAATCCACCCGCTATTCCTACGGGCTCACGGATGAGCAGGTTACCTATGAGGAGAACTGGGGAGCAGAGGAAGTAGCGGATTCTAAGGTGGCTTCGGATTCCTCCACGATTTCGAACCTGCGCTTGTTGGATCCGGATATCTTGGCGCCAACCTTTACCCAGATGCAGCAGCTGAAGAACTTCTATGGTTTCCCAGAGACCTTGGCGATGGACCGTTACACCGTGGACGGTGAACTGCGCGACTTCGTGGTCGCCGCACGTGAGCTGGATCCGAATGAGCTGCAGGAAAACCAGCAGAACTGGATCAACCGCCACACGGTTTATACCCACGGAAACGGCTTCGTTGCAGCCCAAGCAAACACGGTCGACGAGGTTGCGCGCGACGCCGGCTCTGCCCGCGGCGGATTCCCAATCTTTACCGTCTCCGATCTGCAAACCCAGCAGGGCAAGCAGCATGAGGGTGAAGGCGAGACCAAGGACGCCGAGAAGTCCCTGGGAATCAAGGTGGACCAGCCGCGCACCTACTATGGTCCGGTCATTGCCGGCGCACGCGATGGGCGTGACTACGCCGTAGTGGGCGAGACCGGTGATAAGCCAGTTGAGTACGATACCGATTCCACCACTTACACCTATGACGGTAAGGGCGGCGTTGAGATCGGCAATATTGTGGACCGCACCGCGTATGCGCTGAAGTACCAGGAGATGAACCTGCTGCTGTCTGACCGCGTGGGCTCCGAATCTAAGATTCTCTACGACCGCGACCCGCGCAAGCGCGTGGAAAAGGTAGCGCCGTGGCTGACCACCGATTCTGCCACCTACCCAGCCGTCATCGACGGCCGCATCAAGTGGATTGTGGATGGTTATACAACGCTTGAGTCCCTGCCTTATTCACAGCGCACCTCGCTGACAGATTCCACGCAGGATACGCAGAACCCGAACGGCACCAGCCAGCGGCTTATCAACGAGCAGGTGGGTTATATCCGCAACTCTGTGAAGGCTACTGTCGACGCTTATGACGGCTCCGTGGATCTCTTTGAGTTTGATGACCAGGACCCAGTTCTGAAGGCCTGGGAGGGCGTATTCCCGGGCGTCGTCAAGCCGAAAGCGGAAATCTCTGACGAGCTGCGCGGCCACTTCCGTTACCCGGAAGACATGTTCAAGGTGCAGCGCGATCTGTTGGCGAAGTACCACGTTTCCGACCCAGGCGTGTTCTTTAATAACGATGCCTTCTGGTCTGTGCCAGAAGACCCAACCGCCGGCGAGGCACGTGGTTTGAACCAACCTCCTTACTACGTCATGGCGGCGGATCCGAAGTCCGGGAAGCCAAGCTTCCAGCTGATTACTTCTTATCGCGGTTTGAACCGTCAGTTCCTCTCCGCGCATATGGCGGTGTCCTCGGACCCAGAGAACTACGGTCAGATCACCGTTCGCGTGCTGCCGACGAATACTCAGACCCAGGGCCCGAAGCAGGCGCAGGACGCCATGATGTCTTCCGACCAGGTCGCTCGTGACCGCACGCTGTGGGAAGGCTCGAATGACCTGAACTACGGCAACCTGTTGGCACTGCCGGTAGGCGGCGGCGAGATTCTTTACATGGAGCCTATTTACTCGCAGCGTAAGGACCAGGAATCCGCGTTCCCGAAGCTGCTACGCGTTCTCGTTTCCTACAAGGGTCGCGTGGGTTATGCCCCGACTATCGGTGAGGCCCTCGACCAGGTGGGCATCGATCCTAAGTCCGCGCAGGACATCACTGAGATCGACGGCGACGGCAGTGCAGCTGACGCGAAGAAGGACTCCGGTGAGGACTCCAAGTCCAAGGATGAGGGCAAGGCTTCGGCTCCTGCCTCGGCGCCGGCGGCCTCTAGTGAGGCCGATGCCATTGACGGCATCAACAAAGCACTCGACAACGTAGAGAAAGCCCGCAACGGTTCCTTCGAGGAATACGGCAAGGCTCTCGACGAGCTCGACCAGGCTGTTGAGGCCTACAAGAAGGTCGAGTCGAAGTAGGCAAGTAGAAAATACTGCCTAGATAAACGCGAATGGCCACCTGCCCAGGGGATTTGGGTGGGTGGCTATCTGTCTGTATAGTTACAGAGGTCGCCGACGAGAGCGGTTATGAAAATAATCAGTCTCGTTAAAGCGTAGATGTTTAGAAGTACATCTCGACGCGGGGTGGAGCAGCTCGGTAGCTCGCTGGGCTCATAACCCAGAGGTCGTAGGTTCGAATCCTGCCCCCGCTACCAACTTCCAAGCCCCTACCAGGAGAAACACTGGTAGGGGCTTTAGTTATTTCTCTTAAGGCGCACGTCCTGGGACTCAAATCGGGACTTTAGCGATGGCTTTTTGTGGGTTAAGTAGCAGAATGTGTGTCCGTTCG
>NZ_KV800705.1:0-363 GCF_001810285.1 Corynebacterium sp. HMSC071F07
CGCCCACGTCTGCGGCCGGAAACACCTGCTAGCTTCATTAGTCGTGCAGTCTTGTCGCGGCCGATATGAAAGCCTTCACGGTTCATCGCGTGCCACATTTTGCGGATACCGTAGACCGAGAAATTCTCCGCATGCACACGCTGTATTTCTGGGATGAGCAGGCTATCGCTTAAGGCTCTTGCACTGGGAACGCGTGTGGTGGCTTTGCGGTAGCCGCGTGAAGTAATGAATCCACGATCTGCTTGTTTAAGGACTCGACAGATGGCCTCGACCCCAAACTGATCTTTATACGTGTCGATGTAGGAGATCATTTGGTCGTGGGTCGGTCGAGTTCCGCTGCGAAAAAAGCCGAAGCTGTCTTAA
>NZ_KV800706.1:0-11133 GCF_001810285.1 Corynebacterium sp. HMSC071F07
CAGGTGTCCACCACATGGGGGTCAGGTCCCATCGATGCCATGCTTGCTGCCATCCACGAACAGACCGTATCCATTGCCGGCGCAGAATACGCCGAACTTGGCGTAGCAATGTCCGCCACAGATGCACTAACCAAACTCGAGCATCGTAAAGAAATCGAAGCGCAGGTACTCAAGCTGATTCAGGACATTCCGCAGACCGAGATTCTTTTATCCATGCCTGGTATCGGCCCGCGTAGCGCAGCGCAGATCCTCATGACTGTTGGCGATATGTCCGACTTCCCCGATGCAGCGCACCTAGCATCCTATGCAGGGCTATCACCGCGGACGAATCAGTCAGGAACGTCTATCATGTCGAATTCGCCTAACCGGGCTGGCAACAAAAAATTAAAGAACGCCCTATGGCAATCGTCTTTTGCATCGATCAGATTCCACGAGCGTTCCCGGCAATTCTATGAACGAAAACGCAAAGAAGGCAAAAGACACAACGCCGCAGTCGTCGCACTCGCACGCCGGCACCTCAACGTTCTCTTCGCCATGATGCGAAACGGCGAGCTCTACCGAGACATCTCCACAGTCCAGGAGGCCGCAGCAGCCTAGAACCAACAGACCCTCCCCTCAAGCCGATTGCACAGCAAGCCCAATCGGCTCCTCACCATGCCCGAAAACAACATCCACAAGGAAAAGCAGAAACCCTTCACACCCCCCAACAAACTCACCCACGGAATTGACAAACTATATAGGAACACCTCCCTGGGCGATGGTGCAGGCGCGGAGAGCGCCGCTGTTGCCGATGCCGCGCCCAACACCGCGACGGTAGTAGAGTACCCGCTGCCGGTGCAGGAGTTTGCGGTGACCCGCTACGATTTGCCCGCCGGCACCACGGTTTCCACGCAGCTTCCCGGACCGGCCATCGCCCTGGCTACTTCTGGTGTGGTCACGGTAAACGACCTGGAGCTAGCCCCGGGCGAGGCCGCCTGGTTGCCGGTAACCGGCGGCGACACTACCCGCCTTAGCGCGGCCGCGGGTAAAGATTCGCAGCTCTTTATCGCGGCGGCGCGCCCTGCGCGGCAAGTAGCGCTACCGCGCCGCTGGGGACGCCGCCGCGCGACAAGTAGCACTGTCGCGCTAACCGGCGCTATTTACGACATGGTGGGGCGGCGGAACGCAGCTGCGGCGGCTAGCAGCACTACGGTGAGTGCTACCATCCAGGCCACGAAAGCCCAGACTGCGGTGCCGGGCTGGCCGGTGGCAAGGATTTCGGCGCTTGGCGTGCCGTCGATGGCGGCGCCGGCGCGGGCGGCGAAGGTAAGCGGATTCCACCGGGCGATGGGTTGAACCACACCAGCGAATTGCTCCACGGGCACGAGGCCGCCGTTAAGTGCCATGGCCGCCATGATGATGGGGGCCGGGCCAATGGCGGCCTCCGGGGTGGCGCACATCGCGCCCACCATGGCCGATAGCGAGGCGGCCACCACCGCGCCGAAGATGATGACTAACAGCACCCAGCCAAACCCGGCCAGCGTGTGAATACGCAGGCCAGAAGCCACGGAAGCCAGCAGCACCGCGCAGCCGGAGATAAGGCTGCGTAAGGAATCGAAACACCAGCGGCCGAAGATCTCCGGGCTGGTGCCGTAGCGCGTGGTCGCGATGCGGGTGGTGATACCGCGTTGGCGTTCCTTAATTATCTGCGCGGCGGCGGAGGTGCCATTCATCAGTTCGCTGGAAAGGATGAGCGCGATGGTAAGCGGTAACGCGTCGAGCGTGGCAGAGCCTTGCGAGGCCGCCATGAGGTCGCCAAACAGCCACCGCATGACCAGGAACATCAAAACGGGACCAGCCACGGTATTGGTAATTACCGCGCTATCGCGGCGGGCGGGGCGCAGGGGCCTTCCAAAATGCGTGGCGACAGTGGACAGCCAGGTGGTGTCGTGCGACACGGTGGCGGTGGTGTGGTTAGTCATGTTTCCTCCCCTGGAAAGCGGTGATAAAGCCCCATACGCCAACGACGGTCATGGCGATGAGCCAGCACAGTGCTTCGACTCCGCGCGCCCCCAGGGCAGCGCCACCTAGTAGGTTGCGGGCGGTGTCCAAGATGGGAGATAGCGGTACGTGCCGGATGATGGGGCCAATGCCGCCGGGCAGCGCATCCGCAGGCACGAATGCGGTGGAGAACATCACCATGACCAGCACGAGGTTTTGGAAGAGCAAGGACGCCGAGGTGGGCTTGGGGGCCAACAGGCAGGAGCCATCGATAAACGCGGAGAGGATGATGGTGAGGGCGGCGAAAAGGGCGATGGTAAGGATAATACGACCCGGTCCGGCAGCGTAGCGGGCACCGAGCAGGATCGTGGTGAGGACGACGATGCTGCACGACCACGCGGCGCGGGTGAGATCTGCCAGCAGCCGGCCGACGACCGTGGCCCAGGCGGGCGTCCCGGTGGCGCGGATGCGGTCGTGGATGCCGTTTTCGGCGTCACGCGTAATCGCCAAGGAGGAGCCCCCGGCGGCGAACACAATCGCCTGAATAACGCCGGCGGGCAGGAGGAAGGCGGCGTAATCGATGCCGAGTTCCGTCGAAGCCTTGGCGAAGGTGGCGTAAAAGATGACCATGAACAGGCTGGGTATTGCCACGGCGGAAACCATTACGGCCTTGTTGCGGACGGTGCGCAGGACATTGCGGTGCCACGAGGCAGCGACTGCTCCGAGCGCGTTCACTGGGAGCCTCCACCGGTGTGGGGAGCCTGCTGCGCGATGTCGCCGGACCCGGCGATAGCGAAGTAGACATCGTCCAAGGAGGGCGGAACCAAGGAGACGTCCGCGACCGAGGTGTCGTCGCCATCCCACAAGGCCAGCGCCCGGACTAGGGTGCGGTGGCCATCGGGCGCATCGACGCGCAATACGGTGTCCTCTTGGCGGCAGTCGATGCGGTGTTCTTGCAAGGTGTGGGTGAGGCGTGCGGCATCGTCCGGGCTAGACATCGTGATGAGGCACACCGTGGTGCCATAGCGGTCCTTGAGCTCGGCGGGGGTGCCTTCGTCGAGCACCTTGCCTCCGGCGAGCACGGCGACGCGGTCTGCGAGCTGGTCAGCTTCTTCCAGGTATTGGGTAGTAAGCAGGATCGAGGTGCCGTCGGCCGCCAGCCCGCGGACGGTATCCCACACGGAGCTGCGCGCGGCGGGGTCGAGGCCCGTGGTCGGCTCGTCGAGGAACAGCAGCGCGGGCGGGACAGTGAGGGAGGCGGCGATATCTAACCGCCGGCGCATGCCGCCCGAGTATGCCGAAACCAGGCGGTCGGCGGCGCCAACCAGATCGAAGCGCTCAAGAAGTTCCGCGGCGCGGGCCTTCGCATCGCTAGCTTTAAGCCCTGCCAGGCGGCCAAAGAAGATGAGGTTTTCCTTGCCGGTAAGCTCCTCATCCACTGCGGCGTATTGCCCGGTCAGCGCGATGGAAGCGCGCACCTTGGAAGGATCCGTGGCTAAGTTGTGGCCATCGATGATGGCGGTTCCGCCCGTGGCGGGCAGCAGCGTGGAAAGGACATTGACCAAGGTTGTCTTGCCGGCACCATTGGCGCCTAGGACGGCGAGGATGCCCCCGCGCGGAATGGCGAGGGTCACACCGCGCAGGATTTCCGTTCGCTTCTTGACTTTTCCCAGACTACATCGCAGATCTTGGACATCAAGCACCAGGTCGCGGCCTTTTGCGTGGGCGCTGGTTGAGGGGACTGCGGTGGCGCTGGGGTCACCGCTAGCGGTTGCCGTGGTGGGGTTTTCTTTCATGATTCATCCCTGGATATACGTCAACGGTCTATTAGACGGCGCACCGATTCTCCTACCGCAGAAGGAAAACCGATTATTGCCCGCGAACGATGGATTGTGGTCCACGGAGCAAGCGCCTGGGGTAGTGCCAACTAATCCTTAGAAAATGATGTATGTCTAGCGGCACCGGGTCGTGCACAGCGCCCCGCAGGAGAGGTCTGCACAGGTCGGCTGATCGGCGGCGACGCTGCAGGTTGCTGCAAAGTTGAGCATACCATAATTAGGCATGGCATGCTTGACAATTAAGTCGAAGGCCTGTAAGCTACCAAGTGTGAGCTAAGAATCTGGGTATTCCGACTAGTCAGGGTCAAACCGCGTGGCTGACCGTAATTCGTATTGTGGCTCGCGCCTCTCAAGCACAAAGGAGTATCCATGGATTCTCGAGAGCAAATCGAAGATAAGATTCTCTGCGGTCAGCCCTTCCGCCCTATTGAGGACCCGGATCTCTATTACGAGATGATGGAGGCGGCGGAGAAGTGTCACGATCTCAACCAGCTTCGTCCACTTCAAACAGCGGAGAAGCAGGCAGTGATGGCAGACCTGCTTGGTGAACTGGGGGAGCGCTTAATGGTTTTCCTGCCATTTCATGTCCAATATGGCTCGAAAATCAAGGTCGGAGATGGCGTGACCTTCAATCGAGGAACTACGGTACTTGATATGGCCCCGGTGACATTTGGCAATGAGGTCATGGTTGGTCCATGGTGTTCCTTCTTTGCTGGCAATCACGCCTTAGACCCCGTAGAGCGGCAATACATGGTGTGTACCGGGGGTGCGATCACCATACAAGACCATGTGTGGCTTGGTGGCAATTGCACGGTAACTGCGGGTGTCACGATTGGGCATGGTGCAGTAATTGGTGCTGGCAGTGTTGTGACAAGAGATATTCCGCCCATGGTACTCGCAGCCGGTAATCCGTGCCGAGTCATTCGTGATATTGGCCCGGAAGATAAGCTCATGGGGGAGTCTTGGGTTCCTGAGTGGCCTAGTTGGATTACGGATTGAGACGGCTGTGAAAGTTCTCGCGGTCGTCCTGGGTTCTGAGGGTGATATGCTGCCATTTGCGCACCTTGGTGTCGCACTTCGAGATCGTGGCCACCAGTTTGTTTTGGCTGGGTTTAGCGAATTCGGCGGGAGTTTTCGTGCAAACGGGGTGGACTACATCGAGTTACCCGGTGATTACCGGGCGTTAATGAAGCGCCTTTTGGGCGATAGTAAAGGCATGATGGACACTGTCTTAGGTA
Organism: Corynebacterium sp. HMSC071F07; assembly: GCF_001810285.1. NCBI lineage: Bacteria > Bacillati > Actinomycetota > Actinomycetes > Mycobacteriales > Corynebacteriaceae > Corynebacterium > Corynebacterium sp. HMSC071F07. The sequence goes on from NZ_KV800706.1 coordinate 5,057, forward strand.
TCCGTGAGATGATATCTGACGCCCACGTTTTCGATGTGTTAGAGCATGCCATGGATGGCGTTGACGTGGTCATGTACACCCAATTCAGTGAAGTTGCTCGGTTGTTAGGGGCTGCACGCGGAGTCCCCAGCGTTCGGGTGCAGGTTTTCCCTACCGAACCCTGCCTCCGTTACAGCCTCGTGGATCCGCGAAAACTGGACGGCTCTGTCGGAGCTCTGGTCACCCACTGGATGTCCAATACTCTGATGGCTTGGGCGATGCGCCCAGTGATAGCGGCATGGCGCCGTAGGTTGGGGCTGCGTCAGCGAGCGCTCTCCTCTCCACCAACCACGATCTACCAATTCAGTCCCGCGTTGAGTCCGCCGGCGCCGGAATGGAAAAACCACATTCACGTCACTGGCGAGTGGCTTGACCCGCACCACAGTGAACTCGCCCTAGACCCAGCAGTCGAGGAGTTTGTGGCTGCCGGCTCGGCCCCGGTTCTGGCAAGCTTTGGGAGTATGGTCTCAGATCGCGTTTATGACCTTCAACGATGGACTCGAGACGCGTGCATCGAGCATGGTCTGCGGGCGATAATCGTCGATCCCGATCATGAGCCTGGTGTGAGAGAAGGAATCCTCACCGTCGCCCGGGTCCCGTTCGCGACTGTGCTTCCGTGGTGCCGTGCAGGCATCTGCCACGGCTCACTGGGCACCACCGGGGCGATCCTGCGCGCCGGCAAGCCGTGCCTTGCGGTTGCATTCGGTGGTGACCAACACTTCCATGCCAACGCAGTTTGTCGAAACGGTGCCGGGCCGAACTATATTGACGCCCAGCGAGGCGAACTGAGTGCCCAGTCCCTGGCCGCCGGAATTGCCGATTTGGTAAGTGGAGCATACGACTCCGCAGCCCGCAGGATGCCCGAGTTGCTTGCCACAGACCCGGGTACCGTCGCAGCAGTAGAAATCGTGCTTAATCAGTCCGACCTAGCGAAAGGCGAAAAATGACAGAAATCAGCTGCGAGGGAGTCTTTCCGTTTGTGGCCGGACATCGCACTGGAACCCTCTTGTTTTGCTTCCATCACGCAGGAGGCAGCGCTTCCGTCTATCGTGGATGGGTGGGGGTCAACCCAAGCATTGACGTGGTGCCGGTGGAGCTTCCCGGAAAGGCAACCCGTCGCCGAGAGAAATGGGTAAGCGACTTTGACAAGCTCGCCGATATGTGCGCAACCGAGATAGTAGATCTGGCGGCGGGCGCGCCGATTGCGTTGTACGGCCACTCCATGGGGGCAGCGCTGGCCTACCAGGTTGCTGCCTGCCTGCAGCAGATGCATCGGCCCACTATACCGGAAGCCGTGGTGGTGGCCGCACGGCAGGCGCCCGGAGAAACCGTGCCTGGGGAATACCACTCGTCAATGGGGTTCGGTGCGCTGCGCAGGGAGTTTGAGAAGGTAGGTGGCACACCACCTGAGATCCTTGCCAATGATGATGTGATGAAGCTGCTGCTCGCTGACATTCGTCGCGATTATGTGTTACACGAGGGCTTTCACCATGCAACCACGGTGCTTCGCTCTCCTGTGCTGGCATTGGCGGGGGATAGCGACCCAGCTGTCAGCCCAGAGATGCTTTCCCGGTGGGAAAATTTTACCAGCGGTAGTTTTGAACTGAAGGTCCTGCCGGGTGGGCATTTCTTCCCGCTCGATACTGGAACCGAGTTCCTCGACCTGCTTGCCGGTTTTCTAGCGGGAATTACTGGGAACACTGCCTGGTTAGCGCGGAACAATGCGTGATTGTGACTGTTGAGTAAAGAGGCCCCGATGACCGAACAAAAACCACCCATTACATTTAGGCAAATATCTCAACCTGCCCACCGGCAGATCACGGTGTCGCTGCTATTGGCGGTGCTGGCGGCGGTTTTGTCGCTGGTGCCGGTAATCGTGCTGGTTGAGCTGGTGCGCACCGTAATGCTGTCCTTCCAGGGAGAGCCGATAGATGCGTCAAAGCTGTGGCTGCTAGTCGCGGCGCTCATGGTGGCCACCGTCCTACATGGACAGGCAACCGTGAAGAGCCTCCAGGTAAGCCACCAGGCCGACGGCCTTTTGGGCGAGCACTTACGCCAGCAGCAGATTACCAAGCTGGGTAGGCTCCCGCTGTCTTGGTTTACGCGGACACCGTCGGGGACTGTGAAAACCTACATCGAAGACGACGTCACCAAGATCCACCAGCTCATCGCCCACGCGCCGCACGATTATTCGGCCGGTGTACTCGTACCGCTATTGAGCCTGGGATACATGTTCGTGGTGGACTGGCGGATAGGCCTGCTGGGCCTGGTACCACTGCTGTTGGCAGTGGCCACCATGCCGTTTATGATGCGCGAGTTTCAAGAAAAGGCGGAGAAATTTAAGTCCAGCCAGAAGCAGCTAGACGCCGCCGTCGTAGAGTTGGTGCGCGGCATCCCGGTTATCAAGGTGTTTGTTCCGGAAGGCTACGACGAGAGCATTTTCCTTAGTCGTTCCCGGAGTTTTGGTGGGTTCTATCGCGAGTGGTTGCACGCCACCGTACACCCCACCGCTTTGATGAAGATCTTCACCTCCACCGGGTTTGGCCTGCTGGTGGTAGCCGCGGCCAGCCCGTGGCTCATCACGTCTGCGGGCGTACCAGTGGCCGATGTGCTGGCAGCGTTTTTGTTCATCAACAACATCGCCGCGCCTCTGCTTATGCTTTCGCGCACTAACATCATGTTTTCGGAGGCGAAGGCTGCCGCGGCGGATCTCACCGAGTTCTTCAACATCCCGGTATTGCCGCCCGCTGCTGGCGGCAGGGAGCCTGCAAACGCCGGAATTGAGTTGAAAGATTTAAGCTTCTCCTACGTGCCGGACACCCCGGTGCTTTCCGGCATTAACCAAAAACTTACCGCCGGCAGCATCACTGCGGTGGTGGGACCTTCCGGCTCGGGGAAGTCCACGTTAGCCGCGCTCATCCCCCGGCTATTAGACCCCACGGAGGGGTCGGTGCGCATTGGTGGCGTCCCTAGTACTGATCTCCGATCTGACCAGCTCTACCGTAGGGTAGGGTTCGTCTTCCAGGACCCTTACCTTATGCGGATGAGCGTGCGGGATAACATTCGCCTCGCTCACCCGGAGGCCACCGACGCAGACGTGGTTCGCGCCGCCCGCGCCGCCCAGATTCATGAGCGCATTACCCATCTGCCGCGCGGCTACGACTCGGTGGTGGGAGAGGACGCGCAGCTTTCCGGTGGCGAGCAGCAGCGGCTGGCTATTGCCCGGTCCATCTTGCTCGACGCGCCGATCCTCGTGTTGGATGAGGCCACCGCTTTTGCGGATCCGGACTCCGAGGCCGCGATCCAGCGGGCCATTACCGAGCTGGTGGCCGGGCGCACGCTAGTAGTTATCGCACACCGGCTCCACACGATCACCGGCGCTGACCGGATCCTCATGCTGGAAAACGGTGAGGTCACCGAAGCAGGCACTCACGAAGAGTTAGTGGCGGCAGGCAAGGGCTACGCCACGATGTGGGCACGCTACCAAACCGCGCAGGCGGGCATCCAAGGGGAGGAAAAATAATGATCCGCACGCTCTATTCACTGGGCAGTCCGGCTGATCGTCGCCGTCTGGTGCTGGTCCTTACGCTAATTGGGATTTCCGCGGTGGCGTTGGCCATTGGCCTTATCCTCATTGCACTGTTTTTGGACACGCTGTTTAGCGAAGATCCCGCGCAGGCCGCAGCATGGTTGCCCTGGATCATTATCTCCGTCCTCGTCTACGCCGCCGCAGACTGGCCCACTGAGGTTATTGCCCAGGACCTGGGGCATGATTACGTGCTGCGCATCCACCGGCTTATCGCCGATCGCACGGCACAGCTACCCCTGGGCTATTTTGAAGAAGATCGCGCCGGCCAGATCGGTGTTGTAGCCACCAGCGGTGCGCTGTTTGCCGCTAACGCGCCGGCAATGATGCTGCGGCCCATGCTGCACGGTGCTGCCTCGGCCGGTTTGGCTTGCGTGTTTCTCATCGCCGTGGACTGGCGGCTGGGGCTGGTTACCGTTGCAGTGGCTGCCGTGGTGTGGTTCGCCTATAACCGCCTAATGCGGCAGTACCGCGTGGCAGAGCGCCAGAAGGGCGAGCGCAACGAGCACGGCGCCGCGGAGGTGCTGGAGTTCGCCCAGGTGCAGCCGGTGCTGCGCATGGCTGGGCCGGATTCGCTGGGGGAGCGCGCCGTGCGCGCCTCGATTCGAGAGCAGCTTAGCGCCCAGCAGCACACCCAGAAGACAGGTGAGATGATCATGGGTCGTCTGGCTTTAATCATCATGGTCGGTACCGTGGTCATTGATGCCCTGGCCACCGTGCTACTTCTCAACCACTGGCTAGAAGCAGGCACCTACATTGGCGTCATTGTGTTGGTGTTCATCCTGGCTCGCGTTGCTATGTCGGGCATACCCTACGGCGAGGGCTTGGAATCCGCGCGCAATACCTTAGATGAGATCCAAAAGATCCTCGATGCGCGGGTGTTGCCGGAGCCTGCGGTTCCGGCGGCGCCACGCGACTATGGCATCGAGTTCGATGGGGTGGGCTTTGGCTACGAACCCAACACCCCAGTGGTCCGCGACGTGAGTTTCCGCGTGGCGCCCGGAACTACTACTGCGTTGGTGGGTCCCAGCGGCTGCGGCAAGAGCACCTTGCTAAAACTTGCGGCACGCTTCTATGACGTTGACCAGGGGACCATCCGTATCGGTGGTGTGGATATTCGCGATCTTGGCTCCCGGGCGGTGTTGGATTCGCTGGCTATGGTGTTCCAATACGTGTACCTCTTCGAGGACACACTGTATGAAAACATCCGCCTGGGCTGCCACAATGCAACGCGGGAGGAGGTGCTCCGCGCAGCGGAGTTGGCCGGTGTCACCGAGATTGCCCGGCAGCTGCCGCAGGGGTTTGACACCCTGATTAGCGAGGGCGGGCAGAATCTCTCCGGTGGTGAGCGTCAGCGTGTCTCCATCGCTCGTGCGCTACTGAAGGACGCGCGGATCGTGCTGCTTGATGAGGCGACTAGCTCTCTAGACGTGCAGAATGAGCACCTTGTGATGCGCGGTATGAAAACGCTTTCTGCCGAGCGCACCACCGTCGTCATTGCGCACCGGCTGCACACCATCCGCGACGCGGACCAGATTGTGATGATGAGTCCCTCCGGCACCGTGGAGTCTATCGGCAACCACGAGGAACTCATGGAGAGTTCCCCACGCTACCGCAGCTTCTGGGGTGAAAAGAGCGACGCCACCAGCTGGAAGCTGTAGGGACTAGCTGTCGCGGCCGCGTAGATACCGCACCGTGCGCGCCAGTGCGAGATCATCGCACGGTTCGCAGGCGGTAAGGCGGCCTTTTTCCACGCGCAGGAGAAGATCGCAGCACCGCGCCACCAGCTCCATGTCATGGGTTACTACCAAAACGGTCTTGCCCTGCCGGGCTAGGGCGTCTAGCAGGTGGGCCACCCGGTGCATGCGGCACAGGTCCAGCCCGCTGGTGGGTTCATCGAAGACGATTACCTCGCGCTCACTTAGGACTGCTGAGGCGATGGCCACGCGCTGGCGTTCGCCGCCCGAAAGCGACATCGGGTGCCGGGCCCGCTTGTCCGCGAGATCAAGTGCACCAAGCACCTCGGTAAGGCGCGCTTCGTTTTTCCCATCCGGTCCACTGGTGCCGATGATTACGTCGGACTCCACGCTCTCCCCGAAAAGCTGGTGGTTTACGTCCTGCATTACTAAATAGGACTGGCGCAGGCGCTGCCGGGGACCCGAGAGCGAGCGGTTATTGATGTCCACCACGCCGGTGGCCTTAGATTCCAGGCCAGTCAGAACGCGCACAAAGGTAGATTTTCCGGCCCCGTTGCGTCCTACCACGCCGATGACTTGCCCTTGCGGCAACTCCGTGTGGCTGATGCTCAGGGATGGCTCTGTAGCCTTGGGGTAGGTGAACTGTAGCTTTTTGAGCACCATCGTGCCACTTGAAGGGCGTGGCTCGCGGGTCACCTCGGGGACCTGCTGCGCTGAGCGCAAGCCCATGCGGTACAGTTCGGCCTTGTCTAGGG
>NZ_KV800706.1:11233-31405 GCF_001810285.1 Corynebacterium sp. HMSC071F07
GCGAAACTCCGAGCCGCTGAGATCATGAGCGATCTGCCCGTCCTGCATAACCAGCACTCGGTCCACGATGTCAACTAGGTAGGAAAGCCGATGCTCAGCGATCAGGACGGTGCGGCCCTGTGTCTTCCACTGCGCGACGATGCGGCGCAGCTCATCGACGGCGGCGAGGTCGAGATTTGATGATGGTTCGTCTAGTAGTAGTACCTGTGGGTGCATCGCGGCCACTGAAGCGCATGCTATTTTTTGTTTCTGGCCGCCGGAAAGTGTGAACAGGTGCCGGTCGAGGAGATGAACCATGCCGAAATCTGCGGAAAGTTCCCCAATACGCTGTCGAATCTCGTTGGGCGCCACGCCGAGGTTTTCGCAGCCAAAGGCGAGTTCGCTGGCTACTTCCAGCGTGAAAAATTGCGACTTGGGGTTTTGGAACACTGAGCCTACGCGTTCGGCGATGTCGTGTGGGTGGGCATGAGTGATGTCTTCGTCGTCCAGCAGCACCTCCCCCGAAATCTGGGCGTCGCAGAACGTGTGCGCCACGCCGTTTATCAGGCGTAGCAGGCTGGACTTACCGCAGCCTGATTCGCCACACACTAGAACTAGTTCGCCCTTCGCCACGGTGAGATTTACGTGGTGCAGCACCGGCTCCGCTGTGTTTTGACCATAGGATAGTGACACATCGTGCAGCTTTATCACGGCAGCATCACTATATTTACCAGTAGTAGGATCAGGGACACGACGAGCACGCTTATGACTATTGCGTCGCCTACGCGGAAGCCTATCTCGCACAGCGTGGTTCGTCGGCGAGGCGAGCCCAATCCGCGGGTCACTGCAGACATAGCCAGCTCGTTGCCGATGCTCACAACGGACGCCAACAGTGGCACAAAGCGGTATTCGAGCATAGCGATCGGGTTGCGCAGGCCCGAGATGCCACGCATCTGCATGGCGGTGCGGATATCGCGGTATTCCTCGAGAATCGTCGGGAAGAACCGGAACATGATGGACGTGGGGATGGTCAGGGCGTCGGGGCTCCGCATGCGCTGCATCGCGGCCATGAATTCGCTGGCCGAGACGGTGCGTAGTAGGTACCAGCAGCACGTGATGCCAGGGAGGATGAGCGAAAGCCCTGCGAACCACGTAGCGCACACGTCCACGATGATGTGGCGCTCGGGCAGGGCCTGTACCACCACCGCAGGAAAGCCAGCGAGCACCGCGAAGGTGAGTGCGTATCGCAGTGCAGCGGCCACCATGCCGGAGGCGAGGAAAGTGCCCCGGGAACGGCAATGAGCATCCACCGGGCGGTGCTGCCCAGCGCCCCACTGGACCCGGCCGGTGAGATGAGCACCGAGGACACCACGAGGATGACCAGCACCGTGGTGCGTGGGTCCAGATGGAGTCCCGCTGTGTGCGTGCCTGATCCGGGCAAAGTGGGCGACATCAGGCGATTCCTGCTCGCTGGAAGTGCTTGGTGAAGATGCGCCGGCCGAGGATCCCGCCGAGGATCCCGCAGACGAAGGTTACTATCACAATGATGAGGAATAGCCAAGTCATCTGGCCAATAGAGGTGAGGCCATCCGCGAAACTAGCACCATATTTGGTCTGCATGCCGCTGCTCTCTATGTAGCGCCGAGTGGTGAAGAAAAGCGGAATATATGATGCGGTGGGTGACACTGCTATAAAGGCATAGGCGATCACACTGTGTATTGCGCTCGTATACTTGCCGGCGCGCAAAATTAACTCGGCAAACACGGCCATGACCAAGCTGAGCAGCAGTGGCCATATGCCTAAACCAAGCAGCAGGCTGGCGAGGCCGCTGAGAAGAAGGAATATGAAGACCATGCCGGGCTTGTGCACCTTGGCCAAGAACAGCATCATCGGGATGCCCAGGATGAGGGCCTGAACGCTGGTGATCATCACGTAGGTGATGGGGGTGATGCCGATGAAGGCGATGACCACGCCGGCTACCAAGTTGATGACGAAGAAGATGCCGATGTTCATCAGGTCGGTGATGTTCAGCCGTCCTGCTTTTGCATCTTTCGGGGTGGTGTGGGGAGTACTGGGCATGATGTTTCCTTTCAGATTAGGCTGCTTGTGCGTAGCACTGGGTTGGGGGCAAGTGGCTTGTCAGGTGAGTGAAACAGGGGTGGCATGAACTCTAAATTTCGCCTTCTTCTACGTCGCTGCCGACGATGTTGGCGATCAGGTCGGACAATTCTCGGACCGTTGGATGGTTGAATACGTCACGTATGGAGATCTCTACTGACATTTCTCGACGAATCGAGTTAGTAAGCCGCACGGCCGTGAGCGAGTCGGCACCGATGGTGAAGAAGTCATCGTCGATGCTGATCTCCTTGGGCCCGAGGAGTTCTTGCAAGATGGTAATGATACCCGAATCTCGGTGATTACGAGAGCGTTCCCTTGTTTGTGGTTGTTCAAAGGTTTTTCCTTCTAAACTCTTGCGATCAATCTTGCCGTTCCAAGACCGTGGTAGCCCATCAATGCGTGATATCACGCGTGGACGCATATAGGCAGGGAGAGACTCGGCGAGGTGGTTATTGAGTGCTGCCATGTTAAAGCCCTCATGCGTAACAACGTAGAGAACAATGCCATGGTCGTTGACAGCGACGCAATCGCGGAGTTCGTTGAATTTTCGTGCTGTTGACTCGATCTCACCGAGTTCGATGCGGTAGCCGTTGACCTTAACCTGACCGTCCTCGCGCCCCAGGAAGATGATGTGACCAAGGTGATTGTAGAGGGCCTTGTCGCCCGTGCGGTACATTCGTTCGCCGGTGCGGGGGTGGGTGATGAATGATGCTGCGGTCTTCTCTGGGTCCTTCCAGTACCCCATGGCCAGGCCACGTCCGGCAATGTAAAGGTCTCCCGGCACATGCGTGGGTCGGGGGTTCAGGGCCTCATCGAGGATGTACATTCGCTGATTTGCCAGCGGCGTTCCATAGGGAATGCTGGTACGCGAGGCATCATCGACGCCTACCTCGTACCAGTTTGACCATATCGATGCCTCGGTAGCACCCCCAGCAGCGAAAACTGTGCAGTCCCGGAAGAGGGTGCTGACCTGGTAAGCGATATTTACAGGTATCCAATCTCCGCTGAGTAGTGCCGACCGTACGGAGGAACCAATGAGGCTCCGTTCGCGGAGGTGTTCCACGTACATCGAAAAAAGTGCTGGCACAGAGTTCCACAGCGTCACCGAGTGCGTAGTTACGGCATCTGCCCAGCACTGCGGATCACGTTTGTCTGCTGGAGATGGCAACACCAAGGTAGCACCCCGCGCGAACATCCCGAAGATGTCGTATACCGATAGATCGAAGTTTAGCTCTGAAATCCCCAATATCCGGTCGGTCGGAGTCACCCCGAGGCGTTCGTTGACATCGACAATCGTATTGACCGCCGACTCGTGGGTGATGGCTACTCCTTTGGGAGTGCCCGTCGTACCAGACGTGTAGATGACGTACGCAAGCGAGCTGGGTGTCGGACTCGATTCGCTTAAGGCCTGGTCACCTGGCCGATGCCGGGCGACATCGGCCAGAGTGATGACTGTGCAGTGCTCGGCTAACGCAGCGAAATCATCGTCCGGATGGTCCATCGCAACAATGGATGCACCCGCATCGTTGATGATGGAAGTGTTACGCCCCACCGGTTGGTCCACGCTCAGCGGCAAGTAGGCGCATCCGGCCTTCATTGCGCCTAGTACCGCTGCGATCTGTTGTGCGGACTTTTCCATCATGATGCCAACGAGATCACCAGGCGCCGGGTCAGTTGCAGCAATAAGCTGGGCCCACTTATCCGACTGCTCATTGAGTTGCTCGTATGTCCATTGCGTGGTGGCGTCTATCACCGCGAGGTTGTCACCATGCTCGGCAAGTCCCTTCTGATACAGCCCCAGTAGGCTCTTATCCGCTCCGGGGAGTTCCCGGTCTGTGTCGTTGATTCGATCTGCGGTGGGCGCGTTGGTCGTCGGAGCTATGGTACTGGTGGGCGCGTTCCAGAGTTCAGGGGACTCTGCGAGGTGCGAGAGAGTGGCTGTAAGGCTGGTGAAAAGCTCCGCCACCATGTCGTCGGGGAAGATCGCCTCGACCGCGTCCATATTCAGCATCAGGCCACCATCGTGTTCATAGACCTGGAGGTCCATCCATACCTGTGGCGTCTGCGATAGGCCATGATCGATTACGCCCAGGTAAGGACTCTGATCTGACTCGGGGTGCTCCACGACGCCCAGGCCACACGTGAAGACCACCGGCATGGTTACCCGAGCACCGCGTTGCTTAGTAAGCATTCGCTGCACCGACACGCCGGAGACACTGCCGTGATCGAGATTGCTGAACATGCGCCTGTGTAGCGCTGCAGCGCGGTCCCGGAACGATGGTGCACACTGGGTATCCACGCTGAGAATAGATAGGCTGGTGAAGTCGCCAACTATGTGGTCAACCTCGGGGGCGAACCGAGTGCGGTCGAACCGGGTCAGGTTGATGCTAAGTCGCGGCTCATCGCTGTACCTCGCTAGGACTTCGGCGTATACCTCGGCTAGGAATACGGCTTCGGTCATCCCCTCCTCACGTACCCGTTGCTTAATCCGGCGCCACTTCGCAGCGTCCACCAGGGCGTGGTGGCGGCAAAACTGCGAGGTATTAGCGCCGTTTGTGTCGGTCACCGGCAACTGCGGTGCAGGATAAATAGTATCCACTGCCGATTCCCAATAGGCTTGGTCACGCTTATGGATGTCGCTGTGTGACAGTTCAATCGTGGCTTCGACATAGTCTTTAAATGAATAGGGGATTGCCGGATCGAGACTGTCTACGCCGTGGTCGTAGGCCTGCTTCCACTCACGGAAAATGTGGAACATGCTCCAGCCGTCGATAAACAAGTTATCGAAACTTAAAAGCAGTCGACCCGCGTCGGGCTCGGCTACGTAGCGCACGTCAAAGCATGGCCACTGAGTGGGATCAAACTTCTGGCGGGACATTTCCTCTCGGATTTCATCGAGAGTATCCTCATTGTCGGCGTTGCCGGAGCGAATGAGGGCAATGCGGTAGCGTGGTACTTCGGGCAACACACGCTGACTCAATCCGTCCTCACACACGACGGTGCGCAGCATGGGATGGCGTTTAATCAGGGCATTGAACGCGTCTTCCACTCGCTCCGGGTCTAGGCAGGCAGTGGACATTTCAAAGTAACAGTGGCTGGAAACGTCGCCGAGTTCGATGGCTCCAGAGCTGCCGATGAGATAGGACTGCTGCACCTCAGTCAGCGGGAACGGAGCGTACTGTTCAGACCCGTGAACAATCTTGGGAAGATCCGATTGCTGGTGGGGGACTTCGGCTATCTGGTCAATTCGGGCGGCCATGTCGCGCAGCAACGGAACGTCAAAGATATTCTCTAACGGAAATTCCACGCCAAAACACTGTTCGATGGTACGGCGCAGGCGTGTTGCTGTGAGAGAGTCACCACCCAAGCGAAAGTAGTCTGAGTTCACGTTGGAGCTGGTGTGCAGCAGCTCATCCCAGATATCGATGAGCCGTTTCTCGGTGGCGGTGTGCGGAAGTTCGGTGACAGCGGGCTCGTTGTCGAAGTATTCCGGCACTAATGCTGTGAGCGCTTTGCGGTCAATCTTGCCGTTGCTGGTGAGTGGAAACTTCGCTAGCTCCAGGATGCGTTTCGGTAGCATGTACTCCGGAAGGCGGGTGGCCAGTAGGTTTGTAGCCTTGGCATAGTCAGAATCGCATAGTGTGACCGATTCGTTGGAACTAGCGCGTTCGGCGATGATAAGCGCCGTCGTTTTAGTGATCTCTACATGCTCTACAGGTTTCCACCCAGTGCGCTGCAGGATTTCTTTCCAGCTGCGGGCGCTGAGTAGTACTGTACCGGTTTCGGCCCGAGCGTCCGTGGTATTGTTGGCAATAAATGCGGCGGTGATATCGGACATCGGGGAGGGGGCAGTGGGCTCTACCACCACCATCGTTGCTCCAGGGGCGCTGAGGCCCCAGGCCTCACAGAGCGTTTTCTCGATGTCCTCGCTCTGGTGCAGCGTCTGGTTGCACAGCACCAAGTCCGCCTTCGTCACTGCCTCCCCAGGAGTCGGTTGGGGCGTGCTAGTGACTCCGAGCTGGCGGTACGTGAAGGTGTTACCAACACGTTGTCCGGCATGTTCGAGGTGATGACGATAGGGATCAGCGAGCACGTATGCGCTCGTCCCCGCGATAGCCGCGTAGTCCGCAGAGGCCTCGGGCCGGCGTGACCCGATCTCAAGAATCTTGAGCTCGCTGGTTGAGTGGGTACTGCATTCACGCACAACCGCGCCGAGGACCCGGTGAACCAACCGACCCAACGGACGGGTTGCGAGGAATTGCTCCACCGACATCGAATCTGGGCTTTGGATGAACTCAGCGATACTGCGCTGCTTCTCCGCCATTACGAAGGCTTGCTCGAAGGGGGTGACAAAACGCTCTAACGCGCCGAACGACTCGTCGTCTAGAAGCAAGTCTGCGGTAGCCGGGTGTTCATCTGCTTTGCCTAGCCATGTCTGCCAGCGATTACGGTGTTCGCGGAGGTGGTTTGGGGTCCCCACGCCGGTGAGTTGCTCCTCCCAGCGTCGCATCACTGAGAAGGCATATGCGGTCTGTAAATGCTCATCGTGCTCGACGGACGTGCGGATGTCGCCCTCGGTCAGCACGTCGTTGACTTTGGCGCGCAATGACGTCGCAAACTGCTCCGGAGTAGTTCGGGCAACATGTGACGGTGTGAACTGAGCAAACGTAACCAAAGATGGTGACGATGATGCACCTTGGTGCGTGATACACACGGCACGCTCTATTGGCAGCAACGCTTCACACGCGGACTCGATCTCGCCGAGTTCGATGCGGTGGCCACGAACTTTGACTTGGTTATCCGAGCGGCCTAAAAACTCGATCGTCCCATCGGCCCAGAACCGGCCCATATCGCCTGTGCGGTACCAACGTGAGTCCTCCGAGATTACGAACTTAGTTTCGGTGAGTCCGGGGTCGCCGACATATTGTGTAGCTACGCCCAGGCCGCCAATCCACAGCTCCCCCACAGAATAATCGGGACAGTCCTGGCCATTGCTGGACACCACCCGGTACATCTGTTTGGCAAGCGGCCGACCATAGGGAATTGAGGTCCACTCGGGTGACACTACATCGAGGTCGAGACCATTGGACCAGATAGATGCCTCCGTCGCACCACCCATAGCTAATAGGTGTGCCTGCGGGGTAACCGTGCGCATGCGCTCAGGCAGGCTGGTATCAATCCAGTCGCCAGATAGCAGAACATGGCGTATGCTGCTGAGCTTGCCCGGTGTCCGATCAGCCGCAGATAAAAGCATCTCAAACAAAGTAGGCACCGAATTCCAGATAGTTATGCCTAACCTATCCACCAGCGATACCCACTTCTTGGCGTCGCGGCGCGCATCATCTGGGATGGTTACCAGTTCGCCGCCAGCAGAAAGGAGCCCGAAGGCGTCGTACACCGAGAGATCGAAATCAAAGGAAGATACGCTTAGTAGGCGGTCTGTCGGACCAACGCCCAGGCGACGGTTGATCTCGCTAATGGTGTTCCATGCAGCACCGTGGCAAATCTCGACTCCTTTTGGTGTTCCAGTGGTCCCAGAGGGGTAGATTACATAGGCTGGGTCTTGTGGATGCAGCTGCGGAAGATTGGCTGTGCCGGTAGCGCTCGTGAAATCTACTACCTGAACTGCAGTTTCGCTCAGAACCTTATCGGGTCGGTCAGTAATCAGATGCGTTACTTGGCTTGCCCCCAAGAGAGCGGCAATACGAGATTCCGGTTGCTGTAGACTCACCGGTACATATGCTCCGCCTGCCATCATCGCGGCTAGCGCACCAATAATCTGGCGAGGACCACGCTCCACCATCACTGCAATCAAAGCGCCTCGCTCAACCCCGGAATTCACCAAAGCAGAGGCGATGGTGGTGGCTTGCTCTTCCAAATCTTGGTAGGTAATAACGTCGCCGCTTGCACTGCGAATGGCCGTGGCCTGGGGGTGGCACCGTGCAGCGGCAATCACCTCATCGACAAGGGTGGTGTCAGGCAGCCGCCAAGAGGCAACTTCGGCACGTGACGCTCGACGGGCCTGCGCTCCTGGGCTCTCTACCGGGTCTGAATGCGAGAGATCGTCGGTGATTGCCTTGTCAATCTCCATCACTAGGGTGGCGAAGAGATCGTCCAGCATCTTCTCGGGGAACAACTGTTCAACTGCGTCGCAGACGATTAGGAAGCCGTTGACGGTGGTGAAGACTTGGAGGTCAATCCACACCTGGGGGGTCTGGGAGATCATGTAGCTAATCTCTCCGAAGGTATCTATAAACTCTTGGCCAACCAGTGGGTCTCCCAGGTTGCAGGAGAACACCACGGGAGCCAAAACTTGCTCACCTCTGGAAGCACGTAGGTCTCGCAGCACCCGCACCGCCGAATACTGTGAATGTGACGAATCCTCATAGAAAGAGGCCTGTATATCCTTGAGGTCCTCGCTGAAAGTGCGGCGTGTGGACTGATCGATACTGGTGAGTGTCAGGGCGGTAAAGTCTGCGACGACATTCTTTATCGCTGTGTCTGAACCGCGGTTGAACAGAGGTACGGCCATGAGGAATTTTTTATTCTCGCTCCATTGGCCGATGGTGCGGGCGTAGGCGGTCAGCAACACCATTGCTGGGGTAGTAGCGTGGTGTTCACACACCTCACGCAAGCGCGACCAAGTTGCCGAATCGAATGATCGACTGCGGCGTACAAACCGGTGTGCTTGTTCCTCGTTGGTGCCGTGGCTCATCGGCAAGGTTGGGGCACCCGGCAACTCGGAGAGGCGATTGCGCCAGTATGCCTGGTCACGGTCGATATCGGCGACGCCTTCGCGAGCGTGTCCAGCGAGGTAGCGAGCGAAACTCCACGACGGGTCGGCGTCGGGGGCTTCACCGGTGGCGTAATGGTGGGCGAGGTCGTGCAAGATAATTTGGAAACTCTGCACATCGCACACAAGCAGGTCGATATCGAAGTGAATAACTGCTACATCCTGAGGGAGGAGGCTGACTTCTAAAGATACCACATGGCCGGTAGCTATGTCCAACAGTCGGTGCGAAAGGCGTTCGCGCGTGGATAGCAGAGCTTCTTCGCGCGTGGACTCGTCCATCTTGGTGAGGTCATGAACGAGGATGGTGGGGTGGGGCGGCTCTGGCAGCACATATTGCTTGCCATCTTCGGTGTAGCAGGCGCGCAACATCGGGTGGGAACGTAGCAGCGTCAGCCAGCTTTGTTGCAATCGGTCGATATTGATACTGCGGGATTCGACCTCTACGTAGCCGTGGGTGCCCACCCCGCCCAGTTGCTGCGAGGAATTGCGGCCAATCCAATAGGCGTATTGGACATCTGTGAGGTCAAAGGGTACGGAATCGTCGATGGGAGCGGCAAACCCATCTTTGGGGGACTCAATGGCGTCAGTGCTGTGGTTTGGTGTGGATTCTACAAGCATCTTCGCCCACTGCCTTACCGTTGGGGCGCGCATGAAATCTCCAAAGGAGACGCGGTGTCCCTGTTTCATCCAATCAGCGAGCAGACGGACTGTTGGAAGTGACTCCAGGCCGTGGGAGAGCAGGTTGTCGTCGATGCCGATTTCGGCATCTTCGCCGAGGATCTGGTGGAGCGAGGCGAGGAGTTCTTCGCGAATTTGTTCCTCTTTGATCATGGTCTTGTCCTCTCAGCTTTGTTCGGATTCACGGTCAGTAAATTGCGCTGCCGCGAGAGCACGCAGCTTTTTCTTGTCGACCTTGCCGATGTTGATCAGTGGAATTTCGTCGACAGTGATCACCTGGTCCGGCACCTTGTATCGGGCTACGCCTCGGGTGAGGAAATCATCCAGAATGGCGGAGCGGTTAACGCCTGGTTGGGCGACGATGGCTGCAACGGTGCGCTCTCCCAGTGCTCTATCTGGCATTGGGAAGACGGCTGCAGCACTAATGCCTGGAGTTCCAGACAAGAGTGTCTCGACCTCAGAAGGGGAGACGTTTTCGCCCAGGCGATTGATCTGTTCAACCACGCGCCCGCACAGCACCAGGTTGCCGTCCTCGGTAAGGTAGCCACGGTCACCGGTGCGGAAGAAACCATCCTCGGTGAAACAGTCCGGGGTATCGCGGTTTCCTTCGTAGCCGAAGAAAGTATAAGGGCCCTTTTCTAGTATCTCTCCCGGCTCGCCTCCCGGGCCATCGATTACCAACTCGTCAGCATCAGAGATGGGACGACCTTGCGTGCCAAGAATCACCGCTGGAGGGTCATCAATACGCGTGAACGTAGTGATGCCTTCACCCATGCCATAACCCTGGTGGATACGCACACCGAAACGATCCTGTATTGCCTCACCTAAGCCGTCGTTAAGCGCCGCTGCGCCAATGATAATTCGCTCCAAGGAAGAGAAATCTGCGGGAAACCACTCTGCGGCCTCCACCCACACCTGGGCTACCGCAGGAACTAGTGCAGTCAGCGTGACCCCGTGGGTCGCAATGGCCGGAAACGCCTCATCGAAGGCTGCGCTGGTGCACAGAACCACAGTGCCGCCCGAAAGCAAGGTGCCCAGAATCCCGGGCTGAGCTAAGGCGAAATCATGAGAGGTAGATAGAACCGCCAAGTATACCGTATCTGGCCCGACGCCGCAGCACTGTGCCGCCGCACGGGTGTTATATGCATACGCCTCATGTACCCGGGGAATTATTTTTGGCATTTTTGTTGTTCCTCCAGACAAAAGATTCAGCGCAACGCTGCGTGGATCCGGCCACTTAGTAGGCGGAGAACATTTGGTAGAAATCGGGGCAGTGAAGAGACCTGGCAGAACTCGGTACGAGGACTCCTTGTCGTGCGTGGGTCCGTTATCGGCCCACAGTTCTTTGAGTCCGAGCTCGCCGGGTCCCATAGCCTCTACCATGGCTACGGTGTCAAAACCGAGATGGTCGCGGCCACCGATATAAGCAACTGGGTGTAAAGACTCACACAACGCTGCAACTTCGGCCTCTCTATGCGCGGGAAGCAGCAGGGTTGGGATAGCACCCACGCGCATCAGCGCAAGCAGAGTCACCACATACGCTGCGGTGTTTGGCAGTTGCAGTAGCACGTGGTCTCCTGGCGAGAGGCCGCTTTCTCGTAGCTCCTCGGTGAACACACAAAGTGATTGCTCGAGTTGTGCGTAGGTCAGGTGTGCGTCGTCAGCGATGACAGCTACATGGTCCGAATAAATCTCGGATGATTCGAACAGTTCCTGGCACAGGCTTTTTCGGGCCAGGTGGCCGGTGCCTTCGTAATGCTTCAACACACTGTTGCGGTCGATATCGCGCCCTCTCATGCAAACTCCAAATCAATCGTGCCTGTGCCGGAACGGCAGGTGAGGCCGCCGTCGACACCAACGTTCTTACAAATGCTTAATGTCTTCTCACTGGCCGCAAAATCGATGTCGGTTATGTGGGTAATCCCGTTAGGATGCGGGGTGCTGCGATGGGTATCAATGGCAAAGGGGGTCACGAAAAGCGGGATCGCCCAGTCGTCGGGTGACAGACACCAGCAGGCGAGCCGTCTGCCAGCGGGATCCTTGCGGGAGAACGGGATTGTCAGGCTCTTGGTTTGATGAGAATCAAAAATCTCCTTTATGTGGTCAAATTCCTTGCGCTGCGCCTCCAGTACCACCCGTGAGTACCCCTGTGACATGGTGGAGAATCTGTCATAGGAGTCGACGAATTTTCCATTGCCAGTAAGGTGTAAAAGTTGGCGGAAAAACGGTGGTACGTCGGCTCGCTCTCGTATCTCCAGGTAGGGACCCTCGCAGAAATAAATAAGCGCGCTTGCAGCGTTTTTCTGTTGTCCTGGTTCAACGTCAAAGCCGCGCGAACGGAAGTAATTAATTGAGTTCTCTAGGTCGTCTGCTTTATAGATAATGTGTCCCACATTAGCCATTTCGTTGTTCCCTCTCCGTGAAGAACGGAAGTAGTGAGGGTACGTTCTCCTGTAGCAGGCAGGTGGCATGAGAACCGGCCACGGCATGTATCTGCAGGTTGCCGAGCACGGTCGCTGGCCAATCGATGTCTCCGCCTAGGCTCGGGTAAAAACCAGTTACACCTTCGGTAGGCTGCAGTACGACTACATCACCGAAATAGACATCGGGGACGTAGTCGATGGTTCCGAGTAACGAATGCCGGAAGACATCGTATAGGATGTCCAGCATCCCGCGAGTGGACTCGGAGTCTGTGTCGAATTCACGGATGCTTCGGTAGATGAGTTTGCGGCGCGCCCTGGGACTCAACACCGCCATCTTTTGGAAGAATTCCCCGATATCTGCGTATGGGCCTTCAAGGGTACACAGTTCTTCGTCACTGATATTGCGGTTGATGCCATCAAGGGTGTGCTCCAGGGCTGCTGCGAGGGTTTTGAGGTCGAAGTTCGCCCCCATTGCACTTAGGTCAGCGTTGAAAATGCACCCATAGGCGAGCTCACACAGCAGTTCATTAGTGACCCGGTGCGGGCACTGGTGGGTGCTGATGCAAGTTACCTGGCGCACGTCGCGGCCGAGTTCGGTGAGCGCCTTCGCGGTCTCCAGCGCTAACATACCGCCAATGCAGTAGCCGACCAACTGATAAGATTCCATATCCAACTCATCAAGTTCCTGGGCGTAGCTCTGGGCCAGATCCCTGATCAGCGTACGGGTTGTGTAGTCCAGGAATCGATCTGCGTCACCAGCGGTAAAACCAACGTGGGCAATCTCTGGCTGGCGTTGAAGCAGTTCGGGCATCAAGAACTCGTAGTCCTTCAGGCGGCCAGTGCCAGCGTGGATCATCACGCGGCAGAACATTGCGTCCTTCGGCAATCGGTATACATGCAGATTTGAAGACCCAGTTGGAGAGCCACTGGCTACAGTAGACAGAGCAGTCAGTTCAGGGGAGGTATGATTAGCAGAATTAACGGCTTTTAATGCTTCGGGTTGACAGCTACTTCCTGCAGCCTGTGCTAGCGCGGAAATGCCTGCGATGGTTGGCACCTTGAGTACGCCACGCATAAGGGCGTCCCACGTGTGCTGCTGTAGGCCAGGTATTTCTTGGCGGAGCCGGGTTACCGTTTCGGCCATGAGCAGTGAGTCACCCCCAAGCGCATAGAAGTCATCATTGCGCCCAACCTCCGTGGTGTCGAGGACATCGCGCCAGATAGTCGCTATCTGCTCTTCCGTTTCGTTGCGTGGAGGATCGATCCGGTTGTTGGGGCTTCCCACCGGTTCTAAGCAGAGTTGCGCTAGGGCCTTGCGGTCTACCTTGCCATTTGAGGTTAACGGCAATTCCGGTAGTACATTGACGGAAGCCGGAACCATGTAACCCGGTAGGTGAGCACGCAGGTAGCCCAGAATGTCTTCACTGTTGAGCGTGGGGACATCGTCGTCATCGGCACCAACGATGATGAGTCGTTGCCCGCATTCGCGCAACGGGTCACTAGTGTTTGGGTACTCCGCGATGCGGTGCATCTGGGTATCCCTGAAGACCTGATCCCACTGCGCGTCCTCGATGAACACCTTGTGTGATTCCGCACGGTGGTCCGTGAAATCAACCAGATTCATCTTGATGGACACCGAGATAAGGGCTGCGTAGAGTTCAGTGATCGGCTCTACTATGACGATCACGCCCCCGGGGCGGCGCAGCTGCTTTAAGCGGGTGAATGACTCCTCGATATTTACTGAATTATGCAGTACGTTGGCGCACAAAATGATGTCGTAACCGCCGAACTCTACATCTTGCGATGTGCAGTCTGAGTTCATATCAAACAGGCCATAGGTCATGGCATCACAATGCGCGAACATTTTTTGGGCTTTATGTAGGAAGAATGTCGAAATATCGGTGAAGCGGTATTCGATTACGTTCTCGGGGAGTCGGCTAACAATTTTTTCCGTCGTAGCACCTATGCCAGCGCCGACCTCGAGGATCCTTACCGGATGATCAGCGTGGTGCTCGGCAATGCCGATCACTGCCTCTGCGGCCGCAGCATTCATCGCCTTGCTAATGCGGTTTTCGCCGTAAATGGTGCGGGCGTTATGGGTATCTCCCTCCGGGAAGAACACCTCGGTGGGACTGATCTCTCCGCGCAACTGGGAAAGAAGCGCCTCAGCTGCGTGCCGTTGGTAATTGAATAATTCCTTACTGTTATTGATTTCCGCTTCCATGTTGCCGAACTGATCCCAGGCCTCTCCGAACACGAAGAAGTCCAGGGTCTGTTGGCTGACAGTCCAACCCTCATCATCCTTAGTGGCTAAGCCTTCTCCAGTCAGAATATTGAGCCAACGGGTTATGAGTTCGCGATACTCTTCGGAGGGATGGATCGCCGCGGTGATTTCCGTAAGAGTGTGGTATTTTCCTGCAACGAGGAAAACACCGGCTTGTTGGAAAGCCGCGAGCAAAGCAGCCATCGCGGCTTCGTTTCCCAGCCGCATCCATGTGGCAAATATTCCCGTGTCAAGGCTCGTATCTGCAGGTGTCCAGCGCTGCTCAAGCATTGTACGGAGCTCCGAGTTTCTGATTTGCCCAGCATCCTTGAGCTCATCTTTGTCGCTCTGTGCATCAGTGACGAAAGCATGTAGTTTAATTGGGTCACTGGTTTCCTGGGTGAGTACTATAGCGCGTTCGACGAAGTCGTTGGATTCGAGGACTCCTTCTATCTCGCCGGTTTCCACTCGATAGCCGTTGATTTTTAGTTGATTGTCCCGACGGCCGTGAAACTCGATTACGCCGTCTGGGCGGTAGCTTCCTATATCCCCGGTAGCGTACATACGTGTGCCATGCTTTTCGGAAAAGAAAAATTTCTCTGCTGTGGAGGTTGGATCGTTGAGGTAACCGGTGGCTAGGCTTTCCCCGGAAATATGGATTTGCCCTCGCACCCAGTCCGGACACTCATTGCAGGCCTCGTCGAGCACCCACATTCCTTGGTTGGGTAACGCGGTACCATATGGTATGCTAGTTTCATTTGTGTGACAGGTCATCGGGTGGAAAATCGACCATATTCCGCCCTCCGTGGCGCCGCCGAGGCTGATGAGTTCAGCATTAGGGAAGTGGGGTGCAGCATGCGCTGGGAGAGTGCCCGGGATCCTGTCTCCGGACAGCATAACCAGGTCTAGGCTGAGGATGTTCGGGTGACGGGTCACCTCTACCTCTCGCACAAGCATTTGGAACAGTGCAGGAACAGAGTTCCAGGTATCGACGTTGTTATCAACAAGGAAATCGATCCATTTGCTGGGGTTTCGCGATTCCTCGTCTAACGGCAGGACCAAAGTGCCACCGCTTGCGAAGGTACCGAAGATGTCATACACGGATAAGTCAAAGGATAACTTCGATACCCCCAATACCGTGCGTCTTTTATTTCGGCCGAGGAGATTGTTCACGCTATCTATGGTGTTCATTGCAGCCGAGTGCGTAACGACAACACCTTTTGGAATTCCGGTGCTGCCTGAGGTGAAGATGATGTAGGCGGTTTCGGTGGGGGAAACCGGTGAGGCTATGGTGCCACTGTACTGTATCGGGCTGAGAGTATCGACGTTGATGTTGGAGATATCGGTATTTTCTTCGGAGAAATGAGAATTAGTGATGACGTTGGCAGGACGACACGCTTCTATCATTGAACGTTGGCGGATTGCGGGTTGCTCGTGATCGATCGGCACGTAGGCTGCACCAGTTGATACCACGGCAACAGCGGCAGCTATTTGCCATACTCCGTTACCTAGGACGATGGCAATGTAATCTCCGGGACCGACATCAGAGAGCTCATGCTGTAATGCCCCGACGTAGCCAGCCAGATGTTGGTAGCTGTAGGTTTTTCCGCCACACACCAGCGCTGGCTGGTGTGGGTGCTGCTGGACGTTATCCCAAAACCCGTCGTGGAGGCATCGGGTGGTCTGCTGTACGTGGGTTTTGTGAATGCGGTTACGGATGGCGATCGTCTTATCGGGCAAGTGGACTGAATCAGTTTCCTGCCACGCCGAACCGTCGTCGACCAGGCGATCGAGTAGGTCGGTAAATGACTCCCACATGTCGTCGATCAACGCCGGTTCAAAGACGTCCTCTCGCACGTCCCAGTTGACGTTGCAAGAGCCTCCGTCCTGGAATGCCTGACAGTCAATCCATACCTGCGGCGTTCGGCTTACGCCGGAGACAAGGTTGTAGGCCGGACCATTGTTGTGCGGTGTGTCTGCACCCAACGCGCTGGTGAATACTACCGGGATTACCGCGGGCTGCCCGGTAGTGCGGGCTATATCGCGCAACACGTCAACCCCGGAATACGCAGCGTGTGATAGCTCTTCGGATAGCTGCTCCTGGGTTGCGTGCACGCGCTCACTAAAGGTTCCAGTGTGCGGATGGCAAGCATGTAGGGTCATCTCGGTAAAGTCTCCGATAATACGGTTGATTCCGGCAATGGCAGAATCTCGGTTCATCGAAGTGACATTGACGCAAAAGTCACTTGTGGAGGACCAACGGCGCAGTACATCGGCGTAGGCGGTAAGTAGCGTCGCCGAAGGAGTGACGCCGTGAGTGCTTGCTGCGTCGGTGAGCTTTGACCATGCTGCTGGCGAGCATCGCCAGGTACGCCGGGTGAAACGCACCGGCATTTCGGATGTGCGATCGGCTGAGGTCAGCGTCGGCAGTAAGGGTTTGCCGGACAACGAGGGGATGATCTCGGACCAGTACTTTTTTGCATTGGTGCGTGCAGCGAAGCCAGCGGCACTCTGGCTGTGGTGGTTACGGGAGGTGATTATATCCCGAAACGTGGTGTCCTCTAGTTCCGGTAGAACGTTACCTGCGTAGAGAGTTAGAAGTTCCTCGACCATCACCCTCACGCTTACAAAGTCGGCGATGATCATGTCCACCGAAAACTGTAGGATGCTGCATTCGTCAAATTGCAAAAGCTGGAATTCGTGCAGTGGCCAGGTGCCCAACGGGTAGCTACGGTTTTCCAATTTTGCGCGGTGACGAAGATACTCGGCGTCCGGGACATCTGGGTTGTGGCCCGCGAGGTCTACAGCTTGTAGCACCGGCAAACTGCGAGATTTAACCACCTGCAGCGAATCCGGTGGAACGACCACTGCAGAGAGCATGTCATGGCGCTGGATGAGTTCGTGCCAGGCCTGTTCAAGGCGGCTGCGATCAAGGCGTTCCGTTCGTATTTCGGCGTAGCTGTGGCACCCGGTGCCACCCAGATCATAGCCTTCGTTCTGACCGGTTGCGTATGCGCGCTGAATATCGGTCATGGGGAAGGGGGCGAACCGTGCTTGCTCATCATGCGGAACGGCCTCCCGCTCACGCAACCATGCCAAAACCTTTTCCTTATTTGACCTTAAGGCCGCGAGGTCTTCCTCGCGCAAGGAACCCTTGGGTGAACGGTAGTTGAGTCGATCGCCGTTCACCCATAGCGCTATACCGCGGGATTCAAGGTCGTTAATCAGCGCTGTGACATCCATGTTATCTCTCCTGTGTTCCGGTGGTTGGGGTTGTTTCGCTCAATGGGGGAGGTATGAGACTCCCCCAGCGGCCACATCAGACTCTCGAGACTGAGTGGTTCGGCATGCATAGCTGCTTGGACGGTACATGTGGGACCCAGTAATTGTCCGGTGCGCGCCCAGACTGCGCACAATGCCAGGAGGTATTCGGCTTCTTGCGCTTCGTTCTTGGAGCACGCCAACTTGTCATATACTTCGTTCAGAAACTCCGCAATGCCTGCAGGCCAGGTATGGTCGTAGAGGGCGACACGGGTAACGCACGGCTCGATAAGGAGATTCTCATGCAACTGTAGAGTGCTCAAACGATCATCGGCAGCAGTGCTTAGCAAGCCAGCTTGATCTCGTGGGATTGGGGTGTTTGGGTGCCAGATGATGGTTCCGTCAGTCTCGGTGAGCACCAGATTTCCGGCGTGCGTGAAAACAGTTATTCGATGCCCCACGTGAGCGAAATCGTCTGGCTTTTCTGGGTCGTTGTGATTAACCACGCGCAAGCAGAGCGGGGTTTTGCGTATCGAACCGGTGAGCGGAGTGAATATTCCGGTAACTTGGGTGTCGTCATCAAAGCTCCATGGGGTAAAACCGCCGGTAATCCTTCCGATGATATCGAGCGTTGAGAATAGAAAGTGAATGCTACATTCGGCGTCTATGTGGATGATTTTGAACTGCCTGGTTAGTGTTGTTGCGATTTCCAAGTACCGGGATATGGTTGGATTCCAGCGGTAGAAGGTGTTGAGCTTGAACTGCACGTTATTTTTCGCTGCCATCCGGTAGCAATCTACAGAGTCTTTCTTGTGGATCGGGTGCTCCATCACTACATGCTTGCCACGGCTTAAAAACTCTAGGGCGAGCTGCGTGCCGGAACCGCCAACGACGCTAGATCTGACCACCACACAGGCAAGATCAAAAGCGGGGAGATCTTCGATCTTGGTACACAGAGGTACGCCTAGCTGCTCTGCCAGCCGGCGCGACTGTTCGCTGCCCTGAGATAGGATTGCTACCAGCGAAAATTTATCCGCAAGCTTTTTTATCCCGTTGATGTATATACGGCCAAATGTTGTGCCGCATACGACGACGCGTACAGTGTTCATGCGACGGGCCTTTCTAGGTTCTGAGCCGAAATACCGGGGTTTTTAAATGAAGCCTGCATCGTCGTCATCACTCCATTGAGGTGCGTCGGTAGTTGCTGTAGGGCCGACGATTTTAATGTCGACGTTGTAAGAGGCCAGTGACGAGAGGACAGTTTGAGGGGCCGGCAGCTCATAGCCCCATTTCGGCCCGGTTAGTAGTTCGTCGCGGATAACGCTTTTTGTCGCTTCCGCAACAAAAAGAGCGGTGATGAAGGTGGAGTCCGGTGCGTGGACACTGCCTGAGACGCGAACAGGGCGGCCCCGTAGGGTGCCGTGGACAGTGGCTTGGATGGCAAACCAGTGGTTCTTTCCGGCATCGAGTTTGGTCTTCGCTGCAGCTATGTCTGCGCACAAATTCATGAGCGTGGTTGGGTCTGATATGTCGGTTTGTGAGAGCGCACGTAAAAGTAACTGCTGGGTGTCCCGGTCCGGTATGGCCGTGACCCCTATGAGGCGCGGAATAGAGAAATCTTGGGCCATCTTGCGTAGCTCGTTGGTGACGAACGGGCTTGCTATGAGTCCGTCATCGCTTGGGAAAGGTTCCAGATCTTCAGCGTGGATGCTCCCAGGTTGGTAAGCCACGAGGTCGCCGTCGACAATCATCTTCCCAGGATGTCCGTAGGAGTTGTGGGTACTTAGCACCACATCGACCAGACCCGACAGCCCGCCCCGGTCGCGTCCACCAGTGCAGAGAGTTACCGATTGACAGTCGTCGATTAGGCCCGCCAGGTGGCGTAGTAATAGACCGCTGAGACCGGGGGTAGCGCCGGCGTTGACCACGCACGGACGGTTGGTGGGATAGTTGTCGAATGAGTTGGCTCCGAACGGGTCTATATAGCCCACTGAGTCTGGTAGTGCCGACGCTACTGAGGTCTTGAGAAGACATGACGGTCCGGCGCAGTTGACGACGACATCAAGGTCACGGGAAAATTTGTTGACAGATTCCTCGTCGTGAGCGTCAACGATAGCGGTGCGCTCATCTGATGTGTGGTGAGACCGATTCCCGCAGTTCACCATATGTCCGCTAGCGCGCAACAGTGCGGCTACTTGGCGGCCTACTTCGCCATGCGAACCGAGAACCCCCACTCTTGCCGTCTCTCCTGTGCGAACCACTCAATGTCCTTTTCTTAGCGAGCACATAACGCCAAATAGGGCCTGTTTAGGTTAGGCTACCCTGCGCGGCAATGAGTTGCAATAGATAGAGGGTAAAACGGCTCTTCCCAATCTAGAGTGCGTAGCAACATAGCTACCTGGCTGGGGGTAGGGGTCGTTGGGCCGGGTCAAAAGGATAGGCAGGGGGTGTTTTGGTGGTGTCGTGGCATAGCAAGAGGCCCTAGACGGTGCAAGATGGTCGTTATCACACAGTCCATCCAGCCACCTAGGGCCCTGACCATGAACTTGTGCAGGTATCAAGCTCCGGGTTTCGTAGAGGCTGTTTTTCTTGGTTTTCTACGCCACAGAGGATGCGACAGCGGTGGTGGTGGGGACCTGACCCCCATGTGGTGGACA
>NZ_KV800707.1:0-211 GCF_001810285.1 Corynebacterium sp. HMSC071F07
ACGTGTCTACTTTCCGGGGGTCAGGCCCGTTGTCCACTAGTTCTTGTACAAGTTCGCGGTTAGTACCGCGGCGCAGGGTAGCCGTATGGCTTGTGCGGGCCGCGGCGATCCTGGCCGTCGCAACGCATCCATGGATGGTGCTGTGCCACCTGGGAAGACTTAAACGTGCTTTCGCGGAATGGTGTCGATTTGGGGTAGTTGGTACCGCGAG
>NZ_KV800708.1:0-5584 GCF_001810285.1 Corynebacterium sp. HMSC071F07
CACAACTCAATACACAAAAAAGAAGGGAAGCAACTACTACGGTTGCTTCCCTTCCTTCTTTGCGTTTTCCACCATTGAACCAACACCACCCGGCCACGACTATCGGCACGACATTCCCACGCCTATCGTTGGCCAACCTGCATTCGAACCATCCAACAGGCCCACAACGCCCGGTTTCGGCGGCTTCGATGGGTCGAACGCAGGTTAATTCAGCAACGAAACTATCAACCGGCATTTCCGGTCTATGCACGGCGGGGGAGTGGAGTAGTTCAACGTGGCGTTGATGAACCTTGGAGAAGGATCGGAATCTTCTTAGCAGTTATACGCCGGTCGGGTGTGGCAGCTAGGCTGGGATGGATAGCTTAAAACCATCATTACCGTGAGGAGATTCCCACCATGTGTCCACCGGAGAGGGCAGCGGCGCGCGCCGTCGAACTTTTTAAGCAATACGGGCAAGGCGATACCGCTGTTACCGCATTGGACCATGTCAACGTGGTCTTCGAGCGCAATAAATTTACTGCCATCATGGGCCCGTCAGGTTCAGGAAAGTCTACGCTGATGCACACCATGGCCGGTCTTGATTCAGCTACTAGTGGTTCAGCCTTTATCGGCGACACGGATATGTCGCAGCTAAACGACAAGTCCATCACCGCACTGCGCCGTGACCGCCTAGGGTTCATCTTCCAGTCTTTCAACTTGGTACCTACCCTAACTGCGGCAGAAAACATTACCCTGCCAATGAATATCGCTGGCAAGGAAGTAGATAAGTCCTGGTTCGATGAGGTGACAACCCGTCTGGGATTGGCACAGCGCCTGAGCCACCGTCCCGCAGAGCTTTCCGGCGGTCAGCAGCAGCGCGTGGCGTGTGCGCGTGCGCTTGTATCCCGCCCAGAGATCATCTTCGGCGATGAGCCCACCGGCAACCTTGATTCCAATTCTTCCGCGGAGGTTTTGGATATTCTGCGCACCGCAGTGGATCAAGATGACCAGACCGTCGTCATTGTCACCCACGATGCCAAGGCAGCCTCATACGCAGACCGCGTGGTCTTCCTGGCCGACGGCAAGCTGGTCAACGAGCTGCAGAATCCAACCATGGAATCCATCCACAAGGTCATGGCGGAGATCGAAAGCTAATGGCTAGAAATACCACCATGCGCAAGGTCTCCTTGCGCAATATCGTTGCCCATAAGCTCCGCCTTGCGCTGACGCTGCTCGCGGTCGTCCTTGGCACCGCCTTTATTGCCGGCTCGTTCATGTTCACCAATTCCCTGTCGAATACTTTCGATGCGGCGGTTTCCAATGCTTTTACTGGTGTTGACGCTGCCGTCAGCAAGAAGGATTCGGGCCCGGACTTGGATGAAAAGATGCGCCAGGACCTAGCTAACGACGACATGGTCGGCAAGGTCAACATCGAAAGCGCGCAAAACGTGGTCGTCGCCAATGACAAGGCCGAAGCATTCCAGACCACCGGCGGTGGGCGAGCGTTAGGCCCTACTACAACGCTGAAGAGTCGGTAGGTGAGCCCGGCGAGATTATCCAGGGCGAGGCGCCACACGGTACTGGCGAGGTCACCATCAACGATGCCGCGGCAGAAAAGTACGGCGTCACCGTTGGCCAAAAGCTGCTCGTTGTCCACCCTGACAAGCGTGACGAGGTCACCGTCGCTGGCATCGAGAAGCCAGCCGTGGACGCAGGCCCAAGTATTACCCTGCAGATGGATAGCAAGGCCTTCGTTGAACGCTACGGAAACTCGCAGCAGCTGAAGGTCTCTGCCGCTGAGGGAGTAAGCCCAGAGCAGCTCGTCGATCATCTTAACGCCACCTACGACGTCGAGGCGGAGTCCGGCGAAAAGCTTGCAGAGGAAATGTCGGATGCTATTTCTTCGGCGCTGAAGTTCGTCAATTACTTCCTCATTGCCTTCGGCCTCATCGCGCTGTTGGTCGGCACCTTCATTATCGCGAACACCTTCTCCATGATCGTCGCACAGCGCACCAAAGAGTTTGCGCTGTTGCGTGCGCTGGGCGCATCGCGCCGACAAATTACCCGCTCGGTCGTCGTTGAGTCCTTCATCGTGGGCCTTTTGGGCTCCGCGGTGGGCGTCGTCGCCGGCATGGGCCTGGTGGCGATCATCAAGGCCGTGCTTGCATCCCGCGGCATGCCTGCAGATAGCGGCCTCGGATTGAGCCCGCTTGCGGTCATCGTGCCCATCATTCTGGGCACCGTGGTTACGGTGGTTTCCGCATGGGCACCTGCCCGCCGCGCGGGTGCAGTCGAGCCGGTTGAGGCCATGCGCACCACAGAGTCCGCTGCGGCAAGCTCGCTGAAGGTACGCACGATCGTCGGCGGTTTGCTCATGGGCTCGGGCGTCATCTTCGTCATCGCCGGCGTGCTTGTCGACGCCGCGACTGGCATCCGCGCCGGACTCGTCGGCCTGGGCGCGCTCAACTTGATCGTAGGCTTCAGCCTCGCAGGCCCCGCACTTTCACTACCCATCGTTCCTACCTTGGGCCGAGTCATCGGAGCGCCTTTCGGGGCCATCGGCAAGCTGGCGTCTACCAACTCCAAGCGCAACCCGCGCCGTACCGCAGCAACCGCCTTCGCGCTTACCCTTGGCGTTGTCCTCGTGACTGCCATCGGCATGCTGGGCGCCACTATGAAGTCCTCCGTTGCGGAGACGATGGAGAAGGACATCAGCGCCGATTACCTGCTCTCCGGGCCTTCCCAGGGCAGTTTCCCCACTCCGGTAGAGACAGGCGAGCGCGCCGCCAAGGCCGAGGGCGCTGGCGAAGTCATCACTGTCGGCACCGCGCCGGTGAAGGTCGAAGACCAAGCCTCGTTGAACTATGGCCCCGAACACACCATGTCGGAGACGGTTGATTCCAACCCACAAAACATCTTCATGCTGAACATGGTCGAAGGCGATAGCGACATCGCCGAGGGCGGTTTCATCGCCGATGCCACCACCGCAGGCGAGCAAGGCTGGAAGGTCGGCGAGAGCTACGAGCTTTCTGGCATGGTTCCGGGCAAGACTACAAAGGTCGAGCTGAAGGGCATTTATGAGGACTTCCAGATGCTGCCCAAGCTGGCGGTTTCCCAAAAGGACGTCGAGAAGCTGCTGCCTGGCGACGCCCTGACCGTAGCGATGGTTGGCGTCAACGCAGCGGAGGGCGTCGACTTGGAGCAACTGCGCACCAACCTGGAGGAATCCGTCAAGGACCTCGTGGTGGTGCAGGTGGCTTCCGGTGAAGAATACGCTGGCGAGGCCGCAAGCATGATTAACCAGATGCTGACCATTCTCTACGCGCTGTTGGCGCTTGCGGTCATCATCGCGGTGCTCGGCATCGTCAATACGCTGACCCTGGGCGTTATCGAACGCCGTCAGGAAATTGGCATGCTGCGCGCCGTTGGTACCCAGCGCCGTCAGATCCGCACGATGATCACCCTGGAGTCCGTCCAGATTGCAGTATTCGGCGCAGTGGTGGGCATGATTCTGGGCCTGGGCCTAGGCTGGGCCTTTATCAAGGTACTGTCCGAAGAGGGGCTTGGTAGCGCCGTTATTCCGTGGGGCATGCTGGCCATCTTGCTGGTGGGCTCTGCCGTGGTTGGCGTGCTGGCCGCGCTATGGCCAGCACATGGTGCATCCAAGACTCCGCCTTTGGATGCAATCGCGGACTAGAAGTTCTGATAGATAATCGGAGCCCACATCGCCCCGCGCCAGGCTAGAACGATGCCCAGCGCGAGGGTGAAGAAGAGGTACTGGATACACTTCCAGTACCTCTTTTCTTTAAGCATTTCTCCGAGCTCCTTGGCTAGGGTCGACCACGTGGAGAGCCCGCCGGCGAACCCGACGATGGCTAGGGGATAGAGGACCTCGCTAAGCGCGCCGCTTACTTGCTCAACAAAGCCGTAGGCGAAACCGATCGCGAGCGCGCCACACATATTTGCGGCGAAGGTGCTAACCGGAGCGGGCAGTACCTTGGTGAAACCGTAGCGGGCCATGCCGCCGAGGAAGGCGCCGGAGAGGATGTAGAGAACAATCACTTGGCGCCTACCTTGTCACCCAGGAGATAGGCCATAACGCAACCAACCACCGTTGCCAGCACGTAGCAGCCAGCCTGCGCGGCAGTAACGGAGGAGGTTAGGAAAGCGAACGTGGCGAAGCTAGTAAAGCCGCCGAGAACGCCCGTGCCCCAGAAGGGCCCCGGCTTGAAATAACCCATCAGGGCGCTGCCCAAAACGTTGATTAAAAGCAGCGGAATCATTCCTCCGCCCAACAGGGATGACAAAAAATAGCGGGCTACGGCGCCTAATGCGGCGCCGGACCCGACTACTAGTGCTTGAGGCATGGCCTACATATTACTTCCACTCCATCTGCTGGGAACGGACGAACGCCTCAACTTCCTCAACTGGCTTGTTGAGCTTGGGATCAAACTTCAAATAGGCCTTGGTCTCGCGGGCGATGAGAACGAATGGACCCCAAATCACCCCGGCGATGCTGTTGAGAATATTTGTCACTGGTTCCATGCTGAAAAGCTACTACGTGACAGAAAAGGTGATTTGTAGATCTGGTTCACATTTTCCCCCTTGTGGGGGTTAAAAGTCCTGCGAAACTCCACGTGGCTTGGCAAGCTAAAGCCACGCCTAAAACGGACTTTTGTACCTCCCCATCCACCCCCCTAAAGGAGCAATCCATGGCACATGAACGAGCTGGCCAGCTTGCGCAACCAAGTGACCTCATCGATATCGCGGAGCTTGTTACCGCCTACTACACCCGTGTTCCCGATGTAGAAAATCCGGACCAGCAGGTGGTCTTCGGTACCTCTGGTCACCGCGGTTCGGCTTTGGATGCCGCTTTCAATGAGCGGCACATTCTGGCCATTACCCAGGCCATCGTGGATTACCGTAAAGAGCAGGGCACCACGGGCGCAATCTTTGTTGGCCGCGATACCCATGCGCTTTCGGAGCCGGCCATGGTCTCTGCATTGGAGGTCCTGCTTGCAAATGAGGTTGAGGTGCGTGTCGACGACCGTGGCCGCTACACCCCAACCCCTGCTATCTCGCATGCCATCCTGACGCACCCAGGCACTGACGGCATCGTCATCACGCCTTCGCATAACCCGCCACGCGACGGCGGCTTCAAGTACAACCCACCAACGGGCGGGCCTGCCGATACTGTTGCCACGGATTGGATTGCGGCGCGCGCCAACGACTATCTGCGAGAAGGTCTTTCCGGTGTTGCCCGTGTAAACGTTTCCGGCGTGTTGGACGAGCGCTGCGCAAAACACAATTACGTCGATTCTTACGTGGCCGACCTGCGAAACGTCGTGGACATGGATGCCATCAAGAAGGCCGGCCTGCGCATCGGCGCTGACCCGATGGGCGGTGCCTCGGTGGACTATTGGGTGGCCATTGCCGAGCAATACGATCTGGACCTTACGGTGGTGAATCCGGCGGTGGATGGAACTTTCCGCTTCATGACGCTCGATACCGATGGCTTGATTCGCATGGACTGCTCCTCGCCGAACGCCATGGCCTCGCTCATCGCAAACCGTGAAAAGTTCGATCTGGCCACCGGCAACGACGC
>NZ_KV800708.1:5684-39618 GCF_001810285.1 Corynebacterium sp. HMSC071F07
TGGCATCGTCACCCCGGATGCCGGGCTGATGAATCCAAACCACTACCTCGCAGTGGCCATTGACTACCTGTTTAGTCACCGCCCACAGTGGGGCAATGCTGGCGTGGGCAAGACGTTGGTTTCTTCCTCCATGGTGGACCGTGTCGTCGCCAAGCTCGGGCGCGAGCTGGTTGAGGTGCCTGTCGGCTTCAAGTGGTTTGTGCCTGGCCTTCTAGATGGCAGTATCGGCTTCGGTGGGGAGGAATCTGCTGGTGCTTCCTTCCTGCGTTTCGATGGCTCCGTGTGGTCTACCGATAAAGATGGCATCATCATGGATTTGCTCGCTGCTGAAATCACTGCGGTAACCGGCAAGAGCCCGTCGCAGCGCTACGCGGAGCTGGCTGAAGAATTCGGTGCCCCAGCTTATGCGCGCACCGATGCACCCGCTGACCGCGCGCAAAAAGCCATCCTGAAAAAGCTTTCCCCGCAGCAGGTAGAGGCCACAGATCTAGCCGGCGAGGAAATCACCGCTAAGCTCACCGAGGCGCCCGGAAATGGGGCTGCCATCGGTGGCCTTAAGGTGACAACCCGCAATGCTTGGTTTGCCGCGCGCCCATCCGGCACGGAAGATAAATACAAGATTTACGCGGAGTCTTTCCTGGGTGAGGAACATCTCAGGAAAGTGCAAGAAGAAGCACAGGAACTTGTTACCCAAGTGCTAGAAGTTTAGGGCTAAACTATCTCGGGTGACTAAGAAAATCGACAAGAAGCTGATCCTGGACGTCATTAGTGCGTTCGCTCGCTTCTACATGGCTTATATCTGGATTAAAGCCGGTTACGCCAAGTTGGGTGAAAATCTTTCAGTAACCCAATCTATTAGTGCTTATGAAGTTTTCACACCCGAGTGGTCTGGATATCTTGCGTATCTAATCGCCCCATTGGAAATCTGTGGTGGCGTCCTGCTGCTTCTAGGTCTTTTCTTGCGTCCGTCCTCTAAGGTTGCCACTTTTGTTCTTTTGCTGTTCATGATCGGCATCGGGCAAGCTTGGGGCCGCGGTTTGGGAATTGATTGCGGATGCTTCACAGTCAATCCTGACGAAGAGGCACAAGTGATGAACTATATGCAGACTCTTGCTCGTGATACGTTCTACCTAATCTTGACGGTGTGGACGATTAAGCGTCCGTTCAACAAATTTGCGTTGCACCCTTAGACTCTTAGAGCAAGCCATTTAAAAGGAGAATGTCAGTGGCAAAAGTAACTAACCCGAATAGCAAGGGTAACTCGGGCTTTTTCTGGGCAGTTGGAGTTCTGCTCGTTATCGCGGCCGTCGTTATTGGATACATCGTTATCAGCGGCAAGGACGCAAAGTCCGACAAGATTGCAGAAAACGCAGTCGACGTCACCATGGAAACTTCTGTTGATGACAACGGAATTGTGACGTTGAAGAGCGCAAAGACCAAGGAAAGCGCCCCAGAAGTAGACCTCTATGAGGACTTTTCTTGCCCTCACTGCGCTGAGCTCGCTGAAGGCAGTGACAAGGCGATGAAGGAAGCAGTCGAAAAAGGCGAGCTGGTTGTCAACGTGCACCCAATGAACTTCCTGGATCTGCGCGGCGTCGACCTGGAGAAGTTCATGTCCGATGACAGCATCAAGCTGGAGGGACACTCCTCCAAGTCCGCATCCGTGATGGACATTATCGCTCGTTCTGGCGATGCGAAGGCTTACTGGAACATGCGCGCTTACCTGTTTGAGAACCAGCAGTCCGTTGGCTCCTGGGACTTTGAGGACTTTGCAGAAGCTGCCAAGGGCTTCGGTGCTGACGGTGATGTGCAGAAGCAGATCAAGGACGCTGGCGTCGAGGCTGGTAACGAGATTGGTCGTGCGAACGCAAAGAAGCTTAAGGAAACCACGGGTACTGTTTCCTCCCCGCGCGTCATCAAGGACGGCAAGGACATCAACCCACCGAAGGGTACTCCTGTATCCCAGTGGAACTTTGTCCCGCAGGTAGTCAAGTAAGACTCTCGCGCTTCGCGAACCTCATGGGCAGCCGGTTATCGGCTGCCCATTTTTGTATTCCTGCAGGCGATTTGGTTCCGCTAAAAAGTTTCTGCTAACTTTATTTCAGTTGCTAGCGCGAGGTAATCGCGTTGGGAATGGGGCTATGGCGCAGCTGGTAGCGCATCACACTGGCAGTGTGGGGGTCACGGGTTCGAATCCCGTTAGCTCCACTTGATTCAAGGGTCGTCACTTTTGTGGCGGCCCTTTTTCTATTCCTTATTTAATGGGTTGTTTGTTTCTTAGCTCCTGCTAAGAGTACATGTCCGGGGTGGGGGCGTACGGTGGGGCGCCATGGAGACTTTTATGAAGCGAGTAGGCACTGCGGACCAAGCTGGCGCCGAGGTAGCGGGGTTGCGGTGGCTGGCGCAGGCACGGCC
The DNA here is from genome assembly GCF_001810285.1 of Corynebacterium sp. HMSC071F07. Lineage (NCBI taxonomy): Bacteria > Bacillati > Actinomycetota > Actinomycetes > Mycobacteriales > Corynebacteriaceae > Corynebacterium > Corynebacterium sp. HMSC071F07. Next base: position 8,100 of record NZ_KV800708.1, read on the forward strand.
TGACGTTGTTGCTGAGGGGGCGGGAGTAGGAGCGCGCTTCATTAGCACCCGTCGCGTTGTGGAGTCGCGGCCGACGGCTAATGCCGCGCAGGCTTTCGGCCGGGCGCTGCGCGAGGTGCACGATGCGGGCGCGGATGCCTTCGGTGCAGCCCCGGCGGGGTGGAAGGGCCGCAATTATATTGGCCGCGTTGAGCAGGAATGCCGGCCGGTCGCGCACTGGGGCGATTTTTATGTGCACCAGCGGGTGCTGCCCTTCGTGGAGGTTAGTGGAGCACTTGGTGTGGAGTGCAGGGACGTCGTCAAGCGCGCCTGCGATGCGGTGCTAAAGCGGCAGTGGGATGTGCGTCCCGCGCGCATCCATGGCGATTTGTGGGCCGGAAACGTGTTATTTACTGCCGAAAGTGCGGTGATGATTGACCCGGCCGCCCATGGCGGGCACCCGCACACTGACCTGGCCATGCTGGCTCTTTTTGGCGCGCCCTACCTGGACGATATCTATCGCGGCTACGGGCTATCGCCCGATGAAAAGCGTTGGTTCCCGCTCCATCAGCTACATCCCCTTGCGGTACACGCGTTGACCCATGGCGTGGCCTATCATCGCGCGCTTGGCGACGCCGCGCATGCCACCCTGCAACTTCTAGAAGGATAGGTCGGGCTCGTTGTAGCGAGTACGGAGCTAAAGCGAGTGCGGGCCCGGCGGCATGATGCGCTTGTGCGCGCCGCGATGCCAGAGCTCTTCGATACGGGTACGGGCAGAGTCCGGGACCTCTTTGCCCTCAAGGTAGTCATCGATATGAGCGTAACTTACCCCGAGAGCTTCCTCATCAGGCAGCTGTGGGCGGTCTTCCTCTAAATCTGCCGTGGGGACTTTCTTCCACGTCGACTCCGGCGCACCCAAGTGGCGCAGCAGCTGGGCGCCCTGGCGCTTGTTGAGCCCTTCCAGCGGCACGAGGTCAGCCGCACCATCGCCCCACTTGGTGAAGAAGGCCGCGAGGTTCTCAGCAGCGTGATCGGTGCCGATGACCAGCGCGCCGACCTCACCGGCGATGGCGTACTGTGCCGTCATGCGCAGACGGGCCTTGACGTTTCCGCGGTTGAAATCGCCTAAGCCCGGCTTGCCCAGGCTCTTCGCCACGGCGTCGTCAATGCCCTGCGTGGCCGGGGCGATATCCACCGTCAGGCGATGATCCGGCTGGATGAAGTCAAGGGCAATCTGTGCGTCCTCTTCATCGACCTGCACGCCGTGCGGCAGACGTACAGCCCAGAACTGCGCGCCTTCAACTTTCTCCACCGCCATCTGCGCCAGGCGGCCGGCCAGAGTGGAATCCTGCCCGCCTGAAATGCCCAGGACGAAACCTTTGGCGCCAGTGTTGCGCAGATAATCCGCAAGGAAGTTAACGCGCGATTCCACTTCTTGTTCTGGATCGATTAAGGGTTTAACACCCAGGGCTTTTATGATGCTTTCTTGCAGCGGAAGTCCAGTTTGCGACATGACGCCCATGGTAGCGGGCTGCAAGGATGAACGAGTGAAAAATAAAACCTATGTCAAAGTCGTCGCCGCAGTCGCCGCACTAGGTGGCCTCCTCTTTGGCTACGACACCGGCGTTATGTCCGGTGCGCTGCTATTCATCGGTCCCGAATTCGACATGAATGCCAACCAGGAGGGCTGGGTTACCTCCATGCTCTTAGTTGGCGCCGCCGTCGGCGCGCTCGTTGCCGGCCGCGTCGCGGATGCAATCGGCCGCCGCAAGACCCTGATTCTCGGTGGCGCAGTATTCGTCGCTGGTTCGGTGTGGTGTGCGCTTGCCGGTTCTGTTGTGGCACTAGCTGCCGCCCGCACCTTCCTGGGGGTTGCGGTAGGCGCAGTATCCATTGTTTCGCCGATGTATATCTCCGAGATTTCCCCAGCGCGTGCCCGCGGCCGCCTGGTTTCGCTGAATACCTTGATGATCGTCGTCGGTCAGTTGGTGGCCTACCTGGTCAACTCCGCGCTCGCCGGCACCGGCTCATGGCGGTGGATGCTAGGCCTTGCCGCCGTACCAGGTGCCATGCTCGCCGTGGGCATGATCTTCTTGCCCGATACACCGGCCTGGCTGCTAAAGAAGCATCGCATCGACGAGGCCTGGAAGCTTGCTGCACGGGTCGGTATCTCTGGAACCGAGCTCGGAACCGCTGGGGCGGCGGGAGCTTCCGGAGCCGCAAAACGCGGCGAATGGGCGCGCCTAAAGGAAGAACGCTGGCTGCAAGTGACCGTGCTGCTTGCCATGCTGATGGGGCTTACTCAGCAGATAACCGGCGTTAATGCCATCGTGTACTTTGCCCCGACCATGATGAGTCAGGTGGGTATTTCTACAGCGAACGCCGTGTATACCTCCATCCTCATCGGCACCGTCTCCGTAGTCGCCTGCTGGTTGGGTCTGAAAGTCGTCGACCGCATCGGGCGCAAGCGCCTGCTCAGCATCGGCCTGACCGGAAACGTCATTTCCTTGGTCGTTCTTTCCATCGCGTACCGCTTTGCCGAGGGCTCAACACCTATGGCGTTGTTGTCGCTGGCGTTTATGGCCCTTTTCATTGCTTTCCAGCAGGCCGCTGTATCGCCGACCACCTGGCTGCTCATCTCCGAGCTCGTTCCCCCTGAGGTCCGCGGCATCGGCATGGGTATCGCCGGGCTTTCCCTGTGGGTAACCAACTGGGCGGTCGCGCAGTTCTTCCTGCCAATGGTCGAGTGGTTGACTGGTCCCGTTGCCTTTATGATCTTTGCTTTCTTAGGCTTTGCGGCGATCGCTTATACCAAGCTGTTGGTGCCGGAGACGATGGGCCGTAGTCTGGAAGAAGTAGGCGATGAGATGCAGGAGCGCTACGCTAATTAATCAGTGTTTTGGTTATGGCGCGCGCGTGGGGTAAGATTTTTCCTCGTGTCATGGCCGTAACTTTGATGGCTGTGCTTTAAAAGTATTCAACCGCATGAAGTTTGCGCATAACGAAAGGAGCGCCCGATGAAGGTTCGTAAGTCTCTTCGGTCGCTGAAGAAGAAGCCGGGCGCCCAGGTTATTCGCCGCCACGGTAAGGTCTTCGTGATCAACAAGAAGGATCCGCGCTTCAAGGCTCGCCAGGGCTAGAAGCATCGGCTTTCTTGATTAGAAGCACCCTCCTAGGACTTCGGTTCTAGGCGGGTGCTTTTCTTTTACGCTTGCCGACGTCGCCTTGGCTGCCCGATCCGCATCTCCTGTTGCGGGTGTTGTTAAAACGATCGGTGGGCAAAGAATTGGTGACAATAGTGTTCTTTGTCACAACTTTAGGTTGCCGGCAGGTAAACCTGCAGGAGTCTCATCGATGTAATTTCATGGCCGTGCGTTGGGTAGGTCAACATGTGGGGCCTGGGTAGATAACATCCTGGGAATATCACGAATGTAACTACTATATATAGTATGGGTTGCAGCTTTTCGCCACAAAGTATAGTGTCGTTCGTGTCGTTCCGGTGGGCTGGATGAAGCGCTAAAAGCGCACCTAGTTAGGCCGGATAACCCTTAAAAACTTGAACTAGCGTCAAAGGACTTTCATCATGAGCATCACTCTCTACACCAAGCCAGCCTGCGTCCAGTGCAACGCTACTAAGAAGGCCCTCGACCGTGCTGGCCTTGAATACACCTCTGTAGACGTCACCCTTGATGATGATGCTCGTGACTACGTCATGGCACTGGGGTACGTGCAGGCGCCGGTCGTTGAGGCCAATGGTGAGCACTGGTCTGGCTTCCGCCCAGAGCGCATCAAGGAGCTGGCCGCTCTAAGCGCCACCGCTTAAACGGGGCAGGGCTTATAGCAATGTTGGTTGTGTATTTTTCCTCCGCAACGGAAAATACCCGCCGTTTCGTTGACAAGCTGGGCCTGCCAAGCGCCCGCATCCCACTGCGTAAGAATGATGAGCCGCTCATTGTGAATGAGCCTTATGTTCTTGTCTGCCCCACCTACGGGGGAGGGGCCTCTGTTAGCCGCGAGAACTCTCGCCCTGTTCCGGGGCAAGTCATTCGTTTTCTCAACAATGAGCACAACCGCGGCCTCATCCGCGCGGTTATCTCCGGCGGAAACAGTAACTTCGGCGCAGACTTTGGCAAGGCCGGAGACGTAATCTCCGCCAAGTGCAAGGTGCCCTACGTTTATCGCTTCGAGTTACTTGGTACCGATGAAGACGTTAAGATTTGCAGGGAAGGCCTGCTGGCGAACGCAACGGCCCTAGGGCTGGAAGCCGCTGCCTAAACTTATAAAAATAGGTAACTGTGCAATGCGCAGTTACCTTACATATTTTTCTAAACCGTTTCTCACCGCGGCGTAAGACATGCGCTGCCAAGCAAAGGAAGGCTCCAAAAGCCGTGACAACGCAATTGGGCAAGACCGTAGCCGAACCAGTGAAGCCAGAAGAACAGCTTGATTACCACGCTCTGAATGCCTTGCTGAACCTTTACGACGAAGAGGGCAAGATTCAGTTCGATAAGGACCACGAGGCTGCCAACCAGTTCTTCCTGCAGCATGTCAACCAGAACACGGTCTACTTCCACGACTTGGAAGAAAAGATGCGTTACCTGGTGGAAAACAAGTACTACGAGCCAGCTCTGCTCGAGCAGTACGACTTTGACTTCATCAAGTCCCTATTCAAGCGCGCTTATTCCTATAAATTCCGCTTCAAGTCCTTCTTGGGTGCGTACAAGTATTACACCTCTTATACGCTCAAGACTTTTGACGGCCGCCGTTACCTCGAGCGCTTCGAGGACCGCGTTTCTATGACAGCTCTGTTCTTGGCAGACGGTGACACCACCATCGCTGAGCCCCTCGTCGACGAAATCATGACCGGCCGCTTCCAGCCGGCAACCCCGACCTTCCTCAACGCTGGCAAGGCGCAGCGCGGCGAGCTCGTTTCCTGTTTCCTCCTGCGTATCGAGGACAACATGGAGTCCATCGGCCGTTCCATTAACTCTGCGCTACAGCTTTCCAAGCGCGGCGGCGGCGTGGCACTCTTACTGTCCAACATCCGCGAGGCCGGCGCTCCGATCAAGCACATCGAGAACCAGTCCTCCGGCGTTATCCCAGTCATGAAGCTGTTGGAGGATTCCTTCTCCTACGCAAACCAGTTGGGTGCGCGTCAGGGCGCAGGTGCCGTCTACCTCAATGCGCACCACCCAGACATCATGAACTTCCTCGACACCAAGCGTGAAAACGCCGACGAGAAGATTCGTATCAAGACCCTCTCCCTGGGTGTCGTCATCCCGGACATCACCTTCGAGCTGGCCAAGAAGAACGACGATATGTACCTGTTCTCGCCATACGACGTCGAGCGCGTCTACGGCAAGGCCTTCGGTGACATCTCCATCACCGAGCACTACGAAGAGATGGTCGAGGACCCACGCATTCGCAAGAAGAAGGTCAACGCCCGCCACTTCTTCCAGACCATCGCCGAGCTGCAGTTTGAATCCGGTTACCCGTACATCATGTTCGAGGACACCGTAAATAACGCGAACCCGGTCAAGACCGGTCGCATCAACATGTCCAACCTCTGCTCGGAAATCCTGCAGGTCAACTCTCCGTCCGTATTTGCCGACGATCTCAGCTACGAGACCATGGGCTCCGATATCTCCTGCAACCTTGGTTCGCTGAATATCGCCACCACCATGGATTCCCCAGACTTCGCTTTGACCGTCGAGACCGCCATCCGCGGCCTTACCGCCGTGGCCGACAAGACCGCCATCAACTCTGTACCTTCCGTGCGCAAGGGCAACGATGATTCCCACGCCATCGGCCTTGGCCAGATGAACCTCCACGGTTTCTTCGGCCGCGAGCACATCGAGTACGGCTCCGAGGAAGCGCTGGACTTCACCAACGCCTACTTCGCCGCGGTCCTCTACGCTGCTCTGCGTGCTTCCAACAAGATTGCCCGCGAGCGCGGCGAGTACTTCTCCGAGTTCCCGCAGTCTGAGTACGCCTCTGGCGAGTTCTTCGATCGTTATGACCCAGCCGAGTTCGCCCCACGCACCGCACGTGTGCAGGAGCTTTTCGACGCCTCGTCTATCCACACCCCAACTGCGGAAGACTGGGCTGCGCTGAAGGCGGACGTCGCCAAGCATGGCCTCTACAACCGCAACCTACAAGCAGTGCCGCCGACAGGCTCCATTTCTTATATCAACAACTCGACCTCTTCGATTCACCCAATTGCGTCGAAGATCGAAATCCGTAAGGAAGGCAAGATTGGCCGCGTCTACTACCCGGCGCCGCACATGGACAACGACAATCTGGAGTACTTCAAGGACTCCTACGAGATCGGCTACGAAAAGATCATCGATACCTACGCTGCCGCCACCAAGTACGTGGATCAGGGCTTGTCCCTGACCTTGTTCTTCAAGGACACCGCCACCACCCGCGATATCAACAGGGCGCAGATTTACGCATGGCGCAAGGGCATCAAGACCTTGTACTACATCCGCCTTCGTCAGATGGCGCTTGAAGGAACCGAAGTCGAAGGCTGCGTTTCCTGCATGCTCTAACTGCAAAGAGCCCTCACCTTAACGGGTGAGGGCTCTACTTTTGTTCTTGTGTTTGTTTCGCTCTTTTCGCCTTGCTTGTTTGCTTCTTTCCCCTTGCTTGGCGCAAAGGAGCCTTTTAAGCCTTCGCTCCGGCGCTTGCGCGGGCCTCGTCCAGGATGGCCCGCGCGATATTCTCCGCATCGTCTGGGCGTTGCTCCGCGATTGCGCGCGCCAACTCTTGATGCAAGTGGGCGGTGCCGGCGATGGGGTTGCGCTTTTCCGAACCGAAAACTGACTTTCCTTTGAGCATTGAGAGTAGGGAAGGGGTAAGCGCCGCGAACATCTCGTTGCCCGAAGCGTGCAGCACCATACTGTGGAAGCGCAGATCCGTAGCTAGCTCTTCGCCAACTCGGCGGGAAGGCTTCATCTCCAACTCGTGGAGACGCTTTGCGGGCTCCAGGATTTCTTCTCTTTCCTCTTCCGTTGCTTCCGTGGCGGCCATCCTTGCGGCGATCGGTTCGATGGCAAGGCGGAGCTGATTGAGAGAATTGAGCTGCTTTTTCTGGGAGGCCTCGCAAGCTAGGCGCCAGTCAATAATCGATTGATCGAATACTGACCACTCGCTCAACGACAGAACCGTAATACCGACGCGCCGTGAGGAAGAAACCATGCCTAGCTGCTCCAGAGCGCGCATGGCCTCGCGGGCAACGGTGCGCGAAATGTCGAAACGAACGCAGATATCTTGCAAGGTGAAGCGCTGGCCAGTTTCAATGGCGCCGCTCACTATTTCTGCGCCGATTTCGTCCAGAACAGTATTGAGCAGGGGAGTAGGAGACTCGCTGGTGCTGGTCACTGTAGGGGCTCCTCCTTTTATGAGACCGCAGTTTGAGAGTGCACGAGACAAAGCTGAAAGAGAATAATTGCCGGCATCCATAAGCCAATCTTGAAACGTAAATACATCTTAAGCGATTGCCGAATCGAACGCTTTCAATGCGTGCAATAGTTTTTGAATTGCGTTCAACCTCTAAACTTTCGGGGTACGCACCAAAGTTGTATTTCCCGGCTTTTCTAAAGCTCAGATTAGGCAGTCTTTGATTCCGACCTTGAGACTACTTGTTAGGCCGCATTTGAGACCGCCGTTTAGGCCGCTTTCTAAAGCTGCAGCGCTCATCGTTGGCCGGGCCTAGGGTGGTACGCTCGTTGGAGAATGGTTAACCGCAGTTAGCCCAAGATGAATTCCGTTTAAGAAGAAGGTGGAGTCTGACCGTGTCGCACGAGTATGACGAGTACATCGCTAGCCACGCAGAGCCTGTGAAGGCTATTAACTGGAATACCGTTCCAGACGATAAAGATTCCGAGGTCTGGGACCGTCTTACCGGCAACTTCTGGTTGCCAGAGAAGGTGCCTGTTTCCAACGACTTGCAGTCTTGGAAGACCTTGACTGAGCACGAGCAGCAGACCACCATGCGTGTCTTCGCGGGTCTTACTCTCCTCGACACCATTCAGGGCACCGTTGGTGCTGTCTCTTTGCTGCCAGATGCAAAGACTCCGCACGAGGAAGCCGTCTACACCAACATCGCTTTCATGGAGTCGGTTCACGCGAAGTCCTACTCAAACATCTTTATGACGCTGGCTTCCACTCCGATGATCAACGATGCATTCCGTTGGTCTGAGGAAAACGAGAATCTTCAGCGCAAGGCCAAGATCGTCATGTCCTACTACAAGGGCGCCGATCCGCTGAAGAAGAAGGTCGCCTCCACTTTGCTCGAGTCCTTCCTCTTCTACTCCGGTTTCTATTTGCCGATGTACTTCTCTTCCCGCGCTAAGCTTACTAACACCGCGGACATCATCCGCCTGATTATCCGCGATGAAGCAGTTCACGGCTACTACATTGGCTACAAGTTCCAGAATGGCTACAACGAGCTTTCTGAAGCGGAGCAGGCAGAGATTAAGGAATACACTTTCGATCTACTTTACGATCTCTACGACAACGAGATTGACTACACGGAAGATCTTTACGACGAGCTCGGCTGGACCGAAGACGTCAAGCGCTTCCTGCGATACAACGCCAACAAGGCGCTGAACAACCTCGGCTTCGAGGGGCTGTTCCCGGCGGACGAGACCCGGGTTTCCCCGGCCATCTTGTCTTCGTTGTCTCCGAACGCGGACGAGAACCATGACTTCTTCTCTGGCTCTGGTTCCTCTTACGTCATTGGTAAGGCAGAAGACACCACCGATGAGGACTGGGACTTCTAACTCGTTCCGCCAGCTCGGCTGCCACCTCCCTCTCTTGAGTCGCATTTTTAACAGCGACTGTTGAGCGTTGGGAGCCACGCGCACTTCCAAGGATTAATCAATCTTCCGGTTGATTACCTTAGGGGGTGCGTTTCGTTGTTTTAACGCCAGGCAACCGCAAAATCCTGTGGCGAGAATCACGCAGAAGTGCAATGGTTTTGGGGCAGGTTTTCGGCCGGTGGCCGTCGTGCTGGGAATTTTCGAAAAATACTGCCTAAAAACGGGGTTAACTAGCTTCTATGGCCATTGGGGAAAGCTGGAAATTTCACAGCGAAGTCCCCTAATATAAGTCGAGTAAACCTAGGTGTTGTGGCGCTAGGTCTTATTTTGAGGCTTTGGCGTGCACGACACTTGTTCTTCAGGAGGAAATTAATGACCGCTGTGGCGCCAAGGCTCGACGATTACGTCGCGCCAACTCGTCCAGAGCCGACTGGCAATGCCAAGACCGGCTCTAAGGCTTGGGTAATGCTCACCACCACCGACCACAAGCAGCTGGGCATCATGTACTTGATCATGTCCTTCAGCTTCTTCTTCCTCGGTGGCTTCATGGCCCTGTTGATTCGTGCTGAGCTTTTCAGCCCGGGTCTGCAGTTCCTGTCCAACGAGCAGTTCAACCAGCTGTTCACTATGCACGGCACTGTGATGCTGCTGCTGTTCGCTACTCCCGTTGTGTGGGGTTTCGGTAACTACATCCTGCCGCTGCAGATTGGCGCGCCGGACGTTGCCTTCCCACGTCTGAACGCATTTGGCTTCTGGATCACCCTGACTGGCGGCATCGTTATGCTGCTGGGCTTTGTCACCCCGGGCGGTGCAGCTGACTTCGGCTGGACCATGTACGTCCCGCTTGCCGACGCCGTCCACACCCCAGGCATCGGTGCCGACATGTGGATTGTCGGTGTTGGCGCTACCGGTGTTGGCACCATTGCTTCCGCAGTCAACATGATCACCACCATCCTCACCCTGCGTGCGCCTGGCATGACCATGTTCCGCCTGCCGGTATTCACCTGGTGTATCTTCACTGCTTCCGTCATTGTTCTGATGATCTTCCCGCTGCTGACCTCTGCAGCACTGGGCATCTTGTACGACCGCAAGCTCGGCGGCCACATCTACGACTCCGCTAACGGCGGCGCTATCCTGTGGCAGCACCTCTTCTGGTTCTTCGGCCACCCTGAGGTTTACGTCTTGGCGCTTCCGTTCTTCGGCGTTATCTCCGAGGTCGTTCCGGTCTTCTCCCGTAAGCCAGTCTTTGGCTACATCGGCCTGGTGTTCGCGGTTCTGGCCATCGGCTCCCTGTCCATGGCTGTGTGGGCGCACCACATGTTCGTTACCGGCGCTATCCTGCTGCCGTTCTTCTCCTTCATGACCTTCCTCATCGCGGTTCCGACCGGCGTTAAGTTCTTCAACTGGGTAGGCACCATGTGGAAGGGCCACATCACCTGGGATACCCCGATGATCTTCGCTATGGGCTTCATGTCCACCTTCCTCTTCGGCGGTATGACCGGCGTTATGCTCGCTTCCCCGGCACTGGACTTCCACCTTGCTGAGTCCTACTTCCTGATTGCGCACTTCCACTACACCCTGTTCGGTACGGTTGTGTTCTCCGCGTTCGCAGGTCTGTACTTCTGGTTCCCGAAGATGACCGGCCGCATGCTCGACGAGCGCCTCGGCAAGATTCACTTCTGGCTGACCTTCATCGGCTTCCACGGCACCTTCCTTGTCCAGCACTGGGTGGGCAACATGGGTATGCCACGTCGCTACGCTGACTACCTCGAGTCTGATGGCTTCACCGTCTACAACCAGATCTCCACGATCTTCTCCTTTGTCCTCGGTGCTTCCGTTATCCCGCTGGTTTGGAACGTCTTCAAGTCCTGGCGCTACGGCGAGATCGTTACCGTTGATGACCCTTGGGGCTACGGTAACTCCCTCGAGTGGGCTACCTCCTGCCCGCCGCCGCGCCACAACTTCGTTTCCCTGCCGCGTATCCGCTCTGAGCGTCCGGCCTTCGAGCTGCACTACCCGCACATGGTTAAGCGCATGCGCGAGGAAGCGCACGTCGGCCACCACTAGAGCTTTTAGCACTGACTGTTAAGCACTAGAGCTAGCCGCTTTACTCCTGACAACCGCCTCCCCAACTGTACTTGCAACGGGGGAGGCGGTTTTGTGCGTTCAAGGCACTATCCAAGTCAAATGCTTGGCGATTACTCCCATTTCCATCGATTCGCGTGGGATACTAACCGAGTGGATTATCAAGCTGACAACGTAAAGGTTCCCGCGTGTGATACCTTCGCGGTGATTACGACTTCCGGCCCCGATAAGCCTGGCGTATCGGCGGCATTCTTCCGAGTGCTCTCTTCGCATAGCGCGGAGCTTGTCGATGTCGAGCAAGCCATCTTTTCGGGCCGCATCTCGCTTTCGGCCTATGTCCGTGTTGCTGGCGAAAGATTGCCGCAACTGGAACATGGTCTGCGCAATACGTTGAGTATCTATAACCAACAGGTGACTCTGTCTGTAGAAGAGGCAGAGTCCGGCTCCCGCCCGCGCTCGACTCACTCGGTGGTGATTCTGGGGGAGCAGTTATCAGCCCAGACTATGTCATCACTTGCTCAGTGCCTGGCAAACTTCGATGCGAATATCGATCGCATTCGCGGGTTGTCGACTTCCCCGCTTTTAGGATTCGAACTATTCATTAGCTTGGAAGGCTCTGCCGATCCAGTCCGTGCAGCTTTGGCGCAGTTGTCGAATGAGCTTGGCGTTGACATCGCGATCGAGAGAGCGGGCCTGCAGCGTAGGGCAAAGCGCCTCGTGTGCTTCGATTGCGATTCCACTCTTATCACAGGAGAGGTCATCGAAATGTTGGCCGCTCACGCAGGCAAAGAAGCAGAAGTCGCTGCAGTAACCGAAAGGGCAATGCGGGGCGAGCTCGATTTTGAGCAGTCTCTTCGTGAGCGTGTAGCTACTTTGGCTGGCTTGGACGTGGCAGTAGTCGACGAAGTTGCTCAGCAGTTGGAGCTTACCCCAGGAGCGCGGACAACCGTGCGAACCCTAAAGCGGATGGGGTATCGCACTGCTGTAGTCTCCGGCGGATTTATCCAAGTGCTGGAAAGCCTTGCCAAGGAACTGGAGCTTGACTATGTGCGCGCTAATACCCTGGAGATCGTCGACGGAAAGCTCACCGGCCGTGTTATCGGCAAGGTCGTCGACCGAAAGGCGAAGGAAGAATTCCTTCGCGAGTTCGCCGCGGACTCAGGTCTCCTGATGAGCCAAACAGTCGCAGTTGGGGATGGCGCTAATGACATCGATATGATCACTGCTGCGGGCCTCGGAATCGCGTTCAATGCGAAACCTGCGCTTAAAGAAGTCGCTGATGCTTCCGTCAATCATCCGTATATGGACGAAATTCTCCAGATTCTTGGGGTGCCCGCAGAGGAGATTGCAATTGACTAGCTTTGATGTTGCACATGCACGTCTGGTGAGCGCCATGGACTCGCGCAACTGGCGTGACGACCCAGAAGATCCTGCAAAGCCAGAAACCGTTCAAGCAATGCAGATTGCGTTGCATATCCCAAAGCAGCCCGTTCCGAGCCGAACTGAGGTCCTTGAGGCCGCAGCCCAGGCAGTCGTGGCGGTATGCCTCGACGAGCGAGCAGGCGAGGATGGTGCTTTCGCCGAAGCGCTCGCGCAGTGGTATGGACACCGCATCCGCAAGGTCGCACGCCGTGCGCGGAACAAAGCATGGAGCGATGTCCAACAGCTACCTGGCGTAACCGTTAGCGATCGTGCTCGTGCTTTTGTGCCTTCTGCGGTCGCTGATGTTGAACCGGCTATCCGGAAACTACAAATCGGCCATACCGACCTAGAGTATGACGAACCAGGCCCGGCAGTACCGGATACACCAGTTATCTACGTCGATGCGTCGCTGGGAATGTCGGCAGGTAAGGCTGCCGCCCAGGTGGGGCATGGGTCGATGATGCTTGCGGCGGCAATGAGCCTCGACGAGGCGCGGGCGTGGGCTGAGCGCGACTTCGCGCTTTCAGTACGCGAGGTAAGCCACGCCGACTTCCAAGAAGCCTGCGCGCGACCTGAAGCCGTCATCATCCGCGACGCCGGCTTTACCGAGGTCGCCCCTGACTCTGCTACTGTGTGTGCGCTGCCACGAGCCGTTTAAGCGCTGCCTTTACCGTCTCGGAATCGGTTGTTGTCCAAAAACGCGGCATGGATGCTTTCAGGAATCCGCCGTAGCGTTTGGTTTCGAGGCGGCTATCCAAGACTGCGACGACACCGCGGTCATTGATCGAGCGCAATAACCGTCCAGCTCCCTGTGCCATGAGCAGTGCCGCATGAGTTGCAGATACCTCCATGAACCCACTGCGCCCTGCTGCCTGCGCGGCCTCGGTACGCGCTTGCATGAGGGGATTATCGGGGCGGGGGAAGGGGATGCGGTCAATCAGCACGAGTGAGCAGGAAGGCCCCGGCACGTCGACGCCCTGCCAGAGCGTGAGCGTACCGAAGAGGCAAGAGTTTTCGTTCTTGCTGAATTTGTCGACAAGCGCTCCAATCGAGTCTTCGCCTTGGACATAAATATCAAAAGGCAGCTTCGCTTTGAGCTCCTGCGCTGCCTGTTCAGCAGCGCGCCGCGAGGAGAATAACCCGAGGGTCCGGCCGCCTGCGGCCATGATGAGCTCACGCATTTCCTCGAGTGTCTCTGTAGCGAGCCCATCGCGGCCTGGCTGTGGCAAGTGCTTGGCTACGTAAAGGATTCCCTTCTCGGCGGGGTTAAAAGGAGTGCCCGCATCGAGGGAGTCCCACGTTCCTTTCGGCATGCCCCATTGCGCGGCCATGGCATCGAAGCGGCCACCGAGCGCAAGGGTTGCCGAGGTAAGCACAACAGTCTGTTCGCCGAAGAGTTTCTCGTGGAGCATGCCAGCGATGGACAAGGGAGCGACAGCCAACGTATCGATCATCGAACGCTCATCGCGCTCTACCCACACCACGTCTTCCTGCGCGGAAGGATCACCAGTGGCGAAGACATCCAGAATACGGGCAACTGCCTCGGACATAGTGACCAAGTGATTGGCCAAGTTCTGGCGTTCGGCGAAGGTTTCTGGATCGTTTGTCTGCTCACCTTCAGGCGCGCGAGCGATGGCTTCCTTGCAATCGCGTAGAGTATCGCCCAGCGCGGTCAGCTGTTGCTTGGCATTGTCCGGCATATCGATCCAGCGGCCGGGCGGAAACTCGCCTAGAAGCATCACGAATTCATCGGCCATCTGCGAAAGCCTCTGGTCTTTGCCTTGCGCGCCAAGAGACTTAGCACGGTTAGCCGCCATCTTGATTGCACGACCGGTGATTTCCGCAGTAGACACCGAGGTGATACGCCCATCGAGTTCGTGGGCCTCATCGATGATTACAACTTCGTGCTCGGGGAGAATATTGATATCCGATACCGCATCGATGGCAAGCAGGGCGTGGTTCGTCACCACGATGTTGACATCCGCTGCTTTTCGACGCGCCGCCTCAGCAAAGCATTCCTCACCGTGCGGGCAACGCGATGCGCCGAGGCATTCGGCAGAAGTGACAGAAACTTGGCGCCAAGCTAAGTCGGGGACGCCAGGATCAAGGTCGTCGCGGTCACCCGATTCGGTCTCATCCGCCCACTCATAGATGCGCTGAATATGCCGGCCCATTCGGGAGACTTCTTGTTCTTCCATCAGGGCATCTTCCGCCGCCAATTCCTCGGCTCGCGCCACCTTGTTCATGCAGAGGTAGTTGGAACGGCCCTTCATGATTGCGAATGTGGGCTTAACTTCCATTACCGCTTCCAGAGCGTCGACCAATCGCGGAAGGTCACGCTCAACAAGCTGACGCTGCAGCGCCAAGGTAGCAGTTGAGACGATGACGGTGTGCCCGGAGTTCTGTGCATGCCTGATCGCCGGAACCAGATAAGCCAGCGACTTGCCCGTACCGGTGCCAGCCTGCACCGCAAGATGGCGCTCTGACTCGAGCGCGCGCGTGACTGCATTTGCCATCTTCATCTGGCCATCACGCCGCGCGCCGCCGAGCGCTTCGACGGCAGTATCGAGGAGCAGTTCCGTGGTTTGATTCAAAGGCTGGTTGCTCACTCGACACAGTCTAGCTACTTGCCACACTAAGTAAGAACCCAGAGGCTTAGCCAACCGCAGCAATGCCGGAGCAATGCTGAAGGCATGCCGAATTGGCCTTTCGAGCTGTCCTTGAAAGGCTAAGGCTAATCTTGAAAGGCTAGGGCTAATCAACTCGGCACGCGATGGGGTCAGCGAAAGGCGGGATGAACATGACGCCTTGTTTAGTTCGCCGATAGGTAGCATGTTCTGCTTTCAGGCCGTTGTGGTAACGACACAAGGGCAATAGGTTTCCGGCATTTGTTTCGCCTCCCGACTTCCAAGGGGTGATGTGGTCAACCTGGCAGTCTGTGCCGGGAATCGTACATCCGGGATGCGCGCATTGTGGAAATGTCGAAAGCGCCATGTCCCTTTGTTTCGCATTGGCAAAACGCTGCATACGATACTGATTAACTGGCCCGTGCCGCGGATGAACGAGGGTTGCAAGCCCCTGCTGGGCTAAGCGTTCAGTGACAAAATCGGCGCCGTTGCGCACCGTACCGTCGGTTGCTCGCAGCTGTATTTCTTCGCCAGCGCCTTGTGCGATTTGGGTGAGTTCGTCGAGCGTAATGATGACGTTGGCTACACGTGCTGGGGCAAGAGCGACGTCGCTAAGCGAGGCCTCACCCGCCCTAATCTTTCGAAGCCTCTTAGGATTGCCGACTCACTAGGGGTAACGGAATCGCTAAGGCCGGTGATCCGCTGGAGAGCATCCTTCAGCCAAGGTTTGTCGGTGGTAATGGCCAGCCGCATCCATCCGTTCGCGCCGTGGGAAAAGCTGGCGCGTGGTTTCCGCGGTGGCTTCTTGATGAGTTTGCGGGCGGTGGCGTCGATAAGATGCTCCGGTGTGGCACAGAGGCGAGCGCGTATCTGCCAGGAGTTGCGTACCTTCGTTAGTTTTCCCTCGATCTTCTCTAGAATGCGCAGGCTATGGCCTTGGGATTGAGCATTTGTGCGGGCTGCGGCCTGAAGGCGTGTGGCATGAGTCTTTCCGTAATAAACCTCGGCGAGGCGCACGGCCATGGTTGCATCGACACGGCTTACACCCATGCGCGTGAGAGCGCGGACGTCTAGACCAGCGATGGGCTCTAGGCTGGTGACGTCGAGCCGCAACGCTGCGATAAGCGGTGGGTGCGTGGTTGTCATAGCCCTGACAGTAGGGGCTGCCAAGAAGACAAAACAAGAGGCAATTTTCTGCCTGTGGATAACTCTCGGCCGGTCTAGTCTGGTGCCTAGCCGCCCGGTCAGCTTCGTTTATTCGTCAACAAAGTTATCCACAGCTGTGCTACGTTTATCGCAGTTTTCGCAACTCAGCTGTGGCTTTGCCAGCGGGGTTAGGAGTGCTCGGGAAATCCCACCAGGCGGGTCGGAACTGCCGGCTCATCGCGAGTAAGCGCAAGGCCTTCCCACGGCAGGGTGGTAATCGCTTGGGCACGATATTCGCGGGCCTGGTGCAGGTTGGGTAGTCCCTCGACAATCTCTCCGTCACGCATTAGCGGGACTGTCATCTCACGGGTGGAAAGAGTGCCAGTGTCAGGATCCGCGGCGTCGAAAGGCAGCACAATCTCCTCGACCGCGACACCTGTGGAGCGGTAGGTGCGCAAAGCACGCTTGGCGCCGCCTTGCGATTGCTTCGAAGAAGAACGCTTTGCCACCGGATGGCCCTCTACTTCAACGACCTTGTAGACCATGCCGGCAGTTGGCGCGCCGGAGCCGGTAACGACGGAGGTACCCACGCCGTAGACGTCAACCGGATCGCCACGTAGGCCCGCGATGGCGAACTCGTCGAGGTCGGAGGAGACCACAATCTTGGTGTTGTGGTTGCCTAGGTCGTCGAGTTGTTTGCGCACGCGGCGGGTAACTGGGCCGAGATCGCCGGAATCGATACGTACTCCGCCCAACTGTGGGCCGGCTACTTTCACTGCGGTTTCGACACCCTTGGTGATGTCATAGGTATCGACCAAGAGGGTGGTATCAACTCCGAGCGTATCAATCTGGGAGCGAAACGCTGCTTCCTCATTGTGTGAGCCATCCTCGTTGACGTGCGCTAGCGTCCAAGCGTGGGCAGCGGTGCCAGAGACGGGTATGTCGTAGCGGTATCCGGCTTCCAGATTCGAGGTGGCGTTGAAGCCCGCCAGGTAGGCGGCGCGGGCAGCGGTGACTGCGGCATATTCGTGGGTGCGGCGGGAGCCCATTTCAATGATGGGGCGCCCATCTGCAGCGGTAACCATTCGCGAGGCTGCCGACGCCACTGCCGAGTCGGAGTTCATGATCGACAGGATGACGGTCTCTAGGATTAGGCACTCGCCGAAGGTGCCCCGAACGGTAAGCAGGGGAGTGTTAGGGAAATAAATCTCACCCTCGCGGTAGCCGTCGATGTGACCGGAAAAGCGGTAGTTGCGCAGGTATTCTTTGGTCTGCTCATCGAGAAAGTCCATCTGCGCCAGCTGCTGGGCGGTGAACTGGAAGTCTCGAACCGCACGTAGCACACGCTCAGTGCCGGCGACCACGCCATAACGCCGCTCATTGGGCAGACGGCGGGCAAAAACTTCGCAGGTCACCTGGCGGTGCGCGGAACCGTCTTTGAGCGCTGCTTGGAGCATGGTCAGCTCGTACTTATCGGTCAGCAGCGCTGTGGAGCGGTCAGGGTCGGAGGGAAAAGTATGTTCGGCGATGTTAGTCACATCGGAAATGGTACCTAGCGGCCAACTTCTTAGCAGCGATTACTCCTTTAATCTTTTAATGTATGTGTAGAAATTTCGATAGGGTAGAAGGCATGAATGCGCACTTTGCTCTACCTGGTGGTTCTGTCCGCCTGGGGTCGCCCATGGCCACTCCGGAATTAGATGAGGCCATCGAAGTCGATGTTGCAACCAGCGAAAACCTCCCTTGGATGTGCATCGTTTGGGACGACCCAGTCAATCTGATGAGCTACGTTTCCTACGTCTTCCAGACGGTTTTGGGCTACGACAAAAAGCGCGCAAACGAGCTGATGATGCAGGTCCATACTGAAGGCAAGGCTGCGGTATCGACGGGCGAGCGCGACAAAGTCGAGGCAGACGTAAAGAAGCTGCAGATTGCTGGTCTGTGGGCCACGATGCAGCAGGCAGGCTAGGAAGGCACAGTCAGATGCAAGCTTGGAAAAAGAAGAAGTCGCTGATGCGCGCGGCGCGTTACACCACCATTTTGGAGCCGATGGAGCGCGAGGTTTTAGGTGACCTCACCTCTACTGTCTCTGAGGCGATTATTGCCCGTGCTCAGTCTGCCCCGCAGGATGAGCTTGCGCAGATGCTGGATATGCCAACTGGGCATACGGAGGCGCCGGAAGACCCTTCCTTGGCTCGTCTTTTCCCTGACTTTGAGAAGCCGGGGGATGAGGAATACGAAGGCGATAACTCTCTTTTGCGTTCTTTGCATGAAAATGACATTGCGCGCGCAAAGCTGAAGAACCTGCAGGTTATTAACACTGCGTTGGGGCCGACGGGCGGCGTGGAGGTCACTATCAGCGAGGAAGAAGCGCATGCCTTCCTTGCGGGTTTGAACGATCTGCGTTTGTTTGTGGCTGCAGGCGATGTCCCAGAGGAATCGATGAGCGAGGACCGCGACATGCTCGTGGAATGGTTGGCTTATTGCCAGGATTCTCTGCTGCAGGTGTTGATGGGCTAAATCATGGCGCTTATCTCCATTGGCCATGTCAGCAGGCATGACACTGGCGTCACGGTTTTGTATTGCGGCGCTGAAGGCGCGCTCGCGAGCGTCGACGTTCGTGGCGGCGGCCCAGGCACGCGGGAGACGGATCTCCTCGAGCCACACAACACCGTTGAGCGCGTGCATGCCATCACTTTGGCTGGCGGTTCTGCGTTTGGGCTCGCGGCTGCCGACGGCGTGATGAACGAGCTAGCTTCCCAAGGCATCGGTTTCCCGGTGCTGGGTGAGGACAAGCCTGGTCCGCGTGTGCCGATTGTGCCGGCGGCGGTGATTTTCGATCTCCTTGTTGGTGCTGAGTGCCCCACAGCATCTGATGGTGCGGAGGCGGTGCGGCGCGCTATTGCGGAACATGATGATTCGACGGGCAGCGTAGGCGCTGGTGTGGGCGCTACTGCTGGCAAGCTCCGCGGCGGTTTGGGCTTGACGGAGCAGCAGGTGCGCACGCCGATGGGGCAGTTTACGGTTGGCGCCCTGGTGGTAGCGAACCCCGTGGGCAACGTTGTGGACGCAGAGACTGGGCGCCTGTTTGGTGCACCGCATGCCGCGCCTATCGACGTCGCGCGTTTCAGCCAGCTGCAGCACCCCGCGGAGTCCAAGCTCAACACCACGATTGGGGCAGTGTTTTGCGACGCCCCGGTGACCAAGGCTCAAGCCAAGCGCTTGGCCATGGTGGGACATGACGGTATCGCTCGGGCAGTGCGCCCGGCGCATTCGCCGTTGGACGGGGACACGCTTTTCGCGCTGTCGACTGCCACAGAAAACGGTGGGGTTGATACCGCGACGCAAGCGGCGCTGTGCGATGCTGCGGCGGAGGTTGTCGAACGAGCGATCGTCGAGGCAATCGTGAAAGCGGCCCCTGGCCTGGGCTTAGAGGCTTATAGCTCTATGCTGGACTAAAGTTATTGCCATTATGACTTCAGGTGATTCCTCGCGTTCTACCGTTTTGAAAAATCGTGGCGATTCAAAAAATTACACGCGCGGCGGGCGCATCCGCACAGGCCTGGGGATTGCCGTGGCCTTTTTGATTGTGGAATGGGCCGTGCAGTTGGTCAACTACGTGCTTTTTAATGGCAACTTGGCCAACTACGGCATCCACCCGTTGGATTTCAACGGTATCTGGGGCATCTTTACGGCGCCGTTGCTGCACGCGAACTTTGAGCATCTCATCGGCAATTCGGTGCCGGGCGCTATCTTTTGCTTCCTCATTGGTCTTTCTGGCCGGAAAGCCTGGTGGGAGGTCACGATCATCACGGTGCTGATTGCCGGCATTGGCACTTGGCTCCTCGGCGGGCCTGGTACCTCGCACATCGGTGCTTCTTCTTTGGTTTATGGCTGGCTGAGCTATCTCATCGTACGTGGCCTGTTTAACCGTTCTTTCGCCCAAACGGCATTGGGCGTATTCCTCGGTTTTGCTTATTCGGGCTTGGTGTGGGGCGTGCTGCCGGTCTATGAGGGAGTCTCGTGGCAAGGGCACCTCTTCGGCGCGATCGGTGGTATCGCTGCGGGTATGATTATCACTTCCGACGACCCAGTGAAGGTGGCGAAGAAGTAAATGGCATCCGCTGCATCCCCGATCGGTATTTTCGATTCCGGCGTGGGCGGACTCACGGTTGCGCGAACGATCATTGAGCAGCTGCCCAACGAGTCCATCATCTACATTGGAGATACTGCGCATTCGCCGTACGGCCCGCGTCCCATCGCTGAGGTGCGCGAGCTATCTACCGCCATTGCAGATGAACTCGTAGAACGCGGCTGCAAGATGATCGTCATCGCTTGCAATACCGCCACGGCGGCCTTCTTGCACGATGCTCGCGAGCGCTATGACATCCCGGTTGTTGAGGTCATCCGCCCGGCAGTCCGACGCGCCATCGCTACTACGCGCAATGGCAAAATCGGCGTTATCGGTACTGAGGGCACCGTGAACTCTGGTGCCTATCAAGACCTTTTCGCTGTCAACCCACACGTCGAGGCGCATGCGGTGGCGTGTCCGGACTTTGTAGGTTTTGTAGAACGGGGGATTACTGCCGGCCGCCAGATCCTCGGCGTCGCTGAGGGCTACCTCGCACCGCTGCAGTCCGCGGGCGTCGACACCCTGGTGCTCGGCTGCACACATTACCCACTGCTCACTGGCGTCATCCAGTTGGCTATGGGTGAGTCCGTCACCCTCGTTTCCTCTGCAGAAGAAACGGCCAAGGACGTGATGCGTATCCTTACTGAAACCGACATGCTGGCGCCGGAAGACGCCACTCCGATCCGTAAATTCGAATCAACCGGTGACCCAGAGACCTTTTCGCGTTTGGCTTCCCGCTTCTTAGGCCCGCAATTGTGACCTACCGCGCGTGACACGGTTTCACGTCTTTTTCACCCCAATCCCAGCAATCGGGAAGGTTTCGTGGAACTATTGGACACATGAAGCTGACGATTCTTGGCTGTTCCGGCTCCGTCCCAGTCCCGGGAAACGCCGCCTCTGGGTATCTGGTGTCCTTTCCTGATGCGCCATCAATCGTGATGGATATGGGTCCTGGAACTTTGGCGCGCCTACAAGAAGCCCAAGACCCCTGCAATGCGCATGTCGCATTTAGCCATCTTCACGCCGACCACTGCATGGACTTTCCCTCGTTGATGGTCTGGCGTCGCTTCCATCCCACGGCGCCTGCGCCTTCGCGCAATTTTTGCCTTGGGCCGTCATATACGCCACAGCATTTGGGTCGTCTTTCCTCCGACGAGGTCGATGGCGTCGACGATATGTCGGATACCTTCGCCTTTCCCCGTGGATAGACCGTGAAAGTCAGCTCATCGATGACGTCTATATGACACCCTTTAAGGTGATCCACCCAGTGGAGACGTATTCGCTGCGCATGGAGCATGCGAAGACCGGTAAGACCATTACTTACTCCGGCGATACCTGCCCGACCCCCGCGCTTGTCGATGCTGCCCGCGACGCCGACCTCTTCCTCTGCGAGGCCGCATGGGGCGCGACGTCGGAAGGCAAGGCCCCTAACATGCATATGTCGGGCGCGGAGGCTGGCCGCGTGGCGCGGGAGGCGGGCGTCGCTAAGCTGGTGCTCGTCCACCTCCAGCCATGGGGAGATAGTTCAGAAACCCTGCGTGCAGCGCAGGCGGAGTTCGACGGTGAGATCGTCTTGGGCGCGCCGGGCATGGAGTTCGAGCTCTAGTACCCTTGGGTGCATGACTGATTTTTCTCGTGCTGATGGTCGCGCGCTAGACCAAATGCGTAGCGTGCGTATTACCCGTAACTTCACCACCAACCCGGCAGGTTCCGTGCTCGTCGAGTTTGGCAACACCCGCGTGATGTGTACCGCCTCCGTGGAGTTTGGCGTGCCGCGCTTTAAGAAGGACTCCGGCGAGGGCTGGTTGACCGCTGAGTACTCGATGCTGCCGGCAGCCACGCACGACCGCATGCCTCGCGAGTCCATGAAGGGCAAAGTCAAGGGCCGTACTCACGAGATTTCCCGCTTGGTCGGGCGCTCTCTGCGCGCTGCCGTGGACCTTTCCGAGCTGGGCGAGAACACCATCCAGCTCGACTGCGACGTTCTGCAGGCAGACGGCGGTACCCGCACGGCTTCGATTACCGGTGCGTACGTGGCCTTGGCAGATGCTATCGAGTACCTGAAGTCCGAGGGCGTCGTGCCCGGCGAGCCGCTGCTGGACCCAATCGCCGCGGTATCCGTGGGCATCATCGATGGCGAGATTTGCCTCGACCTGCCTTATGAAGAAGATTCCCGCGCGGAGGTCGACCTGAACGTGGTGATGCAGGAAGGCGGCGACTTCGTGGAGATTCAGGGCACCGGCGAGCACGGCTTGTTCGGCCGCGCTGAGCTGAACTCCATGCTGGATGTGGCCCAGAAGGGCTGCACCGAGCTGATTGCTGCGCAGAAGGCTGCTTTGGGATGGTAAAGCTTCTCGTCGCATCGAATAATAAGAAGAAACTTGGCGAGCTCGAACGCATCCTCGCAGACGCGGGAATCGAAGGCGTCGAGTTGCTACCGCTTTCCGCTGTGCCGGCGTATGACGAACCGGTGGAGGACGGACGCACGTTTGCCGATAACGCACTGATTAAGGCCCGTGCTGGCGTTGCCAATACTGGTATCGCCACGATTGCGGATGACTCGGGTATCGCCGTCGAAGAGCTCAATGGAATGCCGGGCGTGCTCTCCGCGCGCTGGTCTGGTCAGCACGGCGATGACCAAGCCAACAACGAGCTGCTTCTCGCACAGATGGCTGATGTTCCCGACGAACGACGCCAAGCCGCCTTTGTCTCCGTGTGCGCATTGGTCACGCCAGACGGCGCGGAACACGTAGCTGAGGGCCGGTGGCCAGGAATGCTGCTGCGCGCACCAAAGGGCGAGAATGGCTTCGGCTATGACCCGCTTTTCCAGCCGGAGGGCGAGCAGCGCTCCTCGGCACAAATGAGCCCGGAGGAAAAGAACGCGGTTTCCCACCGCGGGCGTGCGCTGGCGCAGCTTACTAGCGTCATCGCCAAGCTGGCGTAGCTTTACCCCGGATACACTTGAGGCCCAGCAGATGCTGGGCCTTCTGCTTCTGGACTAAAGCTGGAATTGCTCGGTGACTTCGCGGCGTCGCTTGTATTCCATCCAGAAAGATAGGAAAGGCACAACGCCGGCTAGGGCAGTGGTGATGAGCTTGCCTGCTGGCCACAGCGCACGCGGGCCGAGGATGAGAATCGAAAGCAAGTAAATCATGTAAGCCACGCCGTGGGCCTGGGCAATGTAGAGGCCCCAGTGCGGAATCTCCACGCCGACGACGTACTCGAGAACCATGCGCGCAACCAAGAGAAGTAGGAAGATACCGGTCACGGTTGCGGCGATGGAAAAGAACTTGAGTGGGCCGCGGATGCGGGCCTTACGGTCTGGGTGAACTTGGTTAGTCATGGCCCTACTTTCTAATTCTGGTCGTCGCCACGCCTGCGGCGCTGTTGGTTTAAGGCGTTAAAAGTTTCTACGTCCATCTGCGGGCGCTGCGGCAAGAAGTCCTCATCGATCTTAGTGACTTCGCCTTGCTCGGACTTTGCTTGGTGCTGGTAGTCCGTGACACCCATTTCGGCGGCTTCGTTCTCTGCCTCGATGCGCTCATTTTCATAACCTAGGGCGGTCTTATATGCATAAACCACAAAGACAGCGAAGAGTGGCCATTGGAAGGCATAGCCTAAATTTTGGAAGGTGCCGGAGCCGGAGCGGAAGCGCGTCCACTGCCAGTAGGCGAGCAATAAAAAGAGCACCACGAAAAACGCGATGAGGACGATATGCCACCATCGCACTTTCAGCTTCTGCCGCTTTGGCGCTTTGTTATTACTCACCCGTAACAGCCTACTCAACACAAACAAAAAACTGGATTCGGGTGCGCCAGTTTTAGCGTGGGCGTAGAAAACATGTAAACTACTTTCGTTGCAAGCGCCCGTGGCGGAATTGGCAGACGCGCTAGATTTAGGTTCTAGTGTCTTATGACGTGAGAGTTCAAGTCTCTCCGGGCGCACGCTTAGCCTCCGTGTCACACGGAGGCTTTTTGCCGTTCAGGGCTTATTTCTTGGCGCCATGAACATTTCGGGCTAAGTAGCAAAAAGTGTGTCCGCTACGGCGTGTCGTGGGTACGTATCTCCGGGCATAAAGCCTCCTAGGGGCTACGTGGCTTCCATCGTTGTGAGCACAAGGTGCGCGCCTCGGAGATCGCACATACCAGTTTGTGTGCGCCTCGTTTGAGGCGGCGTAGAGGGCCGGTATGAAGCCTTTAAGCGTTCCACCTGCAATGCGCTGCAGGTAGCTAATCTAAACCGTTGCATTCCGCTCTGATGAACCCCCGCGACAATGAAGTTGTATTCACGGCTTCTAAGAGTCGGATGCTGTGGACTACCACAGACTCACATCGAAAGCGGTATTTCGCTATCTAACCTGGCCTATTTCGTATTCGATGAAACAAACCAAGCATTTATATATTCTGGCCAGCACCAATGCTTGGAATCAGACACACTTTTTGCTACTTAGCCCAACATTTCACGTGAAGGTAATACTTTCGCAACCTAAGTTTCTTAGGCTCTTGAGGTCCCCCGGAATCTCAAACGGAGAAAATTCATGGTCCTCTCGCATCGTAAAATCGGCATTCTTGTTATCTCTTCGCTGTGCGCAAGCAGCCTCGTTGCCCCACATGCGCTGGCGCAGTCTGCTTCGGAAGGCTCACGCTTTACACTCGGCGTGCTTCCCGATACGCAGTTCTACTC
The DNA here is from genome assembly GCF_001810285.1 of Corynebacterium sp. HMSC071F07. NCBI lineage: Bacteria > Bacillati > Actinomycetota > Actinomycetes > Mycobacteriales > Corynebacteriaceae > Corynebacterium > Corynebacterium sp. HMSC071F07. Next base: position 32,999 of record NZ_KV800708.1, read on the forward strand.
TCGCTATTCCACCCCTGAGACTGGCAACCTCGCGCAGGAGCGCTACGGAAGTGAGCCTTATCGGGCGCAAACCGAATGGCTTGCGGAAAACAAAGACGCCCTAAATATGCAGTTTGCTACTCACTTGGGCGATGTCGTGGACCAGTCTGATGTGGAAGGGGAGTGGAAGGTCGCCGACGAGGCGATGCGTACGCTCGACCAGTCGGATCTTAACTACTCCATCCTTCCTGGCAATCACGACTTGACCGGCGATGCTTCCTACCAGCCTTTCAACCAGTGGTTTGGGGCTGACCGCGCCAAGGAGGCCAACTCGACGTTCCAGGAACGCTTCACTGGGGTCGATTCTGATTCCGAGTACCACATTTTTGAAGCCGAAGGCCAAGAGTATTTGGTCTTGGCCCTTGCATGGCGCGCCAACAACGAGGTGCTGGATTGGGCGCAGCAGGCTATCGATGAACACCCTGACCTTCCGGTAATCCTGACTACCCATGAGGTCTTGAACATTGATGGCTCCGGTGAGGTTTTCTATTCAGACGATTATGGCAAGCACTTGTGGGACGATTTCATCAGTAAAAACGACCAGATTTTCCTCACCATGGGTGGTCATCACCATGGCGCAGGCTACCGAGTGGACAAGAACGACTACGGACACGATGTTGTAGCTATCTTGCAGGATTATCAGATGGCCTATCAGGGCGGAAACGGCCTTTTGGGCGTCCTTGAGTTTGATCTCACCGGCAACGAACTCGAGATGGCAGCGCTTTCGCCATGGGTCGCGCAGAAGCCCCAGGAAGAACTCACGCAATTCGATGAGCTGATTTTGGAGGGCAAGGGCGATAGTTACAAGATTCCGTTCAATTTCGCGGAACGCTTCGCTGATTTTGACCCGCAGTTCCAGGTCGGTGATGAAAACAATGGCGATTTGGCGCAGGAGGCGCGCGATATCGTGTCTGCCGGTTATCGGCCATACGAAATTAAGGCCGATGAGCTTCCGCAGGGTCCGGATGACTTTGTGAAAAATGACAACACTGTCTTCCATTGGCGTCCAGGTGAGGCAATGGACAAGGAAGGTGCAGCGCTTAACGACGGCGCACCTGCCGGCGCTGGCACCATCATTCCGGATATTGCGGGTGAGGGTGACTTGCATCGTGAAGGCGGCGTCGTTGGCGCAGACCGGGTGACGTATAGCTCGGACCATCACCCATTGTCGTCGGATAGCGGCTCGCTTTATTGGGCTGACCCGGCCGGCAAACCTACGACTGCGGAGTTTAAGTCGGCCAAGGATGCAGCTATTAATCGCTTTGATTCCGATTCGGGCTATACCTTTGAGTCTTTTGTGAAGCTGCCGGAGGACTTTGATGGCGAAAAGCATGGCTGGGGCAGTGCGATTTCGCGGGATTCGCAGATTTCCAAGTTGGTACCGGGCTCGACGGATACTGATCCCACCGTGATGTTCGGTGTGTCGAACCTGCGGGAGTTGCGCTGGTGGGCAGAGCCGGAAGAAGGAAGCGGCTCGACTGTGTGGTCGCACGAGGTGCCGAAGGACGAGTGGATGCACATTGCTGTGGTCAACGACCCAGAAAAGGACACCGTGGAGATGTTCATCAACGGTGCGCCGATTTTGCGTAATGCCAAGGGAGCGGAGGGGCTGTTGCCGCGTGACCTGCAGTGGGTAATGGGCGCAGGCCGCGGAGAAGGCCACCCACAAGACCCGTGGTACGGCTGGATCGGCGAGACCCGTCTGAGCAGCGGCGTGCTGGATAAGGAACAGTGGCTAACTGCTCGGGATCATGATGCTGGTGCATCTACTACCGGGTCGGCTTCGGGATCGGCTTCGGGATCGGCAGCCGGGTCTTCCACTGGCTCTACGGCGGGCCTGTCGAGCGGGGCGTCGAGTAGCGGCGGCGTCCTAGCCGCGGTGTTGGTGGGCCTTTTGGCGGTAGTCGGTGGAGGCTTTGCGCTGGCGAATTTCTTGAGCCGAACACTGGGAATTCCGCTGCCACGCTTGCCTTTCTAAAGCTTGCGAAAATCGCGATCGGAAGTGGAAACAATCGGGCGCAGAATGTGATTTTGTGCCCGATTTATCCTGTTACTGAAGTAAATAAACACTATGTGCATTAAGAATCTGAGCTGGTGTTTAGCTATAGAAATTCGCAACAATGGTTTTCTTCCGATCGGCAGGTAATTCGGAAATTGCTGATAAAAAAGCTATCAATGCGTTGTGGGGAAGCTTACGATCGGGGGCAATTTACCCCCGATCTAAACGGTATGTCCGTCTTTTATGAAATTGATGACCTGCGTGGGCATCGAATAAACGCGGATGTGCTCTGTTGCACAATTGCTCAAGTAGGAGGGTGCAGTCACGGCTCCTAAAATTGGAGACAAGAGGCGCTCGTCGCTTAAGGGTGAGACCAAAGTTTCCGCTAGGAAACGTACGGAACACAGTGACAGGAAACAGCGGCAAGGCGCCCCGAATCACTTGAATGAAATGTGTCAAACAAGAAGGGAGTCACAATCGTGACCACCGCAACGCAACCGCTGCAGTTTGAAGCCTGGAAAGGATTCGAGCCTGGTCCATGGACTGAAGGCATCAACGTCCGGGACTTCATCCAGCGCAACTACACTCCGTACGATGGAGACGCTTCCTTCCTCGCGGGCCCAACCGAAAAGACCCAGCGCACGTGGGACACCCTCGAAAAGGACTACCTGTCAGTAGAGCGCCAAAAGCGCATTTTCGATGTCGACACCCACACCCCAACCGACATCGATGCTTTCCCGGCCGGCTACATCTCTGAGGATGACGACGTCATCGTCGGCTTGCAGACCGACACTCCGCTCAAGCGTGCCATGATGCCAAACGGCGGCTGGCGCATGGTTGAGCAGGCCATCCGTGAGGCAGGCAAGGAGCCGGAGGAAGACATCAAGAAGATCTTCACCCGCTACCGCAAGACCCACAACGACGCCGTCTTCGATATCTACACCCCACGTATTCGTGCGGCTCGATCATCACACATCATCACCGGTCTGCCTGACGCATACGGTCGCGGCCGCATCATCGGTGACTACCGCCGCGTGGCTCTCTACGGTGTCGACTACCTGATTGCCGAGAAGGACGCTAAGAAGCATGAGGTCGGCGAGCTCGGATTCAGCGAACACTGGGCACGCTACCGCGAGGAGCATGCAGAGCAGATCAAGGCTCTGAAGAAGCTCAAGGCCATGGCTCAGTCCTACGGCTTCGACATCTCCGGTCCTGCAAAGACTGCTCACGAAGCTGTTCAGTGGACCTACTTCGGCTACTTGGCTTCCATCAAGTCCCAGGACGGCGCCGCAATGTCCATCGGCCGCCTGTCTGCATTCTTCGACTGCTACTTCGAGCGCGACCTCGCAGCCGGTATCATCACCGAAGAGGACGCACAGGAAATCATCGACCATCTCGTTCTGAAGCTGCGCATCGTTCGCTTCCTGCGCACCGAGGACTACGACCAGATCTTCTCCGGCGACCCATACTGGGCAACTTGGTCTGACGCTGGTTTCGGCAATGACGGCCGCCACATGGTCACCAAGACCTCCTTCCGTCTGCTGCAGACCCTGGTCAACCTTGGCCCGTCACCAGAGCCAAACATCACCATTTTCTGGGACCCAGCACTGCCAGAGGGCTACAAGAAGTTCTGTGCTCACATCTCGATCACCACTTCTTCCATTCAGTACGAGTCTGATAGGCAGATTCGTGAGCAGTGGGGCGACGACGCAGCGATTGCTTGCTGTGTTTCCCCGATGGAAGTTGGCAAGCAGATGCAGTTCTTCGGCGCTCGCGTCAACGCTGCAAAGGCCCTGCTCTACGCCATCAACGGCGGCCGCGACGAGGTTACCGGCAAGCAGGTTGTTGAGGGCTACGACGCTATCCAGGGCGACGGCCCGCTCGACTTCGACGAGGTTTGGAAGAAGTACGAGGAGATGCTCGACTGGGTAGTCGGCACCTACGTCGAGGCTCTGAACATTATCCACTACTGCCACGATAGGTACGCTTACGAGGCAGTCGAGATGGCGCTGCACGATTCCAACATCGTTCGCTCCATGGGCTGCGGCATCGCTGGCCTGTCCATCGTGGCTGACTCCCTGTCCGCCATCAAGTACGCCAAGGTGTACCCGGTCCGTGACGAGTCCGGCCTCATCGTTGACTACAAGACCGAGGGCGACTTCCCGTTCTACGGCAACGATGATGACCGCGCCGACGACATCGCCGCAACCATCGTCCACACCGTGATGGATAAGATTAAGGCCATCCCGATGTACCGCAACGCAATTCCAACCCAGTCCGTTCTGACCATTACCTCCAACGTGGTCTACGGCAAGGCAACAGGTGCTTTCCCATCCGGCCACAAGGCAGGCACCCCGTTCGCGCCGGGCGCAAACCCAGAGAACGGCGCTGACAGCCACGGCATGGTCGCTTCCATGCTGTCGGTGGGCAAGCTGGACTACAAGGATGCGTTGGACGGCATCTCGCTGACCAACACCATCACCCCGTCTGGTCTCGGCCGCACTCCGGAGGAGCGCATCGACAACCTGGTGGGCGTGCTGGACGCAGGCTTCATCATGGAGTCCAAGTAAGCCACCCCGGCAATCAAGTTTCCCCCATTCAACCTCAACTCACTTCAAGGAGTATCACCATGGCAACCCCAACTTTCGACGAGCGCTTGGCAGACATGAAGGCTAACCGCGACGAGCACCAGATGAACGCGGGCCTGTACCACGCAAACATCAACGTTCTGGACAAGGCAACCCTCGAGGACGCTGTCGAGCACCCAGAGAAGTACCCGAACCTGACCGTCCGTGTTTCTGGCTACGCAGTTAACTTCGTCAAGCTGACCAAGGAGCAGCAGCTCGACGTTATCTCCCGTACCTTCCACCAGGGTTCATAAAAAATGGCTGATGGCATTACTGGAGTCGTGCACCTCGACCCCCAAGCGGGCGAGAAGGTGCGCGGTGCGGCCGCCGGCCTAGGTACCGATAACTCCCTCGACGAGATCAAGCGCCCGGAGCTCATGGAGGCACGCCGTACTGGCGATATCGCCTTGGTGCACTCCTGGGAGCTGGTGACCTCCGTCGATGGTCCAGGTACCCGCATGACGATGTTCATGTCCGGTTGCCCACTGCGCTGTCAGTATTGCCACAACCCAGACACCATGGAGATGAAGGTGGGCACCCTCGAGCGCATCGAGGACGTCGTCAAGCGCATCAAGCGCTACAAGCCCATCTTCAAGACTTCCGGTGGCGGTCTGACCATCTCAGGTGGCGAGCCGTTGTTCCAGATTGCGTTCACGCGCCGCGTGCTCAAGGAAGTCCACGATGCGGGTATCCATACCACCATCGATACCTCGGGCTTTTTGGGTACGCGCCTGCGGGACGAAGACCTGGAAAACATCGATCTTGTGCTTCTCGACGTCAAGTCTGGCGACGAAGAAACCTACAAAAAGGTCACTCGCCGCGAGCTGCAGCCAACCATCGATTTCGGTGACCGACTGTCGGCGATGGGTAAGCCGGTGTGGATCCGCTTCGTGGTGGTTCCAGGCCTGACGGATTCCCCGGAAAATGTGCGAAACGTCGCCAAGATCGTGGGGCGTTGGAGCAACAACGTCGAGCGTATCGAGGTGCTTCCGTTCCACAACATGGGTGCTGATAAGTGGCATGAACTGGGCTATCCGTACACCCTTGAGGATACGAAGCCGCCAAAGCCGGAGGATATCGAAGCAATTCGTGACGTCTTCCGCGACAAGGGCTTCACCGTTTACTAAACGAGTGTTCCCTGAATAAGAAAAGTTTTTAGCGCTGTGCCGTTTGGTACAGCGCTAAACTTTTATCCATGACTCGCCGTTTCGGATATCCAGTAAAAGAGCACACACTTTCCGTCCCTTGGGACTACAACGACCCGCAACAGGGCACGTTTGAGCTCTATGCCCGCGAAATCGGTGACCCGGATAAGCCCGCCATTCTCTATAACCAGGGCGGGCCAGGCTTCCCAGCCCCGCGTCCACTGGGGCCGACGGGCGTTATTGGGAAGGGCTTGGAGCGGTTTCGCTGGATCTTGATGGACCAGCGTGGCACGGGGCGCAGCTATCGCATTGATGAGCTTTCCGACGCCGCCGACTTAAGCGTCGATCGCCTTAAACTACTGCGCCAGGACAACATCGTGCGCGATGCGGAGCGGCTGCGTGAGTACCTTGGCATCGACAAGTGGTCTTTGTTCGGCCAGTCCTTTGGCGGATTCTGCATCACGAGCTATGTCTCCTTGTTCCCCGAGTCAGTGGACAAGGCCTTCCTGACCGGCGGCCTACCGACCTTGGACAAGGGCGCAGACGATCTTTACCGTTCCACGTTCACCAAGCTCAAAGTGCGCCAACAGCGCTTCTTCGACTACGTACCTTTCGCGCAGCAGCGCATCGCGGAAATCATCGATCACCTGGACAACTCGCAGGAGGTTTTGCCTACTGGGGAGCGCTTGAGCTCGCTTCGCTTCCGCACCATCGGCATCGAGCTGGGCCGCGGCTCCGGATTCGATTCCCTGGGCTACCTGCTTGAGGAGCCTTTCCGCACCGTGGGTGGGGAGAAGCACTTGCGCTCCG
>NZ_KV800708.1:39718-94604 GCF_001810285.1 Corynebacterium sp. HMSC071F07
TTCCAGGGTGGGCCATTGTATGCGGCCATCCACGAATCCATTTATGGCAGTGTGGGCGGCCAGCACGTCACGGGCTGGGCGGCGCACCGCGTGCGCGAGGAGTTCCCGGAGTTTGCCGAGTCAGGCACGTGGCTGACAGGCGAGCACATCTTCCCGTGGCAGTTCGATGAGGATCCGGCGCTGCATGCGTTCAAGGATTCGGCAGAAGCGTTGGCGCAGTTTGAGTGGGATGCTGCGCCTTACGACGCCGCGGTATTGGGCAACGCTGAGGTGCAGGCCGCCGCAGCTGTCTATCTGGATGACATCTTCGTGCCCTTCGAAGAGGCGATGCAGACCGCTAGCGCCTACCGTGACCTGCGCCCAATGGTGACTAACAAGTTCCAACACAACGGAATCAGCCACGACGGCGAGGGCATTCTGGGCGACCTTTTCCACTTGGTTGATGACCACTAGAACGTCCGTTTGCGTCGGCCGGCCCCGGTCGGTCGTCGATCAGTTCCTGCGCCTGGCGGTGTCGGCACGACGCTGCATAGAGTGGAAGACGGAAAGCAGACGGCGGACTTGGCGCTCGCTGCATAGCCCCTTGTCTTATTCGGTAGCAGTTTCATTAAGTTTCTTCTTTTCTACTCGCGCACTTATTCAAGGTGTGGAAAGGTGAGGAGTAAATCAAGAATTGAATGAGGAATTGAACGAGAGGAAGAACCAATGATCGGAATGATTGTTGTTGGCGTTGTTCTGCTGGCGATTGTTTTGACCATTTTTGATGGTTATTTCATTGTCCGCACGCGAGAGGCGGCCATCGTGGAGCGCCTAGGCAAGTTCGTCACCGTGGCGCCCGCTGGCCTGCACTTCAAGCTGCCGTGGGTTGATCGCGTGCGCGACAAGATCAGCCTGCAGGTGCGCCAGCTCGATGTCATGGTGGAGACCAAGACCAAGGACAACGTCTTCGTTCAGATTCCGGTCGCCGTTCAATACGAGGTTGTTCAAGGCCGCGAGCGCGAGGCCTACTACATGCTCTCCAACCACGAACAGCAGATCGTGGCCTACGTGCAGGATAACGTTCGTTCCTCGGTTGCCAATATGGACTTGGATGATTCCTTCTCATCCAAGGACACCATCGCGCAGAACGTCGCAATTTCTTTGCGCGATAACATGGCTGCATATGGCTGGCACTTCGTAAACACCCTGGTTACCGATATTCGTCCGGATACCCGCGTGCGCGAGTCGATGAATTCCATTAACGCTGCGCAGCGTGAGCGCGAGGCGGCTATCGCACAGGCTGAGGCGGAGAAGATTCGCGTGGTTAAAGAAGCCGAGGGCGCCGCTGAGGCAAAGAAGCTGCAGGGTCGCGGTGTGGCTGAGCAGCGTAAGGAAATTGTCGAGGGTATCGCGCAGCAGTACGAGATGCTGCGTGCGGCTGGCGTTCAGGAAAACCCAGAGACCCTGATGCTGGTTTCCCAGTACCTGGACGCGATGGTCGACGTCGCCGACCGTTCTCACACTAACGTCCTTTACATGCCGTCCAACCCAGGCGGCATGCAGGATCTCTTCGGCGGCATGCGCGACGTACTGCTGTCGACTCAGGCTATTAACAACGAAGCCTCTGGTGGGCTCGACCGCGAGCAGCGCGAGCGCTTGGAGCAGCTGCGTGCGCAGAAGGCGCAGCGCGCGCAGCAGGCGGCGCGCGAGGCGCAGCAGCAAGCCCAACAGAGCGCGCAAGCTATTGAGCAGCCGCCGTACTCCGGCGGTGCACCACAGAGCAATACACCGCAGACGGCACGCCAGTATTTCGACGAGCTGCGTGACCAGCTCAAGGGCGATAACTAGGGCGATTACTAAAACAAAAAGCTGGCTCCACTCAATGACTCATTGTCAACGAGTGGAGCCAGCTTTGTTTGCGGCTGAGGCTTTACTCGGTGTAGCCGATGTCTTCGACCTCGAGTACAGCGAAGGAAGCAGCACCGAAGTTAGCTAGCTTCGGGCTGGTAGCGACCATGGCCGGGCCGTTGTAGATAGGCATGATGCCATAGGTGGACAGAGCCTCACGCTCCAGCTCGTTGCCCTTCTTGATCTGCTCGTCAGGATCTGCGATCTTGGCCAGCTCTTCGATCTTCTTATCCATCTCCGGGGTACCGGTGCCGGACTTGTTCAGCTCGGAGTCGGAGCGGTAGACCTGACCAAAGTACGCGATGCCGAATGGATCGCCGGCGGTGAACCCCATCGGGAAGATATCGAAATCCTTCTTGGTGGCGATCTCCGAGAAGTCGGAGGAAGGACGCTCTTCGACCTTCAGATCGATTCCGATGTCCTTGAGCATCTTCTGCGTTGCGGTGGCCATTGCTTTGCTAATGACGCTGTCACCTAGCAGGGTATAGCGCAGCGAGAGCTTCTTGCCGCTCTTCTCGCGGATTCCGTCGGCTCCTTCCTTCCAGCCGGCTTCTTCCAGCAGCGACTTGGCCTTTTCGGCGTCGAACTTCACGACGGCACCAACGTTGTCCTCGTAGCCCTTCTGGGTCTGATAGAGGTTGAGGGAGCCCGGCAGCTCTTCCTTGTAACCGTTGAGACCGTTGAAGCGAATGGCTGCCAACTGGGAGCGATCGATGCCGGTCAACACTGCCTCGCGGACCTTGATGTCCTTCAGCATCTCGTTGCCAGAGTTCAAAACAATCAGGGAGTTAGAAGGCATCATTGCGGTGCGGATCTCAATGTCATTCATGTCCTTAACCGCAGCTAGGCGATCCTTATTGCCCACGCCGGTGGCGTCGATTTCGCCTGCCTTGAAGGCATTGATGGAAGCTTGGTCTTCCATCTGGCGGTAGGTGACTTTGTCCAGGAATGGCTTGTCACCCCACCACTTTTCGTTTGGCACGAAGGAAACCGTGCCACCGACGAAGTCGACGTTGTCGACCTTGAACGGGCCAGCACCCCACTCTGGGCGCAGCTTGCCCAGGTATGCCTTGTTGAACTTCTCTGCGGAGTCGACCTGCGGAGGAAGCAAGAAGTTGAACAGGCCCTGCCACCATGGGTATGCATGCTTGTAGGTGACCACAGCTTGCTTGTCGGTCTTGCCCTTGGTCACAGATTCGATGAGCTCGTAACCTTCGGTGCTGGAGACATTGAGGGACTCGTCCTCGCCGTTGTTGTACTTCCAGGTGTGCTCGAAGGACTTCCAGTCAATCGGCGTGCCGTCGTTGTACTGGGCCTTGTCATGGATGGTGTAGGTGATGACGGTCTTGCCGTCCTTCTCCTCTTCTTTGATGTCGGTGATGTAGTCGTTGTTGGGGTGGAACTCACCGGAGCCGTCGAAAAGCCCGATTTGCGGGTTGTAGTACTTCCACACATCGCTGGTATACCGGGTGCCGTCAGCCTGGAATGGGTTTTCCTGCTGGGAAATCTCATCCAGTGCCAGGCGAAGTTCGCCGCCTTCCTTCAGCTCGGAGCGGTCCTTTGGGTTGTAGGAACCGTTGAGCTTGACGTCGATGGCTTCGCCCGAGGAGCCTGAATCGCTGCTAGAGCAGCCGGAGATGACGAGAGCGGAGGCAGTGATGACCGCCAAAGTAGCATTACGGAGCTTAAGGTTCATGGTTCGAATCTTCCTTGTGAGAGGGGGAGGAATTACAAAGAGATGAAATATTAAGTTTTAGGTCGAGCGTGGGGTTTCTAGGAGGCATGTTCCTCGTAGATCACCCGCTTGCGGTTGCGTTCCACGGCAGGATCCGGGATAGGGATAGCGGACAGCAGCGCCTTGGTATATGCGTGCTGCGGGTTATCGAAGACCTCGTCGGTGGCGCCGTATTCCACGAAGTCGCCCTTGTACATGACGGCGACTTTGTCGGAAAGATTGCGCACCACGGATAGGTCGTGAGCTACGAAGACCAGGGAGATGCCCAGGCGGTTCTTCAGGTCATGCAGCAGATTGATGATGCCGGCCTGGATGGACACGTCCAGAGCAGAAACAGGCTCGTCGAGGACGATGATTGACGGGCTTGTAGCCAGTGCGCGGGCCAGGCCGATGCGCTGACGCTGACCGCCAGAGAAGTGCCCCGGGAAGCGGTCTACTTGATGAGATTCCAAGCCGACGAGCTTCATTAGCTCGCTCACACGCTTGCCGACGTCGCCTTCGTAACCCAACGATTCCAGTGGTTCCGCGATGATCTCGCGGATTGTCATGCGCGGGTTCAGCGAGCTCATTGGGTCCTGGAAGACGATCTGGATGTCTTTACGCAGGCTGCGGCGAGCTGAGCTGCTAAGACCGGAGGTGTCGGTGCCGTTAACAACGATGGTGGAACCCTTAGGTGGGTTAAGATCCATGATTTCCAGCAGGGTGGTGGTCTTGCCGGAACCGGATTCGCCCACGATGGCGAAGCACTCGCCCTGGTGCACTGTGAAGCTGATGTTGTTGACCGCATGCACGGTGCCCACGCGACGCTTGAGGATGGCGCCCTTGATGAGCGGGAATTCCTTGACGAGGTTTTCTACCTCTAGGGTCACGGGGCGCTCGTCATACGGGGTATCGCCTAGGGCATCGGGGGAAATCTGTGGCAGCGGGTACATTCGCTCGCCACCGATGCTGCCCTGATTGATCTCATCGGAACGCAGGCAAGCAGCGGCGTGCTGCGGGGCGTCGTCAAGCGCGCGCAATTCAGGCTCCTGCTTCCAGCAGCCTTCCTGTGCCACGGGGCAGCGGGCAGCAAACGAGCATTCCGGCACAATCTCGATTAGGCGCGGCGGGGTGCCGTTGATGGGCACCAGCGGCTCGTCGCTTGACTTGTCCACGCGCGGGGTAGAACCGAGTAGTCCCACTGTGTAAGGCATCTTGGGGTTGGTAAAGATGGTGTCTACGTCGCCATATTCGACGGCGCGGCCAGCGTACATTACGAGGACATCGTCAGCAGTGCCCGCCACAACGCCCATGTCGTGGGTAATCATGATGACCGCTGCTCCGGTTTCGCGTTGGGCGACCTTGAGCACCTCAAGAATCTGCGCTTGGATGGTGACGTCGAGAGCGGTGGTTGGCTCGTCGGCGATGATGACTTTGGGGTTGTTGGCCATCGCGATAGCGATGACCACGCGCTGGCGCATACCGCCGGAGAATTCATGCGGGAAGGACTTGATGCGCTTTTCAGGCTCAGGGATACCCACCAAATCCAGAAGGCGGATGGCCTCTTGCTCGGCTTCCTTATCCGATAGTGAGCGGTGAATCTGGATGGCTTCCTTGAGCTGGTCACCGATGGAAAAGACGGGAGTCAGCGAAGAGAGTGGATCCTGGAAAATCATGGCGATGTCTTGGCCACGGATTTCGGACATCTTTTTGTCGGACATTCCGATGAGCTCAGTACCCTTGAATTTTACGGAGCCTTCCACCTTGGCGTATTCAGGCAGCAAGCCCATCACCGCCATGGAGGTCACAGATTTGCCGGAGCCGGACTCACCGACAATGGCGAGGGTGCGGCCAGGCAGAAGATCGAAGTTGACGCCACGCACGGCGTGGACCGAACCTGCCTCAGAAGGGAAGGTGACGGCGAGGTCGCGGACTTGCAGCAATGGGGTAGTAGGCGTTGTCATGCTCGGCCTCCGGAGTTCGAGTTGGGGTCAATGGCATCGCGCAGGCCATCCGCGATGAATGCCATGGACACAGTGAGTAGGGTCAGCACGCCCGCTGGGAAGTAGAACTGCCAAGGCGAAGATTCGACGGCGTTGGCGCCGACGGAAAGCAGCGTGCCCAAAGAGACGTCGGGAAGCTTCACGCCCAAACCCAAGAAGGACAGTGCTGTTTCTGACATGACGGTGCTCACGACGCCCAGTGCGAACTGGATGATGAGCAGCGATCCGATGTTGGGCACGATGTGGCGAACGATGGTGCGAAAGCGCGATACGCCCATGTAGTCGGCCGCTCGCACGTAGTCGTTTTCGCGCACGGACAGCGCCATCGCCCAAATAACACGGGCGGGGTACATCCAGCCAAAGGCGATGAGGACCACGATGAGCAGCTTCCAGTCGCCGCCGGAGTCTGCCACCACGAGGGCGATGAGCAGGAAGGTCGGGATGGCGAGCAAGAAGTGGATAATAGCCAGAATCGCCTTTTCGATGTGTCCGCCGTACATGGCTGCGGCCGCGCCGATGAGTGCCGAAAGGACGGTCGTGGCAATGGAGACGACCAACGCGATGATGAGCGATCGGCCCAGACCGTGCACGGTTTGGGCGAAGAGGTCGTTGCCGGAATCGGTGGTGCCAAACCAGTGCTCCGGCGAAGGCCCTGTGGCGAGGTTCAAGAAGTCAGGCTCGTCGAAAGGCCACTTGGCAACAAGGCCGCCGAAAAGAGACAGCAAGGTTAGAAGCAGGAAGATGATTGCGCCGATTAAAGCGAACTTGTTGCGGAAGAAGCGCCGCGTGTACAGCTTCAGCTTCGACGTGCCGCGGAATACCTCTTCCTTTTCGTCTCCGTCGTTGCCTGTGAATTGGCGGCGTTGGGCGTCATCGACGTCAACACCGGAAGCCAGTGCAGATTGGGCGCTTGGCTCCGAGGCCATGCTGAAGTCGGCCGTGGCGGTGTGTGGGCGAACACCGAGGTTATCCGCCGCGGAGTCGATAGCGAGGTCGTTGCGGCGATGGCGTTCTGGGTGGCGTGCCGAAGCGCGAGGAGTCGTGGACTTTTTCTCTGGGGACATTTAGCTCACCCTCACTCGTGGGTCGAGTGCTACAACGACGAGGTCAGCAAGAATTGCAGAGAATGCAATCATCACTGCGCCGAAGGCGGCGACCGCGGTGGTGCCGTTGACGTCGTTGCGGCTGATGGTTTCGATGAAGTACTGGCCCATGCCTTTCCACGCGAAGATCTGCTCGGTCATGATCGCGCCAGTGAAGATTCCAGGCACAGAGAAAGCAACTGACGTTGCCACCGGGATGATCGAGGTTCTTAGTGCGTGCTTGCGGATGGCTTGAGCACGGGTTAGCCCTTTCGCGCGGGCAGTGCGAACGTAGTCGGCATTGAGGTTGTCCAGCAGGAGAGTGCGCTGCATCATGTGGTAGCCGGCGTAGCTGATGACGACCAGGGCGATGGTGGGCAGGATGAGGTGCTGGGCGTAGTCGATCAGCTTGGGGATAAAACCAGTGGTGTCCGGAATAGCAGAGCCAGTGACGTAGACGATGCGGTGCCCAGTCACACGGTTTAGCCACAGGCCACCTGCGACCACCAAGATAGAAGCGACAACGACGTGGGTGTTCATCGTGATGATGGATATGCCCTGCCATACGCGGTCGGCAGCCTTGTACTGGCGCGCAGCGGTGTAGACGCCCAAAGCAACACCGATGACAACAGAAAGCACGGTTGCTAGGAGGAGAAGCTGGGCAGACACGAGCGCACGGTGGCCGATTTGGGCGCTGACTGGGTCTCCCAAAGGGGAGCTGCCCCAGTCCCAGTGGAACAAAATCCCACTAAACCAGTTCCACCAGCGCTCGAGGAGGGGTGTTTCTGGGTCGAGGCCCAATGGCTGGAGGATATTGGAGATTTCTTCTGGCCGAAGAGGCGGGTTACGGCCAATGTAATTGGAACGCGGATCAAGGAATGTGGCCGCGAGAAGGTAAGCGATGTTGGTCGCGAGGAAGATAACTAGCAACCAGCTAGCGGTCTTCTTCAGGATGTATTTGAACATCGGGTTTTCCGTTCGCAGAGTCGACAGTTGAGAGTTGCGTCTTTGAGTCCCTCGACACACATGGGAGAAAATGTGACTTGGCTATCAATTTCGCTGACGTTGATACTAGGAAATTGGAAAAGGGTTGGCCGCCTATTTGCCCAATTTTTTAAAGTTTGGGGGTAAAACTTATTAGCCCCGGATTGTATTTATTCCAGGGCATGATATCGGCCGTTGCTTTGCTTGGGTGCTCACGTTTCCCGCGGCATACAGGCTTATTGTCTAAAAGGTGTGCCCTATTTTAGGGTCAAACTATGCGCAAAATATGCAGATTCATGGCAGGTAGAATGTGGGGGTAGCTCAAGGGCAGGTAGCTAGCTGGCTAGCTAGGGCGTCATGTTCGGCCTGTGTTACCCACAGTCCGTAGATAGCTTTAACTTCAATGATTTTCTGCGCGTAGGTGCAGCGGTATTCCTTGCTTGGCGGCAGCCAGGTTGCTGCGTCGCCTGCGGATTTCTGCTGATTAAGTGGGCCGTCGACCGCGAGGAGGTTGCGCGGGTCGTTGGCAAAGTCGCGGCGCTTTTCTGGTGACCATTCTTGGGCGCCTTTTTGCCAGGCGTCGGCAAGCGGCACGATGTGATCAATCTGTACCAACTCGGAGGTGCCTTGCCCGCGCTGGAAGCTGATCTCAGTGTCGGAATAGGGATCGTGCAGCGTACCTGTCAGGACCACGCAGTCATGAGTGTTTTCTTTGAGCGTGATATCTACGAGGTCACGGCGCAGAATGTCGTTTCGCGTATCGCAGCCGTTGTGGCCAAATTCCACTGTGACATCGTCAGACCACGCCTGCCCGAACTGCTCACGTTCGTAGTCAGTCTTTGGCGCGCGGCCCTTAACCGGCAGAGCGTTGAGCTGTTCTGATGCTGGATTTGGTGCAGGTGTCGCAGGGGGTTCGGGTGCTGCCGAAGCTGCGTCTGAAGCTGTTGCTGGAGCCGGTGCCGTGGGGTTGTTGGGTATATTGTCCAGACTATCGTTTGCAGTGGTTGTGGGCGCAGTCGCTGAGGTGGACGAAGTCGGGGCGTCGAGAGTTGCGCCAAAGATGACGAGAGCTACGACGATGAGGTTGAGGATGCCGACTATGTAGTACGGGCGAAAGGGGAGCGGGCTGCCATGATGGGGATGATTTTAGCGGCTAGACTGGCGCCGGTAATGAGTATCGATAGGTTCTTTGATGAATACACGCAACAGCGCGGGATTGTCCGCAGTGCGCTTGTGGTTCCGGCGAGTGCATGCGAGATTTATGCAGAGGTAGAGCCCGAAGGTCCTGCCGGGGAAGGCGTGCGCCGGGGCCAATCGCGCGTGGAACTAAAGCGTGCTGAAGAGCTAGTTTCCCAGTTCTTGGGTGATTTCTAGCCGCATTTCACAGGCGAACGCTTGGTCAACCACCTAGACGGCGAACCCTTCGCGCTGTCATTTTCAGGCCAGGGCTATGCCTGGCTTCCCAATCTGCAGGCGGAAGAGGTCCTCGAGCCACTCGCAGACGATCTCGCCGCCGCCCAGGTTGGTGTGCTTAGCCCTGGGAAAGGATAAAAACCTTTAGGACCGCGGTTTAGGGAGGGCACCCCAGCTTGTGGGGTAGCCCTCTTCTTGTGTGTCGTTCGCGCAAAACGGGGGTGAAATTCGCCGCGAAAGTGCCAGCGTGTTCCGTCTGAAACGATAAAGATGCAGGTCATGGGGTTTGAGTAGCTGCTTGCGGTGGGGCACTATGCAAGAGTGAAGTTCAACGTTAAAGCAAACAAGATTGTGGGAACTGTGGCTTTGGTAGTCGCACTTGGGGGATGTTCGGCTACTGGTGGTGCCCCGCGTGCTGACGAAGAAGGCGGCCTCGCCGGGGGAGTGGACACCGAGCGCATCGTGGTGTCGATGATCTCCCACGGCGCCCCCGGTGATACCTACTGGGACTTGGTCCGCAAGGGCGCCGAGGACGCTGCCAAGAAAGACAACATCGAGCTGCGCTACTCCTCCGACCCGCAGGCACAGAACCAGGCTAACCTCGTCCAATCCGCCATCGATTCCGGCGTCGACGGCATCGCCGTAACCATGCCGAACGCGGGCGCCATCGGCCCAGTGGCCAAGAAAGCTTCCGAGGCTGGAATTCCCACCGTCGGCCTGAACGCCGGCATGGATGAGTATCAAAAGTACGGCATGAGCGCCTTCTTTGGTCAAGAAGAAAAGGTTGCTGGCAACAAGGCGGGCGAGCGCCTGAAATCCCAGGGCGCGAAGCACACGCTGTGCGTTATCCACGAGCAAGGCAACAAGTCCCAGGAGGACCGCTGCGCGGGTCTCAAGAAGGGGCAGGGCAGCAAGGTGGAACTGCTCTACGTCAACGGTCAGGATCTCACCGCCGCGCAGTCCACGCTGAACGCGAAGCTCGCTCAGGATAAGTCCATCGATTGGGTCATGGCGCTCCAGGCGCCCGTCGCGCTTCGCGCGGTCGACGCTATTGCCGACGCCGGTGCATCCGCCAAGGTCGCCACCTTCGATACCAACGCTGAGCTTGTCGACGCCATCGCCCAAGGCGACGTCGCCTGGGCCGTGGATCAGCAGCCTTATATGCAGGGCTACCTCGCAGTTGATGCGCTGTGGCTTGCGCACCGCAATGGTTCGACCGTCGGCGGTGGACGCCCGGTCTATACCGGCCCATCCTTCGTTGACGAGAACAACGTCGACGTGATTTCTGAATCTGCGAAGGAAGGCCTGCGATGACAGTTCGGACCACGCAAGTAGCAAACACCGCGGCTAAAGATGCGGCAAAGGGTGAGGAAAATACGGCGTCGCCAAGCGCGGATGGAAGGCTGCACAAGCGCAGCCTGGGTACGAGAATCATGCGCCGCCCCGAGCTGGCCAGCGTGCTCGGCGCGCTCGTCATCTTCGCGCTGTTTATGGCAGTCGCGCCCTCGTTCCGCTCGATGGAGGCCTTCTCCACGGTGCTCTATGCCAGCTCCACGCTCGGCATCGTCGCGCTCGCCGTGGGTCTTTTGATGATTGGTAACGAGTTTGACTTATCGTCCGGCGTTGCCGTAACCACTGCGGCGCTGGTGGCCACCATGCTCAACTACAACCTGCACCTAAACTCCTGGGTAGGCGCGGGGCTCTCGCTGCTGGTCGCGCTTTCCATCGGTGCCTTAAATGGCCTGCTTGTGGTGCACACGAAGATTGATTCCTTCCTTATCACTCTCGCTGCTTTCCTAATGTTGCAAGGCTTAAACCTCGCAGTGACGAAGCTGATTACCGGCCAGGTTGCCACCCCGTCCATTGCGGATATGGAGGGCTTTCCCACAGCGCAGACCATATTCGCCGGGACCATCCACATCGGTACACTCAGCATTCGTGCCACCGTCTTGTGGTGGATTTTCTTCGTGGCGCTGGCCTCCTTCGTGCTGTACAAGACCCGCTTTGGTAACTGGGTCTTTGCCGTCGGCGGCGATGCAGAAGCAGCGCGCGCGGTAGGCGTTCCGGTGCGCCGCGTGAAGGTGATTTTGTTTATGCTCGTCGGCTTCGCCGCATGGTTCGTCGGCATGCATACCCTCTTTGCCTTTGACTCCATCCAGGCGGGCCAAGGCATTGGTAACGAGTTCCTCTACATCATCGCGGCCGTCATCGGCGGCTGCTCCATGACTGGCGGGCGCGGTACGGCCGTGGGCACCGCTATTGGTGCAGTCATTTTCGGCATGACCAACCAAGGCATCGTGTATGCCGGCTGGAACCCGGACTGGTTCAAGTTCTTCCTCGGCGCCATGTTGCTGTTTGCGGTGCTGACCAATAGTTCCGTGGCTAATTTCAACAAGCGAAAGTAGGGCAGACCATCATGACTACTACAGCTATTGAGCTGCGTGAGATTGAGCAAACATTCGGCAACTTTCAGGCGCTGCGCGGGATTTCCATGAAACTGGTCCCTGGCACGGTCACGTGCGTGCTGGGCGATAACGGCGCCGGCAAGTCCACGCTGATAAAAATTTTGTCCGGCCTGAACACTCCAACAGGCGGGCAGCTGCTTGTCGACGACGCGCCCACCACCTTCTCTAACCCCCGCGACGCGTTGGACGCGGGCATTGCCACCGTCTATCAAGACTTGGCACTTGTGCCGCAGCTTTCGGTTTGGCGTAACTTCTTCTTAGGCCAAGAGCTCACGGGCCGTTTCGGCGGCCTGCAGGAGAATAAGATGCGCGCCATCGCCCGCGAGCAGCTGGCGCAGATGGGCGTGGAGCTGCCCGACATCGACGTCGAGTTGGAGGCGCTTTCCGGCGGGCAGCGCCAGGTGGTCGCGATTGCCCGCGCCATCTACTTCGGCGCGCGCTACATCGTGCTGGACGAGCCGACTGCGGCACTAGGCGTCAAGCAATCCGGCATGGTGCTGCGCTTTATCGCGGCGGCCAAGCAGCGCGGCATGGGCGTGGTCTTTATTACCCACAACCCGCAGCACGCTTACCTGGTGGGAGATCGCTTCGTGGTCTTGAACCTTGGCGAGGTGGCACTGAACGCTGACAAGGCCGACGCGAGCGTCGAAGAGCTGACGAAGTGGATGGCCGGTGGCGCAGAGATGGAAACCCTCAAGGCGGAGTTGGCCAGCTAGAATAAGCGGCCATGAGCCAAGCAACCTTCGCCGTGGGCACGGACCTCGTTTGTATCTCCGAGTTTGCCCAGCAGCTGGAGCTGCCAGGCACTCGCTTCGAGGGCGTCTTTAGCCCCACGGAGTTGCGCGTGGCAGCGACGAAGCCGAGTCCACAGCGCCGCGCTGAGCATTTGGCCGGACGCTGGGCGGCAAAGGAAGCCTTCATCAAAGCGTGGTCGCAGGCCCTCTATGGGCGCCCGCCGGTGCTTGCGGAAGATGAGGTGCGTTGGGCAGAAATTGAGGTCCAGCCCGATGCCTGGGGCAGGGTAGCTATCTCGCTTAAAGGCGCAATCCGCGAGCGCGCCGCAGCCAGCCTGGGCCAGTTTTTCACCTCGCTGAGCATTAGCCACGATGGTGATTACGCCACTGCGACGGTGCTGCTGCAGATTGCTTCAGCTGGTTAGCTCGTCGCTACAGCGAAGAGATAGGCGATGAGCATGCGCTTGATTTCGCGCACGACGTCATCAAAGCTCTCTGGCTCCCCCGAAGCCGCGTAATTGAGCATGGAGACCACCGTGTGCACCAAGAAACCGGAAAGTTCGATGCGTTCGTCATAGCTCATCTGCTGGGCAAGCGGCTCCAAGATATCCGCCAAGGGCTTGAGCATCTGCAGCTCGGTATCGGCGGCGGTAGCGCGGGTGGCAGGGGTGGATTGCACCGCATGCCAGACTGCCCGGCGCGAAGGATCCTCACGCCACATACGGGCCAGATGGTCGATGAACTCGTCCAAGAAATCCGGCCACTGCAGGGCCGGGACATGCTCGGAGAAGCGGCGGATTTCCTCCAGGTTGCCCGCGGTATCTTGGCGGTCTAGTTCGCAGATGAGCACGTATTTATTGGCGAAGAACTGATACAGCGTGCCGATGGGAACCTCGGCGCGCCGGGAGACTTCGTCGAAGGTGAAGGACTCAAAGCCGACGTCGACAAGCACGCTTCGCGCAGCCTTGAGGATTCGATTGAACTTCTCGCGGCTGCGTGCTTGGGCGGGGCGCCGGCGGGGAACCAGCAGCTCTGTGTCCTGCTTAGTGCTCATCTGTTTGTTTAGGAAAGACCCTTCATCCCGCGAGCCACGTGGCCGGTGGCCTTGACGTTGTAGAGTGCCTGGACGATGGTGCCATCGGCCTCGACCAAGAAGGTGGAGCGGATAACGCCCTGGACTACCTTGCCGTAGTTCTTCTTCTCACCAAATGCGCCGTATGCGCTCATGACCTTTTTGTCAGGATCTGAAAGCAGCGGGAAGTTCAGCTCGTGGTCTGCGCGGAACTTGGCCAAGGCCTCCGGCTTATCAGGGGAGATGCCAACGACGGCAATGTCTAGACCATTGAGCTGCTCGAAAGCATCCCGGAAGTCACAAGCCTCCTTGGTACAACCCGGGGTATTAGCGCGCGGGTAGAAGTACACAAGCACGCGCTTTCCTGCGTAATCGCTAAGGCTGACGGAGTTGCCTTCGTCATCGCTCAAAGTAAAGGTGGGGGCAGTATCTCCGATTTCCAAACGCTTTGCTTCAGTCATGCCCTCAACCATACCGTGCACACCGGCGGGCAAACACTGTAGACTTATTCTTTGATTGACTCGGTGGAAGCTGAGCCATTAACGCCATAAATGCGAAAACAAATTCAGGAGTTACAACGTGGCACGCGACATTAACGACATTCAGCGCGACATCGAGCGCACCCGCCGCCAGCTGGCTAGCACCCTCGACGAGCTCGCGGATCGCAGCAAGCCGCAGAACTTGGTTGATGACGCAAAGGGCGCCGCAACCGAGAAGCTGCAGGACCGCAACGTACAGATGGCACTCGCCGGCGTTGGCGCAGCAGTAGCTGGCCTTATCGCTTTTTCTGTATTCCGTTCCAAGCGTCGCAAGAACGACCTGAAGGAACTGCAGCGCCTGCTCGCTGAGCGCCGCTAACTCGGCGCGGATTTAACCGCTTTTAGCTGACCTTTGCCCCTGCCTCTAGCAGTTCGGCAAAGGTCTTTTTTGCGCGCTCTTCGCTCACCGGCGCGCAGTAATTTTCTAGAACGTTGACGCCAAAGCCCTCTTTTAATGCATCGAGAGCGGTGGCGCGCACGCAGTGATCGGTGGCAATCCCCACGATGTCGAGGCCCTTTACGCCACGGTCGCGCAGCCACTGCGCGAGGCTTGCTCCATCGTCGGTGCACTCGGCCTCAAAGCCGGAGTAGGCAGCGGTGTAGGCGCCTTTGTGGAAGTAGGCGTCGATGGGGGCGTCGGCAAGCGCAGCGTGCATGGCCGCACCCTGGCTGTCTGCAACGCAATGCACAGGCCAGGTATCGATGAAATCCGGCTCGGTGGCAAAGTGCCCCTCCGGCTCGATGTGCCAATCCTGCGTAGCCACGACGACGTCATACGACGCTTCACGCACAAGCTTTGCGATGCCGCGGGCTACCGCATCACCGCGACTCGTTGCGAGGGCTCCGCCGGGGCAGAAGTCATTTTGTACGTCCACAATCACAAGAACCTGAGGAGTGCTGTTCATGCGGGCCAGCATAGTCATCCGTAAGCTAGAGCGAGATGAAAACACCAATTCCTTTTTACTTACGGGAAATCCTTGACCATGTCCGTGATGATAAACGCGGAAAAGTAGCGGACTATATTCCAGAGCTTGCGGTTGCGAACCCGGACTACCTAGGCGCAGCGATGTGCACCACCACTGGCCATGTTTATTGGGCAGGTGATGCAGATATCGAGTTCACCATGCAGTCCATCTCCAAGCCTTTTGTGTATGCGCTTGCATTGCAGGAGCTGGGGCTGGAAGCGGTGCGCTCGATTGTGGGAATGGAGCCTTCCGGTGAGGCCTTCAACGAGTTGTCTTTGAACCGCGACGACCACCGCCCGGTCAACCCGATGATCAACGCGGGCGCAATTGCGGTCACGCAGCTCATCAACGGCGTGGACTCGGGCGTCGATGAACGTGTTGAGCGTATCCGCAGCTACATGTCTCGCCTGGCGGGTCATGAGCTGCATATTGACGAAAGCGTTTCCGGCTCTGAGCTTGAAAACGCGGAACGCAACCTCGCGCTCGCGCACATGCTGCGCAATTACAACATTATTGAGGATGAAGCCCACGATGCGGTGCTGACTTACACCCGGCAGTGCTCTATCCGCGTGACAGTCAAAGACCTCGCGGTGATGTCTGCGACGCTGGCTAACGGCGGCCGTCAACCGATAACCGATGACAAGATCCTAGATGCCGACGTTTGCCGCCTCACGCTGGCGCTGATGAGCTCGGCAGGTATGTACGACGGCGCGGGTCGCTGGATGGCGGAGGTCGGCATTCCGGCGAAGTCGGGCGTGGCAGGTGGCCTACTGGGTACGCTGCCGGGCCAGCTGGGTGTGGCTACCTTCTCGCCGCGTCTGAATGAGGAGGGCAATTCCGTGCGCGGTGTGGAAGCCTTCAAGCTTTTGTCTAAGGACATGGGGTTGCACCTGATGTCCACTGAGGAGCGCTATGGCGTGCAGCCAATCCGCCGCATCGTGGACGAAGATACCGCGACGGTTATCTACCTGCAGGGCGTGCTCAACTTCAACGCCGCGGAAACCGTCCTGCACGAGTTGGAGCGCTATGACCTGAGCACCGCCAAAGTGGTCTTGGAGCTTTCCAATGTCACCGCGACTAACCGCATGGGGCGCCGCATGTTGAAGGAGGGCCTGCGCCGCATCCGCGAGTCGGGCTTCGATATCGAGCTGGTGGACCCAGACCACGAGCTCGAGGACCTCAAGATGTCTGACGGCACCGAGGTTCCAGTTGGCGACCCGGAGGACTATCAGATTGCGGGCGAGCCAATCTAACGCTTTCTGTGGCGTGGTGCTGCCTCCTCCTGCGCCCGCAGTGGCAAATGGTGAGGTCGCCCCGCAGTCAATGGGGCGCGTGTTAACTGGTGGGGCTGGTGACGGCTGACCTCACCATCCTTTCCTCACCATTTGGAAAATCGACCTCACCATCTAGGTTGCCGGCTTTTGGAGTCCAGGCGGGTGGCCGGTTCCGGCGAAGGTTAAGGGCGTTTCCGGAATAAAAAATCTCGCGGCCTCCGTGAAAGGAAACCGCGAGATTCTGTATTGTGCGCCATCAGGGACTTGAACCCCGAACCCACTGATTAAGAGTCAGTTGCTCTGCCAATTGAGCTAATGGCGCTTATGTTGTCTGGCTGGTTTGTTTGCCTGCCGTGCAACGAGAAATAACTTTAACACCCACTATTCAAAACTGTAAAATCGCCAGGCCATTGTGTGTTTTTAGGGCGTTTTATGATGGTTTATAGGGCTTCAAGATCTGCCGTCGAAGAAGGTGGGTGGGGCAGGGGTGTTCTTCTTATAACAATTGATTAACGCGTGAAGCGCCGTGTGGTGTTTTGAAGGTGTGCGATATACGCTAATTGAGAAATTCTGACCGTCTTATATACACAAATTTTAAAGGGCCCAAGTGTTTAATTCCCTCCCTCTCGCTCGTCGTGTCCTTGCCACTACCGCTGTAGCCCTAACAGCCACTGTTGCGGCAGCGTGCACCATTGATTCTTCCGCTCAAGATAATGCCGCTGAACAAGCCGCGTCCGCTGATGGCAGTCAGGGTGGTGCAGAGCAATCGCAAGCGCCAAAGGCAAAGGATCTGCAGTTCTCCGTTAAAAACGGTGCGAAAGACGTCGATCCTTCCGAGCTCGTCACGGTAAAGACCGAGGGTAAGCTGAAGTCCGTCACCATGACCAATGAGCTTGGCGTTGAGGTTGCGGAAAAGCTTTCCTCTGACGCGAAGACCTGGTCCACCGATGAGGTTCTGGGCTATAACCACACCTACACAATCAAAGCCGCCGACGTTGATGGAAACGAAAAGACCATCACCTTCAGCACCCCGCAGGCGGCGGGTGTCTCTGAGGTTGCGCTTTCCCCGATTCCGGGCGCCGAAGTGGGCGTTGGTCAGGTCATCGGCGTGCGCTTTGGCAACTACGTCACCGACCGCAAGGCTGCCGAGGAAGCAATCACCGTCAAGACCACCCCAGAGGTTGAAGGCGCCTTCTACTGGATCAATGACCAGGAAGTGCGCTGGCGTCCGAAGGATTACTGGCAGCCAGGCACCAAGGTTGAGGTCAACGTTGATCTCTACGGCCGCAACCTGGGCGGTGGCATCTATGGCGGCGAGGACGCTTCCACCAACTTCACCATCGGTGACCGTGTGATTTCCCTGGTGGACAACGCCACCAAGACTATGAAGGTATTTAAGAACGGCCAACTGCTGCGCGAGATTCCGGTTTCCCTGGGCACCGATGGCCAGTGGGATACTCCGAATGGCCGCTACATCATCGGCGATGAGTACGAGTCGTTGGTCATGGACTCCAGCACCTTTGGCTTGGCTGTCGACGCCGGCGGCTACCGTACCTCCGTCAATTACGCTACGCAGATGTCCTACTCCGGCATCTACGTTCACTCCGCACCGTGGTCCATCGGCGCACAGGGCGTCTATAACCAGTCCCACGGCTGCATCAACCTCTCCCCGGAGGCCGCGCAGTGGTTCCAGTCTGTGGTCAAGCGCGGCGACATCGTCCGCGTCTTTAACACTGGCGGTGAGCAGCTCAACCCATTCGATGGTTTGGGTGATTGGAACATGGACTGGGAGACTTGGTCCAAGGGCAATACCAACGCCAACGCTTAAAGCAGAGCTTCAAGCAGGATAAAAGGAACTAAGCGGTGACGCCGTGGCGTCGCCGTGCATGCGTTTGAGCACGTTCTCGGCGGAAATTAGGCACATCGGCACGCCCACTCCGGGCACTGTCGTGGCACCAGCATAGTAAAGCCCGGCAACCTTGGAAGAGACGTTCTTTCCGCGCAGGAACGCAGACTGCGCCAGCGTGTGCGCCGGGCCGATCGAGCCGCCGCGCCACGCGTGATAGCGTTCTGCAAAATCCGCTGGGCCCAGCGTGCGGCGGATTACGATGCGTTCTTCCAAGTCTGCGATACCGGCCCAATCCCCAATCTGCTTTACGGCAGCGTCAGCAATGGCCTCCACGTGGGCAGAAGGACTATCGCGGTAGGCGTTGCCGTGTCCCAGCGCGGAATCAGCCGGCACTGGCACGAGCACGAAGAGATTCTCGTGACCTTCCGGCGCCACATCGGGGTCCGTTGCCGAAGTCTTGGAGATGTAGATGGAGTGCGAACAGTCCAGCGGACGGGCTGGCTCAGGGCCGTGATAGACCGCGCGGAAGTCCGGCGCCCCGTCCTAGCTAAACAACAACGTGTGGTGTGAAAGCTCCGGAAGCTTGCCCTTCACTCCGATCAGCACCAGCACGGTTCCAAGCCCCGCATCGCGCCCAGCAAAGTACTTTTCCGGGTAGGTGCGCAGGCGTTGTGGGAGGAGCGTGTTCTCGGTGTGGTGAAGATCGGCGGCGGAAACCACGGCGTCGGCAAGCAGCTTTTGCGTGCCAGAGGCGTCGGTGATGCGCACGCCCGTCGCGCGCGGGGAGGCGCCCGCTGTGAGGATGCTGGTGACCTCCGCGCCCAAGCGGAACTGCACGCCGGCGAGCTGGGCCTGCTTGGCGATGGCGCGCACCACCGCATCGAAGCCACCCAGCGGGTAGCGCACGCCCTCGACCAAGTCCGTGTGGCTCATCAGCGAGTACAACGCCGGCGCCGCCGCGGGTTCGCTGGATAAGAACACCGCCGGATAGCTGAGCACCTGGCGTAGCCGGTAATCGCTAAAGGATTTCGCCACATGTTTGTCCAGGGTCCGGACAAGTAGCTGCGCCAGCATACCTAGCCGGGAGCGAACCGTGGAGCCTAAAAGCTCGCGGGGACTGCTGAAAGTGGTGTAGAGGAACTTCGATAGTGCCACGTTGTAGATGTCGCTGGCCTGGGCGAGGTAGGCGCGGATGCGGGCGCCGGCGCCGGGCTCGATGGACTCGAAGAGTTTGGCGGCTTTCTCAACGCCGGTCTCGACGTCGAGGAAGTCACCATCGTCGTTGTAGACGCGGTAGGCGGGGCTGAGATCGATAAGCTCGAGCTCTGCCTGCGTGGACGTGCCGCAGAGCTCAAAGAAGTGGTCGAATGCCTCTGGCATCAGGTACCAGGATGGGCCCGTATCCCAACGAAAGCCCGCTTCTGTCAGGCTGCCCGCGCGGCCGCCCACTTCTTCTAGTTTGTCCACCACGGTGACCTTCTTGCCGTCGCGTGCGAGCAACGCTGCGGTGGCAAGGCCGGCGATGCCTGCCCCGATGACGATGACGGTCTCGGGCTGCTCGCTGGAGAGGGCGGTAGAAAGGCGGGGCAGTTTCATCAGTTGCTCTTTCTTAAAGAATGCAAGGTGGCGCGGCTTAAAAGCGCTAGCTTGCGTGGGGCGCTGACGCGGGTGCGTTGGGAAAAGACGGCGTCGGCAGGCAGTGCTGCAAGGTCGTTGGTCAAGGCCTCAAAAAGGTCAGTGGCGGCGCTGACACCTACGCGTGCCGAGAATGGAAGCTTGCCGGTGACGGCGCGGGCAGTGGCGAGATCGCTGCGGATATCGGCGATGAGTAGGTCTTTGTCCTGCGTGCTCAATCCGCCGTGCCCTGCCTGCGGGAAGTAGCTGCGGCCAAGCTGTGCGGTATCCGCGCCGAGGTCGCGTAAAAAGTTGACCTTCTGAAAGGCGGCGCCGAGGCGCCGTGCACCCGTCTCGAGCTGGCTCAGCTCGGGGCCAGAAACTGGATGATCCACCAAGAAAGTAGACAGGCACAAAAGCCCAATGACCTCCGCGGAGCCGTAGATATAGGCCTCGAGATCTTTCTCGTCGGCGTAGTCGCACTGGTGAAGGTCGCGGCGCATCGACGCGAAGAAGGCCCGAATGTGCTCATTCTTGAACCCGCAACGCCTGGCGGAAATGCCATAGGCATGCAGCACAGGATCGGTGTGAAAGCGTTGCGAAGGTGCGCACAGAACCGCCTCTTCGTATGCATTGAGGGTCTGCTCGACTTCTGTTGTGTTAAGGCCCGCGGCGGCTGCGGCGCCGTCGACGATTTCATCCGCTATGCGCACCACGGCATAAAGATTGCGGATATCGGTGCGCGTGCGGGGAGCGAGCAGCTCGGAGGCAAAGGAAAAGCTCGTGGAATAGGCCGCGATGATTTGTGCTGAAGCTCTTTGGGCACTTTGGTCATAGCGTGGCAAAGGCTGAGTGGGGAAGCGAGAAATCCCAAACACAATCGGCCACCTTAATCCACGGGGCTAAAAATAGCGCGAGAAAAGTATAAGGCCCTAACCTGAAAAATAACAGGTTAGGGCCCTCATCGGGGTGGCTGACGGGGCTCGAACCCGCGACACCCAGGATCACAACCTGGTGCTCTACCAGCTGAACTACAGCCACCATCGCTGCCTTAAAAGCAGCACGGATAAGATTAACTCACGCCGCGTAAATTACAAAAACGCCTGGTAGTCAGCGGTAGTTGACTCCTTGAGATCCGCTGCTTCCGCGGAGGAGGGACCGTCGTCGGTGCGGAACACGCTGCGGCGGTAGTAGTCCAACTCGCGGATGGACTCGATGATGTCCTGGAGCGCGCGGTGCGCCATGCCCTTGTCTGGCTGGTTGTAATAAGCGCGCGGGAACCAACGGCGGCTGAGCTCCTTGATGGTGGAAACGTCAATCATGCGGTAGTGCAGCGCTTCATCCAAGCGCGGCATGTAGGCGCGAATGAAGGTGCGGTCGGTGGCGATGGAGTTGCCTGCCAGGGGGGCGGGATGCTCGGGGTCGCAGTGCTCAGCGATGAGCGCCAGGACGGCATCTTCGGCTTCCCGCAGAGTGGTGGTGGATTCGCGGATTTCCTTATCCAGGCCGGAGTTGGCGTGCATGTTGGTGACAAAGTCATCCATCTCAGCGAGCTCCGCTTCCGTGGCATGGACCACTAGGTCGATTCCCTCACCAATGACGTTGAGGTTGCCATCAGTGATGATGGCGGCCACCTCCACGATGACGTGGCGCTTCGGGTCCAGCCCTGTCATCTCCAAGTCAATCCAGACGAGTCGGTCATTCTTCGGGGCGATGTCAGTCATGGGTTTAACCTTAGTCTTCCTAGAGCCGCGCTTGTCGACGCCTCCCTTCCCACCGTCTGATTTAATCCACCGGCGTGGAAGGTGTGGCGGGGGTAGGCAAAGGGTGTGTTTTGGTGCAGATAGTTCAGTTTTTCTAAATGGTTCGTCTTAGCGGTATTGACGGTTCTTGAGCTGTGCATTAAATTTCAGTCAACCGACAGGTAATGTGAAGAATTAGATTCTTCCAAAACATTTTCGTGATTATCCTCACAAACTTCGATTGAAGTAGTGCATGATTCTTTATGTCACCTTCTATGTTAGAGCTCACAATTTTAGAAAGTAGGTTCCCTCATATGGCCGGGTTCTTGGATGCTCTCAACTCCCTCATTTGGTCCCCAGCACTCGTGTTCCTGTGCTTGGGCGCCGGTGTCTACTTCACGATCGTGACCAAGGGATTGCAGATTCGCTGTATTCCCGACATGATTGCGCAGCTGAAGAACGGCGAGAAGTCAGACTCCGGTGTTTCTTCTTTCCAGTCCCTGATGATTTCGCTCGCCGGTCGCGTCGGCGTCGGCAACATTGCCGGTGTTGCCACGGCGATCGCCTTCGGTGGCCCAGGTGCTGTCTTCTGGATGTGGGCGGTGTCGCTGTTGGGGTCCGCTACCTCATTCGTGGAATGTACTCTCGCCCAGGTCTACAAGGAAAAGGATCAGGACACCGGCGAGTACCGTGGTGGCCCGGCGTACTACATCGAAAAGGCTTACCGCCACACCTCTGTGGGCCCGTTCATGCTGGTCTACGGCGTCATCTTCGCTGTCTCCATGATTCTGGCTACCAGCTACTTCCTCCCAGGCATCCAGGCCAACGGTGTGGCCGCTGCAGTGGAGAACGCCTGGGGCGTCAACGTCACTTGGTCCGCAGTCATCTTGGCTGGCGTCTTGGCCTTCATCATCATCGGCGGCGTCAAGCGTATCGCTAACTTCACCTCGCTCATCGTTCCATTCATGGCAGGCGCTTATATCATCATCGCGCTGACCATCCTGTTCATGAACTTCGGCGACATCCCACACGTTTTGGCCTCATCGTCAAGTCTGCATTTGACATGGAAGCAGGATTCGCGGGCATGCTGGGCTCTGCAATCATGTGGGGCGTAAAGCGCGGTATCTACTCTAACGAGGCAGGCCAGGGCACCGGCCCGCAGTCGGCAGCAGCTGCTGAGGTTTCCCACCCAGCAAAGCAGGGCTTCGTTCAAGCATTCGCCGTCTACGTCGATACCCTCTTCGTCTGCTCGGCCACCGCCTTCATCATCATCTCCACTGACATGTACAAGGTCTTCGAAGGCGAGTCCGAGGACGGCGCCGTTCGCTACGCCGGCTCCCTGCCTGACGGCATTGAGGTCGGCCCAGGCTTCGTTCAATCCGGTATGGACTCGGTATTCAACGGTGTCGGCGCTTCCTTCGTGGCAATTGCTATCGCGTTCTTCGCCTTCACCACCGTTCTGGCTTACTACTACATGGCAGAGACCAACCTCACCTACTTCAACCGCTGGATCAAGAATGCTGGCGCACGGCGCGCGCTGGTGTGGGTCCTGCGCGTCCTCATCATCATCTCCGTCATCATTGGTGCCACCACCACCCCGGGCTCCGCGTGGGCATTGGGCGACATCGGAGTGGGCGCCACCGCATGGCTTAACATCATCGCCGTCCTCTTCCTCCAGGTCCCGGCACTCAAGTGCCTCAAGGACTACAGCGCGCAGAAGAAGGCTGGCAAGGATCCGGTTTTCGACCCTGAAGCTCTGGGCATCAAGAACGCCGACTTCTGGGTAGACCGCAAGAACGCTCGCTCTTCCTCTGCAACCGAGTAAGGCACACCAAAAGCAGGACCGCGGAAAGGGTGGGAGTGCCTTAGGCCATCTTTGAGTAGAAGCTGCCGATGAGCGGTGCGGCAATCGGGGTAGGGATGATTTGGCCAAGCGTATTCATGGCCTTCGACAGCGGGCCCGGTACCACGCGGCGCTGGTTGCGAGCCATAGCCTCTAGGGTCTCTGCGGAGCAGGACTCGTAGGTGGTCCACAGGAAGTCAGGAACTACCTTATCTACGATGGACTGCTCCTCTTCCGGGATGACGGCATCGCGCACCGGGCCGGGGGCTAGCAAGGTGCAGCTGACGCCAGAGCCCTTGAGCTCGTAGTGCAACGCCTCGGTGAAAGCGTTGACGCCTGCCTTTGTAAATACATAGGTGGCGTTGTTCGGAATCGAGACGTTGCCCGCTGCAGAACCAACGTTGCAGATAGCGCCGGAGCGACGCGGCAGCATCTGGTCCAAAGCGGCGCGGGTCAGGCGGTGCACGGCCTTGCCGTTGAGATCGAATTGCTTGTTCTCATAGTCCCAGTCCTGGTCCATGAATTTGCCAAAGCTGGCGATGCCCGCGGAGTTGACGATGATGGAAATTTCTTTGCCGGCCATGAACTCGATGACGCGGTCGACGTCGGCTTCCTTTGCTAAGTCGGCGGCCAGAGCGATCGCATCGATCTCGTGCTTCGACTTCAGTTCATCCGCGATGTGCTCGAGGACTTCCTGGCGGCGCGCCACCAAAATGACGTTATATCCGAGGGCGGCGAGATCGCGCGCCATCGCCTCGCCGATGCCCTGGCTAGCGCCCGTAAGCAGCGCATAGGAATTGCGGGTGGGTGCGGGAAGACCTGCGTTTTTAGCCATAGTGATTGTGTCCTTTCGCCGAAAAGAAGTTTTCAACCAGCGTAGACGAAAGCAAAACATCAGGGTGATTCTCGGGGGTTTACCTGATGCGTGTGGCCTGCTGAAAAGCTTTAATGGAGGGCGCACACTAAGAAGAAAGGACAATCATGAATTACCGTTTGACCCGCTCGAGCACGGATTGCTACATCGGAGGCGTATGCGGCGGCATTGCTCAGACCTACAATCTGGATCCCACGTTGGTGCGCATCCTCTTCGTTGTTGCCACTTTGGCAGGCTTTTCCGGTGTGCTGGCTTATCTCATCCTGTGGGTTGTGATGCCGGTAGGTAGCTAAGCCCTACTGCAGTGGCCCAAAGCCCATGAACCTATGCCAGGTTTCCCATTCATCGCGGAGCCTGGCGGCGTGGTGTGCGGGGCTGGCGACGTCGTCGATAAGCACCGCGTCCTGCATGCGCACTCCGTTGTCGAAGAACAACGCCGCGTGCCCGGAAGCGCCGTAGCGCACGACGGGAACGAGGTTGAGGCCGTCGAAGGAAAGATGCGCATTCGGGCGCACATCAAGGCCCGCGATGGCAGCAAGCGTCGGCGCCAAGTCCATCGGGGAGACTAGCTCTGGGCACGGCTCCACCAGCTTTTGATCCGTAACACCCGGCCACGACAGCGACATCGGCGAGGGCCCGCCGCTTAAGGAACACACAGCAAGGACGCTGTGCTTGGCGACGTCGCGCAACCGCGCCGGCTCCGCAGGCTCCTCGAGCAGTCGGAACACGGGCTGCTCAGCAGTACCGGGGGCCGAGTCGATGTCCTCGCTGATGAGGTAGCCGGCCTCGCGGAAGATATCGGTGATGCGGGTCGTGGCGCCGCGCTGCGGATACTGGCCGGTCAGAACCGAGTTGCGCGATTGTGCGTATTCCGGCGAAGGCGCCCATGCGTTGGTAAAACGCATGCCGATGAGCGCTTCTTCTGGGGCAGTGACGAAGGTGGCCAGCGTGATATCCATGCTTGTTATTTTAGGCGCGCTTACTAAGCCAGACCGATAAAACCAAAGAAAAGGCCACCAATCTGTGGAAGAAACTTCCCAGTGAAGTGGCCTTTTCGGCGGTGCCCCCAGCAGGACTCGAACCCGCGACACATGGGGTAGAAACCCACTGCTCTAATCCGCTGAGCTATGGAGGCTTAGGCTTTCATCTTAGACCAGCCAGCCTCGCGTACTAAAAGTAGGGCTTAGCGTCTTAGGCCTTGTCCGCTTCTGCCGAGTGGACGGACTTGTGAAGAAGGGTTTCTTCGCTCTCGCCGCCTACGGAAAGGATGAGATCTACCAGCTGGTTGGCGGCAGGGGAAAGGTCGCGTTCACGGCGGTAGATGAGCAAGGACTGCATCGGTGGGATGCCTTCTGCAATCTCGCGGAGGTGAATGCCGCGGTGGTTGAGCGCCTGTGCCGAGCTCGGGACAAGGCACACACCGATGCCGCCGGAAACCAGTGGGAGGCCGGTCTGGAGGGTAGAGATTTCTTGGACGCGGTTAGGGACGGCGTCCGGGTGCTTGGCAAAGACCTGGTCCAGCAGCTCTGGAAGGCCAACGAATTCAGGGTTGCGTGGAGGCAGGATCCACGTTTCTTCCGCGATGTCGTGAAGGGAAACAGGGTTGGGCAGGTGCTGGAGGCGATCCGGTACGGCGACGCGGAATTCCATCTCGCTGGCTACATGGACGTTCAGCTCGTTGTGGTAACGCTGGGCAAATGCGTGTGGGTCAGTCGAAGGCATCAGGCCTAGGTCGATGGAGCCTTCGAGGACGCGGCGCAGGGTTATGGTCGGTTCTGGATCGTCCAAGAAGATGTTGACCTCAGGGGCGCGATCCACCATGCGGTGAAGAACCTCTGGCATAAACAGCCAGTTGAACTCCGGCGCAGACGCGATAGAGACGCTGCCGGCGGCGCCGCTGGCGATCTCGGTGATGCGCTGTGCGGCGTCGCTAAGCAGGGTGTCCATCTTCGCGGCGATGGAATAGAGGTAGTCGCCGGCTTCGGTGGTCTTAACACCGGCGCGGCCGCGGGTCAGGAGTTGAACGTCAAGCTCCTTTTCGAGCTTACGAATAGAGAGACTTAGAGAAGGCTGAGTCATATCTAGAGCTTCAGCCGCATGAGTGAAAGATCCGTAGTCCACTACGGAACGAAAGTAGAGTAGCTGGCGTGAATCCATAACGAATAATTATGCCAGAACTTAAAAGATTATTCGTTTTAGGTAAGAAGACGGTTTGGGCGGTAGACTGCGCCTATGGAAAAACGGGAAGAAACTGCCAGCTCAGCGGCTCGCGCGGCTTCGACAACGGTTTCGCCGGCGCAGGGCGCAGCGTCCAAGAACACAGTTTTCAAAGGTGGAAAGCGTGGCGCCAAAGGTGCTACAACGGTCTATCTCGCGGCTCTTATCGTTGCCGGGCTGGTTGCTGGCGTTATTTCCCTGTTCTTTCTGGCGGAGTCACTCGCGGCATTGGGCATTCCCGATCCCGGGCGTTTGACCACATTCGGCCTGCCATTTTTCCGCGGCGTCGCCTGGATTTTAATGGCGCTGTCGGTGGGCTCGTACATGGTTTCAGCCTTTCTCGTTGCGCCGCAAATTCCTAAGAAAGACAATGATCGTCTCATTGAGTCGCGCTTAAGTGTCGATGGACACATCGCCGCCCGCGCCGGCGCCCTGGCGGCTTTTGGCGTGGCAGTGGTATCTCTGCTGGAAGTGCCGCTGGTTATGTCCGATCTGACGGGCACACCTTTCCTCAAAGTCCTCAACCCGCAGCTGATGGGCATGGCGCTGGATAGCATTTCCACCTCCCAGGCCTGGTTGGTCACCGCCTCCATCGCGGTTGTTGCCGGCGTGCTGGGCCTGGTTTCTAAGAAATGGTCCCTGCAGCCTATTGCGTTTTTCTTCGCACTCATGCAGATTGTGCCCCTCGGCATGGAAGGTCACTCTGCTTCCGGCGGCGACCATGATTACGGCACGAACTCCCTGCTCTTCCACCTTTTCTTCATGGTGCTTTGGGTGGGCGGATTGCTGGGGCTTATAGCCCATAGTCGCCGTCTGGGACCAGACATGCCTACGGCTGTGCGCCGCTACTCGGTGGTTGCTTTCATCTCCATCGTAGCTATGGCCGCCTCCGGCGTGATTAATGCGCTCATCCGCGTTGAGCTAGCAGACCTGTTTAGCACCCGCTATGGACTCATCATCGTCACCAAGGCGGTGCTTACTGTCCTGCTTGCCGTCTTTGGACTAGCGCATCGCCAGATCACCATGCCGCAGCTGGAGCGCCGTCCGCTGCTTTTTCGCCGCGTCGCATTCGTGGAAATCCTCGTGATGGCAGCCACCGTGGGCGTGGCTATTTCCATGGGCCGCACGCCGCCCCCGCCGCCGCGCGATCCGAACCTGAACAACATGCAGGTGCTCTTGGGCTACGAGCTTCTCGACGCCCCGACGGTGACCAACGTCTGGACCATGTACCGCTACGACCTCATGTTTGGCACTTTGGGGCTCGTGCTTGCTGCCGCCTATGGTTACGCGCTGCTGCGCTTGCGCCGCCGCGGCCTTAACTGGTCGCGGGTCCGAACCACCTGGTTTATGCTGGGCGCCTTAGGCTTGACCTTCATCATGAGCTCGGGCATCGGCCTTTATATCCCGGCGCTTTATTCCATGCACATGCTGGGGCATATGCTCCTTTCCATGGCGGTTCCGCTCTTCCTCGTGCTCGGCGCACCGCTGACCTTGGTGATGGAGGCCTTTGAGCCCGGCGCGCCGGGGCGTCCCACTGTCCATGACTTGGCGGTGGCGGTAACTGAGTCGAAGCTTTTGAAGTTTCTTACCCATCCGGCGGTCAATCTGATTCAGTTCCTGACCTTTTTGTACGTGCTCTACCTTTATCCGGAGCTGTATCAGTTCGCGGTTTCTGAGCATGCCGGCCACGTAATCATGAACTGGGTCTTCTTGGTCTCGGGCTATATCTATTACTGGGAGGTTATCGGCCCGGATCCGTTGCCGTTCCGCGCGCCGACTAACCTGCGCCTTCTGGTGTTGTTCTTCTCGATGCCGCTGCACCTTTTCGCCGGCGTCTACCTGATGCAGCTGCAGAGCGTGCTCGGCGTGGAGTTTTATGAGTCGCTGGGGCTGCCGTGGCACCCGGACTTGCTGCAGGATCAGCGCGTGGGCGGCGGCATCGCGTGGGGCTTTGGCCAGTTCCCGTTGGTCATCGTCTTTGGCAAACTCTTTTTGGACTGGCTG
The DNA here is from genome assembly GCF_001810285.1 of Corynebacterium sp. HMSC071F07. Classification (NCBI taxonomy): domain Bacteria; kingdom Bacillati; phylum Actinomycetota; class Actinomycetes; order Mycobacteriales; family Corynebacteriaceae; genus Corynebacterium; species Corynebacterium sp. HMSC071F07. The sequence goes on from NZ_KV800708.1 coordinate 67,994, forward strand.
CGCGATGACCGTGCTACCGCTCGCCGCCACGATGCAAAGGCAGAGGTCGACGGCGATGCGGAGCTGGAGGATTACAACGAAATGTTGCGCCGCATGAGTGAGGGCGACGCCACTGGATTCCGGCAGCAGTAATCGTTGCAGTAGAGCCGGTTATTTTTCTGAGCGAAGTTCTTTTTGTGGATAGATCCCCTGCCGCTTCGGGCAGGGGATTAACTTTTGTTGACGCTTCCAACAAGTTATCCACAGCTAGGAAAATCGGCCCTTGTGACAGTGCTAGGACGCTAGCGATGATTCGAGCAAGGAAGGCATTTACACGACCTCCTTAAAACACCGCGAGGCAGGAAGACCTGTACTCACAAGTTTCGCTAGCTCAGCAAAGGATTTTCTAAAGCACATGTCTCAGCTACCAATCACCATCACCGGCCACCTCACGCACGAACCCGAGCTCATTAAAGTCAACACCGACATGTACAAGGCGCGCCTGCGCGTGGCATCGTCCCGCCGCATCCCGGTGGATAACGCGGACAACGGAGTCCGCGAGTGGCGCGATACCGACCTCATCTACATCGACGTGGAGCTGTGGGGTCAGTTCGCGATCAACGTTAAGAAGTCATTGCACCGCGGAATGCCGGTCATCGTGGTCGGCTCGGTCTGCTCCGATTCCTGGCTGGCGCCCGATGGCCAGAATAAGTTCCGCACCTTTATCAAGGCTTTCTATGTCGGCCTAGACCTAAACCGCTACGTTATCTCCTCCCGCAAGCTCGAGCGCGTCTATGAAACCGACGGATTGGAGGCACCTGCTTCGGGCGAGACGATGCCGGAAGTCGATGTGGACAGGACGGCGTCGATGGCCGCAGGTGCCGGCACCCAAGACCATGACGATAAGCACGACACCGCAGCCGATCGCCGTCAAGCTGCGCATAGTAAGGCGAATGCAGCCGAGGAGTCGTTCGAGGAGACCGAGGCGCCCGCCGAGCAATCGGTAGGCAGCTAAGCACCGCCTCGTAGGTGCCTGCGACCTAGGCGCCCCGGGGAGGTACAAAGCGGGGGATTGAAATCCCACGTTAATCCCAGCCCGGGGCGCTAGGTACATCCATGTCATGTACTCTTTGTTGTGTTATAAACCATTCCCAAGTTCAAGCAAAGGGTGAAACATGGGCGAATTCATCTACACGATGAAAAACGTGCGTAAGGCAGTCGGCGAGAAGCTCATTCTCGACAATGTAACGATGGCCTTCTACCCAGGCGCCAAGATTGGCGTCGTCGGCCCGAATGGTGCAGGTAAGTCCTCCATTCTGAAGATTATGGCCGGCATTGATCAGCCTTCCAACGGTGAAGCATTCATCGACCCGGGCAAGACCGTGGGCATCCTCATGCAGGAGCCACCGCTCAACGAGGAAAAGACCGTCCGCGGCAACGTGGAAGAGGGCCTCGGTGACATCTTCGAGAAGAAGCAGCGCTTCGAAGCTATCGCGGAAGAGATGGCTACGAACTACACCGACGAGCTCATGGAAGAAATGGGCAAGCTGCAGGAGGAGCTGGACGCTGCCGACGCCTGGGAGGTTGATTCCAAGATTGAGCAGGCGATGGAAGCTCTGCGCTGCCCGCCTTCCGACGCCCCGGTAAACAACCTTTCCGGTGGTGAGCGCCGCCGCGTTGCGCTGGCGAAGCTGCTGCTTTCAGAGCCTGACCTGTTGCTGCTCGACGAGCCAACCAACCACCTGGACGCCGAGTCCGTGGAGTGGCTGGAAAAGCACCTTGCTGACTACCCGGGTGCCGTCCTAGCCGTTACCCACGACCGTTACTTCCTCGACCACGTCGCGGGTTGGATCTGTGAGGTTGACCGCGGCAAGCTCTACCCATACGAGGGCAACTACTCCACCTACCTGGAGAAGAAGGCCGAGCGTCTCGAGGTTGCTGGCGCCAAGGATAAGAAGCTGCAAAAGCGCCTGAAGGAAGAGCTCGCCTGGGTTCGTTCCGGTGCCAAGGCACGTCAGGCAAAGAACAAGGCTCGTCTCCAGCGCTACGAGGAGATGGCTGCTGAGGCTGAGCAGTACCGCAAGCTCGACTTCGAAGAAATCCAGATTCCTACCCCTCCACGCCTGGGCAACAAGGTCGTTGAGGTCAAGAACCTGGTCAAGGGCTTCGACGGTCGCACCCTGATCAAGGATCTCTCCTTCACCCTGCCGCGTAACGGCATCGTGGGCGTCATCGGCCCGAACGGCGTCGGTAAGTCCACCCTGTTCAAGACCATCGTTGGCCTGGAGCAGCCGGACGAGGGCACCGTCGAGGTTGGCGAGACCGTCAAGCTGTCCTACGTTGACCAGGGCCGCGAGAACATTGACCCAGAGGCAACCGTCTGGGAGGTCGTTTCTGACGGATTGGATTACATCCACGTCGGCCAGAACGAAATGCCTTCTCGTGCATACCTGTCCGCATTCGGCTTCAAGGGCCCGGACCAACAGAAGCCTTCCAAGGTGCTCTCCGGTGGTGAGCGCAACCGCCTCAACCTGGCGCTGACCCTGAAAGAGGGCGGCAACCTGATCCTCCTCGACGAGCCAACCAACGACCTGGACGTCGAGACCCTGGGCTCCCTGGAAAACGCTCTAGAGAAGTTCCCGGGCTGTGCAGTGGTCATTTCCCACGACCGCTGGTTCCTGGACCGCACCTGTACCCACATCCTCGCGTGGGAGGGCAATGTTGCAGAAGGCCAGTGGTTCTGGTTCGAGGGCAACTTCGGTGACTATGAAAAGAACAAGATCGAGCGCCTAGGTGAAGACGCTGCTCGCCCGAGCCGTGTTACCCACCGCAAGCTGACCCGATAAGAGTGACTACTAGCTAGTAAAAGGAATCAATGTCTTCTGAAAAGGTGCACGCCCATTCTGTAGGCGTACGGTGGTCGGACTTCGACATGTACGGCCACATGATGAACGCCAACTATATCGAGTTGGCGCAGGAGGCCCGCCTGGCATTTGCCATGGACCATTTCTACAAGCAGGGTTTGGAACTCATTGCGTTCGTGCGTCATCTCGACGTCGACTATGTTCGCCCGCTGAAGTGGGATGGAAAGAATTCCACCGTCACCGTAGAGACTGCTGTAGTACGCCTAGGCAATACCTCGTTTACCACCCGGCAGGAAATCAAAGACGGTGCTGGCAACGTAACTTGCGTGGTCACCTGCACCCAGGTGGTCATCGATAAGGTAACGCAGGCGCCGCGTCCCGTCTCCGAGGAAGAAAAGAAAATCATCACGGAGAATGCTTTGGTTAAGCTGGACGCATAGCGCGAGCCAAATCCGGCTCGATGCGTGAGCAGTTTGTCTAGGAGGGCCCGCAGACCATGGTTCATGAATTACTCGAATTATTAAGTGGTGGACCTGGTTTGCGGGCCCTTCTCGCACGTGCGGTGGGGTTGGATGCTTCGGCAGTGGTGCGCTTGCGTCAATTCGACGCCCAGACCGTCGAGGCTTTCGTTACCACTCCGTTCGAGGTCGTCGCCGCCCGCCGCATAGAGGCCGTTGTGTCCCGCGATGGGGCAGTGGTTTCCGCGCAGACCCTGCATGATGCGCTTGTGCTCGCCGGGATTGAGTCTGCGACGCTGGACTTAGGCCCAGCCCGCGATCCTTCTTGGCCCGGTGCGCTGCCGCCAGCCACGGGCTTTCAGCTTATCGACACCCTGCCCGTCGAGGTGGTCCGTGAGCTCTCGGATAAAGGCCAACAGTTAGCACGCCAGTTCTCTGGCCCGATGGGCCCGCCTGCCAGCTTGTTGAATCAGACCGTGGTCACGGTTAGCGGTGGTGCGGAGCAAGAGGTTGAGATTCCCATGCGGATGATCTTTGCCTGCACGAGCCTAGGCCTAATTCCCGGTTTTGCTGCGCCCATGGATATCCCACGCCACCTGCGTGTCTCCGGCCTCGGTCGGTGGGTACGCGTCGACGCGCCCTTCGGTAGCGTTTATCGCTCGACGCGCTTGTCCCTCTTCTAACTCGCTATAAAAGCACCGCGGGCCCTCCGAAAGCCGTCCAGCCGAGTGGGCCAAAGGAGCGGCTGAGCTCGAAAAATCCACGGTTTATTTGCGTCATTCTAAGGATGGTAGCGGTGTGCTATGGCCTCCGCGAGCCGTGGTAAAAAATCACACTCGAAATCATTTGTGCTGTGCGTTACTCTTTGGGGAGGAGTTTATCCATCAAAATTTTCTTGCTTAAGGAGTTCTAGAATGCGCATTGGCGTCCCTAAAGAAATTATGAACAACGAAAACCGCGTTGCTCTGACCCCACTTGCGGTGCAAACACTCGTAAAAGATGGGCACGAGGTGCTGGTGGAAACCGGCGCTGGCGTGGGCGCTTCCTTCCCTGATAGCGATTACGAGGACGCCGGTGCGCGCATCATGCCTACCGCCGCAGAGACTTGGGAGCAGGCGGAGATGGTGGTCAAGGTCAAGGAGCCGCAGGCCTCCGAATATGGCTACCTGCGCCCAGACCTCATCGTGTTTACCTACCTGCACCTGGCGGCGGACCGGCCTCTTACCGATGCCCTCGTAGAAGCCAAGACCACTTCGGTGGCCTACGAGACTGTCACCGACCGCCACGGCACCTTGCCGCTTCTTACTCCGATGTCCCAGGTGGCGGGACGTCTCGCGGTGATGGAGGGCGTGCATCACCTCTTGTCCACGCAGGGCGGCCGCGGCGTGCTGTTGTCGGGTGTTCCGGGCACGCAGGCCGCCCGCGTCGTCGTTATTGGCGGTGGCCAGGTCGGTGCCTCGGCCGTGGCGATGGCCCGTGGCCTCCGCGCCGAGGTGACGGTTCTGGACCTGGATCCGCATGTGTTGCAGCGCTTTGACGAGCAGTACCAGGGCACCGTCCGCACGCTCATTTCTGACCCAGCCACCCTGGAGGCGGAGCTCTTAGAAGCCGATCTCGTCATCGGCGCTGTCCTTGTGCCAGGCGCCGCTGCGCCGAAGTTGGTGCGCGAGGAAACAGTCAAGAAGATGAAGCCGGGAGCTGTGCTTGTCGACGTCGCGATTGACCAAGGTGGCTGCTTCGAGAACTCGCGCAAGACTTCGCACGATGAGCCGACCTTCAAGGTTCACGACACTTTGTTCTACTGCGTGGCCAACATGCCGGGCGCGGTGGCCAACACCTCTGCGCGGGCGCTGAACTCGGCAACTCTGCCGTATATTCGCGCAGTCGCAGCGCAGGGTGTCGATGGTGCCATCGAGCGCTTCCCAGGCTTGTCCGGCGGTGTGATGACCCGCGACGGCAAGCTCATTTCTGAGCCGGTGCGTCGGGCCTTTAATTGGGAGGATTAAACCCTAGCGATTGATGAGCATCTGCGCCACGCGCTGCATGTGATCCCAAATCATGTGGCGATAGGCCGGCGGAATCGTCTGCTCATCAATCTCCGCCAGGGAATTGCCCATGAGCTCTAACCAGCGATCATGGGCTTTCTGGTCCACGGGATACGGGGCATGGCGCATGCGCAGGCGCGGATGCCCGCGGTTTTCGCTGAAAAGCTGCGGGCCGCCCCAGTATTGAACCAAGAACCATTTGAGGCGCTCCTCAGCGCCCTCCCAATCGGCATCGGGGTACATCGGGCCGATGACGTCATCGTTGCGGACTTGGGCATAGAAACCGTGGACCAACTTTTCGAAGGTCTCCATGCCGCCGATTGCCTCATAAACGCTGGCTGGCTGCTTTTCAGACGGCATGATTTAAGACTCGTTTCCTGGGGTCGAAGGGCTGAGGCTTTCTACCTGTGCGTCTGGAGCCTCGTCCATGTCAAAGAAGGCCACGCCCTGTGGGTATGGGGTATCGATGTCGTTGGCATGCATCGCGTTGAGAATCTTCGACTGCAGTTTGCGCTGCACGCCCCACTGCTTTCCTGGCAAGGTCTTGACCACGACGCGGAAGGACATATGGTCGACCTCGAGGCTGGAAATTCCATTGACGTCGGGCTTGTCTAGGAGGTCGTCGCGGATGGCGTCGTCAAGCGCGGCTTCTTCAACCGTCTTGGAGATGACGTCAAAGGCCTTATCCGGGTCGTTGGAAAGCGCGACCGGAACCTGCACGCGGGCCACGGAGTAGTGGTCGGAGTGGTTAGCCACCTGCAGGATCTCGCCATTGCGGACGTACCACAGGGCGCCGTCGATATCGCGCACGGTAGTGATGCGCAGGGAAATCGACTCAACGTCGCCGAAGACACCGTTGCCCAAATCGATGGTGTCGCCGATGCCGTACTGATCCTCCAACAACATGAAGATGCCGGAGAGGAAGTCCTTGACCAGTGACTGAGCGCCGAAACCAAGGGCAACACCGACCACACCTGCGGAGGCTACGAGTGGGGCAACGTTGACGCCGACCTCGTCCAGGATTGCGAGCACGGCCCAGACCCAGATGAAAATGCCCGCGGCGGAACGGCCCACGCTAGCCAAAGTCTGCAGGCGGGAAACGCGGCGCGCCTCGTGGGATTTGGACAGTGCGGTTTCCTGTTTTGCAGCTTTGCGGCGTGGGCGAATCTGGGACTTCAGGCGGCCGTTTTTGATGCTGTTATCTGCCAGCTTCGTGATGAGGCGGCGTAGCAACCAGTGGCCGACGAGCGCGATGAGAAGGATGATAGCCACGCGGATGGGCTTATCCACGAGCCATGCCTGGGTGGTTTCGTTTTCCCACAAGCCGGTGAGGTTATCTACTGCCTCTTGTGGAGTGGTCTCGCTTTGGGCGAGCGTCAGATGCGGTGCGAAATTAGGACTCATAGTGCTTTCTATTTGGGGAAAGTGTGCGAGAGGCGTGCAGTGACGGGGCTAGCAACGATGGGCTAGCGAAATCTGCTACGCGCAGCCACACCATGGTACGTAAAGGGCAATCGTTGGGCATGGCCCACGGGCTCGACGTTGTCTCAAGTTTCAGCTCAGCGTTGCGTTAAGTGCTGCAATGAATTTAAAGAAGCAATCCACGGGCAAAGTGGACAGCTTTGTCTACAATTTTCAGACATGACTGTTAAGCGTGCTTCTGGATTCCACTCTCGCTCCATCCATGCTGGCTACCAGCCCGATAGCCACATGGGCAGCATCAACGTACCGATTTATGCCTCGACCACCTTTCAACAAGATGGTCTGGCGCAGTTGCGCGGCGGCTATGAATACGGGCGCGTGGCTAACCCCACGGTGCGCTCGCTCGAGTTAACGCTTGCCGCATTAGAGAATGCGCAATATGCGCGGGCTTTTTCATCTGGCATGGCGGCCATCGATACGCTGTTGCGCATTATCTTGCGCCCGGGTGACCACGCTATCTTGGGGAATGATGCTTATGGCGGAATGTATCGCCTGCTCAACAACGACTATGGGCAGTGGGGCATTGAGCTTGACATCGTAGATACATCCGACGCCGCGGCGGTTGCTGGGGCCATCCGCGAAAACACCAAGCTGATTTGGCTGGAAACGCCAACAAACCCGGCGCTGAATATCACTGACATCGCCGCAGTTGCCGCGTGCAAGAGCGGCGCCCAAGTGGTCGTGGATAATACCTTTGCCACTCCATACCTGCAGAATCCGCTTGAACTGGGCGCGGACCACGTGGTGCATTCCACCACCAAATACTTGGGCGGCCATTCTGATGTGTTGGGCGGAGCAGTGGTGACAAATTCCGCTGAGATGGACGAGCGCTTGTTGTACTTCCAGGGCAACGTCGGTGCGGTGTCTTCGCCCTTTGATGCATATCTCACCGCTCGCGGCATTAAGACGTTGGGGCTGCGGATGGATAGGCACTGTGAAAATGCGCAGGCAGTAGCCGAATACTTGGAATCGCGGCCCGAAGTAAAGCAGGTGCTGTATCCGGGGCTACCGACGCATCCGGGACATGAATTGGCTGCACGGCAAATGCGCGGCTTCGGCGGCATGATGTCGGTGCGCTTCCATAACGAGGAGCACGCAAAGCAGATTTGCCTGAACACGAAGCTGGTCTCACTCGCGGAGTCGCTGGGCGGCGTGGAATCGCTGATTGAGCATCCGCAGAATATGACCCATGTGTCCGCCGCGGGCTCTGAGTTGGTTCCACCTGCGGACTTGGTGCGCATCTCGGTCGGCATCGAGGATATCGCCGATCTTATTGCGGACTTCGAGCAGGCATTGGACACGTTGGGTTAGGGAGGCGGCGGCCTTACTCGAACAGATACCCAGGGCTGGGCACCCAGACCTCCTAGATAGCCTCGTTGGATTTTTCATCAGCCGCGAAGTCGAACTGGAGGTCTTGGTTTCCAGCCCTGGGTATTTGAGTAAATGGTGAGGATGGAAAGGGCGCAGGGGCGCGCTAGCGAAGTGCCGCCAACAGCGAGCCGGCGGTGCGGTCGGTCTCCTGCAGCATCAGCGGGTCGGTACCAGGCATCGGGGAGATGGTGGTATCCGGCCATTGCGAGTAGGTAGGGATGCCGATGACGTGCAGGCGCGGGTCGACGCTGCCGTCGGGGCGAACCACCTTGCGCTCCCACGTGGTCTCTGGGGAGCCGGTGGGGTTGCCATGGTCTAGGAAGGGGCGAACGCGGTCCTTAAGCGATACCGCTAGCGGGTCGGCTGGGCGACGCACGTCGGGAGAGTGCATCCACGCATCAATCAGCCACGGGCTCGAAGCAGCGCGTGGGCCGGAAGTCAGCGTGAATTCGTCGTCCCAGCTCAGTGCGGGGCGACCTCCCAAGAAGGAGACCGCGCCAGCGTCCACGAGAGCGAGCAGCTGGCGGACGCGGAACAGGGGTGGGCCGGAGCCGACCATCTGGCCAAAGGCCATGAACTCTTTGTAATTGCTGGTGCGTGACTCCCAGTCCAGGCGGCCCTCAGAGCCTGCGATGGCAGAGGGCTTGCGGGCGGAGGCAACCGCCCACAGCGCAGACTTCAGCGGGGAATCCTGAGCGGCATCGGCGGCGATGATATCGTCCGCCAAGCTGTCCGCGATGTACGCGGTGAGCTCTTCTGCGGTGGAACCCGTGAAAGCATCCAACGGATTGACCCAGTGGGAGAGATCGAGCGGCTCGGCAGAAACATCTTTGAGTGCCGCATTGAGCTCCTGGGAGATGCCGACGATGTTTTGGGAATTAAGTTTCGCCGCATCAATGCGCGCAATGATCTCTTCCAGTGGAACCTGCAGTGCCGCAGAGTTAACGCGGGCCTGTGTCTCGTAGTACTCGGCATAAGCATCGCGAGCGATGTGGGGGAGTAGGTCGCGGCCGAAATCGATTTCGCCGCCTTCTACCTTCGCGAGTTGTTCGCGGAAGCGCATAAGTTTTGCGCGCGGTGGGAGTGAGTGATAGTCAGACTTGGGAATATAGGGGTAGCCGCGGCCCGAGGAGGCGATGAGATGCGGCTCGTTGCCGGAGGGCTCATAGCGCAGGCCGGAGCGAGTGGACGTGTCTTCGTGGAAGACACCGCCGCGGTCGATGGTCAGCAGCGCCATGATGTCGAAGAAGCCCATGCCCAGGCCGCGCACCAAGACCTCTTGGCCGGCAGGGATTTCGGCAATGTCCTGTTCCACCGGGTTATTAGGGCGTACCCAGTGGAGCGAGTCGGAGGCGGCGGTGGCCTCAGTAAGGTGCTGCTCAGAGCCGTTAGGGCCCGGCCCCTGCCAGCCATAAGCCAGCACGGTGGAATCGGCGGTGACGCTAGAGCCGTCGGCAAGCTCGATGACGTCCTGCGTGCCTTCTTCGCGCACAGCAACCGCGCGGGAGGGGTGATTTGAGACGGTGACAGTATCTGGCAACTGTGCCAATGCCACCTCAAAAGCCCAGCGCAGATAAGCGCCATAGAGCGCGCGGGAAGGGTTGGACTCGGGGCGGCTGGACTCAATTTCGGCGCGGAAGGACTCGTCGACGGTGACGGGGTGGGCGTCGAAAAGCGCCTGCTTTTCTGGAGAGATGCCCTCGCGCTCGCCGCGCAGTAGCTGAATCCACTCGTACTGAATGGGGCCCTCGAGAACCGGGGCGCTCATGGTGGAGCCAGGCTCGGTGAACAGTGTGACGGCACCGGCGAGGGTATTCATGCACAGCGTCTGGGTTTGTTCGGTGTCCCAGATGCGGCCGGCGCCGAACTGGGCGTCGTCGATGAGATGCAGCGCGAGGGCGGGAGAGTCGCTGCGGGCATTGAGGTGCGCGGCCAACCGCTCTATCACGGAGATGCCGCGAGGCCCCATGCCAACGATGGCGATGGAGGGGGTTGAATCTGGCGAAATCATTTAATTCATCCTTTGAGGCGAGCTTGCGGGCTCGCCGTTTTGAGAATTTTTCTAGACCGGACTGTCTATGGAATAGATACTAACATGTCTATGTTGTGTTAATTTACATGGCTAATAGCAATCTCTTTAAAACTCGAAGGCTTTAGAAAGTGAAACTGATTCGCACCATCGCCAGCGTGGTGGGTGCCGCGGCCCTTCTTGTAGGATGCGCGACATCGACCGGCGCGGGTTCTGGAGATGAAGACAACGTCCTGACCTATCTCGAACCGCAGTTCTTCCGCACGCTGTATCCGCCAGCGGCCGGCTTTTATCCCAACGGTGGCGTGGTCAATCAGCTCACCGACCGTCTGCTGTACCAGGACCCGGAGACTCTCGAGCTTTCTCCATGGATAGCCACGGAGATGCCGAAGGTCAACGAGGACGCCACCGAGTACACATTTAACATCCGCACGGATGTGACTTACTCCGACGGCAGCCCGCTGACCGCGGAAAACGTGGTGCGTAACTTCGATCTTTATGGCTTGGGCGATACCGAGCGCACCCTGACGGCCTCGGAGCAGATTGCCAATTATGAGCGCGGCGAAGTAGTCGACGAAGACACGGTGAAGTTCTACTTCTCCGAGCCTTCGCCGGGCTTTTTGCAGGCTACTTCCTCCTATAACGCAGGCCTACTCGCAGATAGCTCCTTGCAGTTGGACAACGAAGGCTTTGGCCCCGGTAATGCAAAGAAGTTTGTGGGTTCCGGGCCCTTCGTGGTCGACGAAGAAAAGATCGGCACCGACCTCGTGCTTAAGACCCGCGAGGACTATGACTGGGCGCCACCGGCCGTAGAGCACCAGGGCCGCGCCGACATCGACGGCGTGCATTACATCCTGGCAGCCGAAGAATCCGTGCGCACGGGCGCCATCATCTCCGGTCAGGCAGACATCGCCCGCCAGATCTCTGCCCCGCAGGAGCCGTTATTGGAAGACAAGGGTGTAGAAATCTTCTCCCGCGGCACCAACGCGATTAACAACCAGCTGGGCTTCCGCTTCAATCACCGATTTCTGCGCGATAAGCGCGTGCGCGAGGCCATCATTCACGGCATCGACCGCGAGGAAATTATCCGCGTGCTCTTCTCCGAGTCCTACCCGCTGGCCAAGTCTTCCGTGGCCGAGACCGGCTTGGGTTTCAAGGATCAGTCGTCGGCCTATACCTTCGATCCGGAGGAATCGAAGCGCCTGCTTGACGAAGCCGGATGGAAGCCCGGCCCCGATGGCATCCGCGTCAAGGATGGCCAGCGCCTAGTGCTGCGCTCGAATACCGCGCTGCCGCAGCCGCGTTCCAAGGAAGTCATGACGATGGTCCAGGATCAGCTAGGCGCGCTGGGCATCGCCATCGAGATTAACCCGGGCGACCAGGCAACTCAGAACGCAGATGCGAAGTCCATCGACAAGGTGCAGCTCTACCACATCATGGTCGGCCGCGCGGACTATGACGTTATTTCCTCCATGTACTCGGTGAACAACCGCGACGCCCTGCTTAACCAAGACGAGGACGGCAAGCCAATCGACGCCCACTTGGAGAATCTGCTGCAAAAGGTCAGCTCCAGCCCCAAGTCTGAAGACCGCAAGAAGGCCGTCGAAGAGGTGCAAGATTACCTCACCGAACAGGCCTACGTCATTCCTTTCTTCGAGGAGCCGCAGGTCTACGCGGTATCGCCGCAGGTTTCCGGTTTCCACACCGAGTCGGTGGCCCGCCCGTGGTTCTACGAGGTCAGCTTGAATCAAGAGGAGAAGTAAATGACTGCTCGACAATTAGCTGCCCGCATCGGGCAGGCACTCGTGGTGCTGCTCGTGACATACACGGTGGCCTTCTTCCTGCTTTCCGCGCTGCCTTCCGACGCCGTGATGTCGCGCTTTGGCGACCCAGCACTGGGCCTTTCGGAGGCGGAGATTGTCGCCATCCGGGAGGAAATGGGCGTCGATAAGCCGCTGCTCGTGCAGTTCTTTACCGGGCTCGCAGGCTTTTTCACCGGCCATTTCGGTAACTCTACGCAGACGGGCGCGGCGGTATCGACGCTGATTGCCGACGCCCTCCCGCACACCCTTATCCTCGCCGCGTGCGCGATTGGCCTGGCCATCGTCGTGGCGCTCATCGTGGCCTTCCTGGCTACCTTGCCGGGCCTCGGCGCGATTGCGACCTTCTTCCGCGGGCTGCCATCTTTCATGGTCTCCCTGCCCGGTTTCTGGATTGGCATCCTGCTCATCCAGGTCTTTTCCTTCCAGCTGGGCTGGGTGCGCATCATCGAGCCTTCCAGGGTAGAGGGCCTTATCCTGCCGACCTTGACGCTGTCGGTGCCGATGGCCGCACCACTTATTCAGGTGCTGATTCGCTCCATCGACGAGACGCAGTCGATGCCCTTCGTGCAGGCGGTGCGCGCTCGTGGTGCTACAGAATCTTGGATCTTCTGGCGCAACATCTTGCGCAACTCCCTCCTTCCGGCACTGACTATGGCGGGCCTGCTCTTCGGTGAGCTCGTAGGCGGCGCCGTGGTGACGGAGACCGTCTTCGGACGCAACGGCCTGGGCTATATGACTGCCCAGGCGGTCTCGAACCGCGATACGCCGGTGCTGCTGGCCGTGGTTCTGATCGCGGCTACCGCTTACGTCATCATCAACCTCGTGGTGGATCTGCTCTACCCAGTGCTGGACGTGCGCCTGCGCCGTCCCGTTACTGCTACTGCAGGATCGACCGAATCCGCGAAGAGAGCCCGCGCATGAGCGTTCCAACCTCGAATAACACAAACGCGCAACCCACGCAGCTGCGCCGCAACCGCCACCACGTCTCGCGCGCACAGCGCAACCCGTGGACCAGCCCAGCCTCCATCCTCGCGCTGGTGATCCTCGCGGTGGCCTTCCTGGCGGCTTTGGTGCCGGGCCTTTTCACCAACTCGGATCCTTATGCCGGCACCGACGTCGCTCTTTTGCACCCCAGCTTTGAGCACTGGTTCGGCACCGACGCGGTAGGCCGCGACCTGTATGCCCGCGTGGTCTATGGTGCGCGTCAGTCACTCATTGGCGCGCTCATCGCCGTGGCAGTGGGCCTTATGGTGGGCACGCTACTGGGCCTTCTGGCCGGCTCGCTGCGCGGCTGGGTGGATGCGATCATCATGCGCGTGGTGGACGTGTTACTTTCCATCCCGGGCATCCTGCTTTCCCTGTCCATCATTATCGTGCTGGGGTTTGGTTCCCTGCAGGCCGCCGTCGCGGTGGGTGCGACCTCTATTGCCACCTTCGCCCGTCTGGCCCGCTCGCAGGTGATGTCTGTGGCCGGCTCCGACTACGTTGAGGCCGCCTACGGCGCCGGCGCGATCCCCATGCAGGTCATGGCGCGCCACATCCTGCCGAACTCCCTGACCCCGGTCATCGCCCTGGCTACTTTGCAGTTTGGTTCTGCAATCTTGCAGCTTTCCATCCTCGGCTTTTTGGGCTACGGCGCTCCGGCCCCGACCCCGGAGTGGGGCCTCATCATCGCCGAAGGCCGCGATTTCATGGCCACCGCTTGGTGGCTCATCATCCTGCCGGGCCTGGCCATCGTGGCCGTAGTGGTCTCTGCCAACCGTCTATCCCAGAACTTCCGAGCGGAGGCTTAGAAAAACAATGACAGTTAAAGACAAGGCTGCACAGAATAATCCTTTGCTTACCATCCGTGACTTGAATGTCTCCTACACCACGGCCGCGGGCGAAGTCCCAGCCGTGCAGGGCGTTAGCCTGGAAGTCCACCCAGGGGAGATCACCGCCATCGTGGGTGAGTCCGGCTCCGGCAAGTCCACCTCTGCCATGGCCGCCATCGGCCTACTCGCGCCCAACGCGCAGGTCGACGCCGGAACGATCGCCTTCAAGGGCACCAACGTCACCGATTACACCAATGCGCAGTGGCGCAAGCTGCGCGGGCGCGCAATTGGGCTCATCCCGCAGGATCCCAACAACTCGCTGAATCCGCTCAAGACCATCGGCGCCTCTATCGAGGAAGGCATGGCCATCCACGGCATCGGCAGCGCCGCTAGCCGCAAGCAGCGCGCGATTAAGCTGCTGGAGAAAGTGGGCATCGACGAGCCTGACCGCCGCTATGGCCAGTACCCGCACGAGCTCTCCGGCGGCATGAAGCAGCGCGTGCTCATCGCGGCGGCGGTGGCGCTGGAGCCAGAACTCATCATTGCCGACGAGCCGACTTCCGCACTCGATGTGACGGTGCAGAAGGTCATCTTGGACCTGCTTGATGAAATGCGCCAGGAGACCGGCGTGGGCATCTTGTTCATCACCCACGATCTCGCCGTGGCAGGTGACCGCGCGAACCGCATCGTCGTCATGGAAAAGGGCCAAGTTCGCGAGTCCGGGCAGGCCGCGCGCGTGCTCACCGACCCGCAGCATGCCTACTCACGCCGCCTGCTTGCCGACGCCCCGTCGCTTTCTGTAGCCGAGGCCCCGCACTCTTCGCGCGTGGCGCAGCCTGCCAGCAAGGAACCCGTTGCTGAAACCGTGCTCAAGGTCCGCGACCTCACCCAGCGCTACGGCGACTTCGTGGCTTTGGATGGCGTGAGTTTCGACGTGGCGAAAGGAACCACCCACGCGCTGGTGGGCGAGTCTGGCTCCGGAAAAACCACCACGGGACGCTCCATTTCTTTGTTCAATTCGCCGACCTCGGGCTCTATCGAACTGCTGGATGCAGCTGGTAGTACCACCGAGCTGACCAAGCTGAAGGGCAAGGCGCTGCGTGAGGCGCGTAAGTCCGTCCAGCTCGTTTACCAGAACCCGTATTCCTCCCTGGACCCACGCCAGAGCATCGGTAACGCCATCGCTGAGCCGCTGCGCAACCTCGCGGGCGCTAGCAAGTCCAAGGCTAAGGCCCGCGCGCAGGAGTTCCTGGAGCTCGTCGCGCTCGACCCACAGCACTATGACCGCCGCCCGCGCGAGCTGTCCGGCGGCCAGCGCCAGCGCGTGGCCATTGCCCGCGCCATGATCGTGGAACCGGAGTTGGTGGTGCTTGACGAGGCAGTCTCCGCCCTCGACGTGACCGTCCAGGCGCAGATCCTGCGCCTGCTGGCGCAGCTGCAAAATGAACTGCAGTTGAGCTATGTCTTCATCTCCCACGACCTCGCCGTGGTCAACCAGATCTCCGATACGGTCTCGGTGCTCTCCCATGGCAAGCAGGTAGAGTCGGGCCGGACCGCTGAGGTATTTGCGAACCCGCGCTCCGAGTTCACGCGCACGCTAATCGACGCCATCCCCAGCCAGCGTTATCGCGCCGGGGACTTAAACCTAGGGCTGTAAGCACCGCCGCTCCTACGCGGCGGGTGAAGGCCTTAAAAACCTTAAGAGCCTAAAACCTTAAAACAAGGAAAGGAAGTTTCATGGCAGACATCATCAACCAACTAGCCGGGGCAAGCCCGGAGCTAGTGCAGCTGCGCGCACGCCGGCCCGATGCTTTGGCGAATGCGCAGCTTTCCTTCCAAGCCCTGCTGGAGCCAGAGGAGCCCGGCACCTTTAGCTATGCGCAGCGCTATGCCGTGGCGGCTTTCTTGAGCGGCATTTACCAGGCTAAAAGCGCCGGCGAGTTCTATGGGGACCTGCTTGCTGATGAGGCCACGGAGACTCTGCAGGGCGCCGTCCAGGCCGCCATTGAGCACGGCACTACTTCTGGTCCTTATGCCGCACCGGCCGATATTTCGGGCGAGGGCGCAGGCTTTATCACCTTCGGTGAGATTGCCGGCCTAGACGAGCGCTTGGCCGCGGCCTTCGATTTTGCACATCTTTTGGCATTCCACCCTAAGGACGCTTCCGCCGAGGCCATCGGCCACCTGCAGGCTGCCGGTTGGTCTGAGGATGACATCGTGAGCCTGTCCCAGCTCATCGCATTCCTTTCCTTCCAGCTGCGCGTCATCCACGGGCTGAAGGTCTTGGGCGGCGATGAATCCACCGCCCCCGAGACCACCCGTATTGAGGGCGCTTCCGACCCAGGCTGGCAGCTGCACGAGCACACGCTTAACCCAGAGACCCACGCTCCGCAGGGCTTTGTTGCCCACTCGCTGGGCTGGAAGCCGTGGCTTACACCGTTGGCCAAGGAGGAGTTCACCCAAGAGCAGATCGATGCACTCATCCGCCCGGAGCGCATCGACTCCGAGTACTTCCGCCTGCTGGCCCGCGATGCTGCGGCGCTGAAGGCCCGTACGCTCACGGACTTGGATATCTTCTACAACACCGACGGCGGCTTGGGCCGTGCCGAGCGCGAGCTGGCCGCCACCGTGGTTTCCCGATTCAACGGCTGCGAGTTCTGCGCCTCGGTGCACCAGCAGCGTTCCAAGGATGAGGGCGGCGATGCCGCGGCCATCGATAGGCTGCTTTTCGAAGGCCTCGACGCCGATTTGGGAAGCGATGCATGGGGCGTGATTCGCGACGCCGCGCGTGAGCTGACGCGTTCGCCCTTCAGCTTCAACTCCGGATGCGTGGCCAAGCTGCGCAGCGTGGGCTTCGATGACCTGGCAATCATTGACCTCATCAACTCTGCGTCCTTCTTCAACTGGGCCAACCGCCTCATGCTTACCCTCGGCGCGCCGGATGTGCCGAAGCGTTATCGCTAGAATCGGGAAACCTAAATAAGCGCAAACATAGTTAGGAAGGCGAGTAAATCATGGCAAATACCAAGATCGCAGTAGTAACCGGCGCTACCGGCGGCATGGGCCGCGAGATCATTGAGGACCTCGCGCGCGACCATCACGTCTATGCGCTGGGCCGCCGCGCCGAGGAGCTGCCGGAAGCCGCGAACATCACCCCGGTAGCGCTCGACTTGCTGGAGCTTCTTGACCCCGAAACCGCGCTGCCAGAGCCGCTGCAGGCCCTCGACCGCGTCGACGTTCTGGTACACGCGGCAGCTCGCGCCGATAAGCACTCCGTCGAGTCCGCACGCCCGCAGGACTGGCAGGCACAGATGGACTTAAACGTCCACGTTCCCGCTGAACTAAGCCGCCGCCTGCTGCCGCAGTTGCGCGCGGCTGATGGGGAAGGCCTCGTGGTCTTCATCAACTCTGGTGCCGGTATCCACAGCTACGGCGACAATGTCATCTATGCCGCGACCAAGCATGCGCTTTACGCGCTTGCCGACGGCCTGCGCCTTTCCGAGCTCGGTATCCGCGTTTCCACCGTGGCCCCAGGCCCTACCGATACCCCAATGTTGCAGGGACTGCAGGACTACGACCCAGCGCACGTCATCGCGCCCGTCGAGGTGGCCAATGCCATCCGCGCTGCGGTGGATGCAGGTTCTACCACCCAGCTCACCGAGATCCGCGTGCGCCCGCGCGTGGAGCTTGCGCAACGCAAGAACCTCAAAGGATAGTTGCAAGAACTAGCTAGAAAACTGGTTTAATACCGAAGCAAATTTGTAGTTAACGCTTGGGCGGGGGATGTGCGCCACGGTGGCGCCATTCCTCGCCCTAATTCACATCTGCTCGAGATGCGAAAGCTCGGCTGCGCTGTAGACTTCTGAAATTGTGACTACTTCAAGCCGCCGCCCTGCCTATTTGGTGATCGCGGATTCGCTGCGCTGCAAGATCGAAACCCAGCAACTCAAGCCAGGCGAGCGTTTCCCCACTGAACGCGAACTGGTCCAGGAATACAACGTTGCCCGCATGACCGTGCGCCACGCGTTGGACATCTTGCAGATCGAGGGCTTAATTGATCGCAAACGCGGTCGCACCGGTGGCACCTTTGTACGCGCCGTCCCGCCCACACTTAACCTGACTAGCCATGAAGGCATTCTGCTGCAGCTGCGGGATCGTGGCTTCCTGACGCGCGTTGAAGTAGTAGCGCTGCACAAGGCAGAAGTGCTCTCCCATATGGCGGCGACTTTCGGAGTAGAAGAGGGCACGCTCGTGTGGGAACTCAAGGGCGTGCACTACGTGGATGACGCCCCGATCAGCGTCTCGAAGTACACCATCCCTGTGCAGTTGGTTCCGGACCTTGATGAGCGCGATCTCCACCAGCCTTTGCTGGAGACCTTAGAAAGCTGTGGTCTGAAAATGGCGCACAAGCGCGATCGCATCGTGGCCGCTACCGCCCGAGCAGAGGAGCAAAAACTGCTCGGCGTGGGCCGTTCGCACCCATTGCTGCGCTTTAGCCGCGTCATCAAGCAGTCCGATGGCACCGTTATGGCGATAAACGAGGAAACTTTGCGCTCCGATATCGCCAACGTGGAGGTTATCGTCGGCGAGGACCCATCACCCGGACAGGTCCCTCACCTCGACTAATTAGCGTGCCTCTTATGCTTCCTGCGCATCTACCGCACGATTGCGCAGCGCACGAGCCATACGGTCGCGCTGCTCGGTAACCGCACGGCGCAGGCCGCCGGCTAGGTCGCGCTGCAGGAACGCATCGGCCTCATCCAGGCTCTGCTGCGAGATAGCCCAGGATGGGAACAGACCAGTCACAGAGGTCAGTCCGATCTCGGTGGACTGGGAAGCCCAAATCTTTTCTGCCACATCGAAGAACTCGGAAGTCGGCAACAGATCGTCAGCGCCGGGGTAGGTAAGGCCCTCTAGCTTGGAAGTCAGCTCGCGGTTGGTCAGCTTGCCCTCGACAATTTCTTCCCACACCGCGCGCTTGTTCTCCGCGGTGTTGACCGCGGCGCGCGCACGCACTGCGGCTTGGTGGCCGGTCGCGGAGTTATCGCGCGCCAACTGCGCATCGATGGCAGCCGGGACATTGTCAAGCGCGCCGTCGGCAGCCAGCGCTGCGATTGCGTACCAACGCAGGCCCTCGTCATCGGAGGAGTCCAGAACATCCTGCAGGAAGGCGCGGGTGCCTTCGGTCAGGCGAATCTTGGCCAGCGCCTGCGCGAAGACGATGGAACGCTCTGGGTCTTCGTCCTGCGTGCCGGCGAGCAGGGCGTCGGCAAGCAGCGTCGACTCCTTGGCCCACGCTGGGTCCGCGTAGTTGGATTGCGCCGAAGCCGCCTGCTGCACGATGCGCTCGAGCACCGCCAGCTCGGTCTCTGCCGCCGCGCCGCGCGCTACGAGCGCCACGAAGTCGCGGGCGCGCATGGTGCCACCGCGGGTCATCTCCCATGCTGCGGACCAGCACAGAGTACGCGCCATTGGGTCGGCGAACTTGTCGATGTTTTCGACCATGAATTCCAGCGACTTGGAATCCAACTCGATGAGCGCGTAAGTCAGATCATCGTCGTTTGGCAGCAGGAAGTCGATGTCTTGTTCCTTGCGGCCTACAAGCTGCGGAATATCGGTGGACTCGCCGTCGATATCCATCTCGATGCGATCGGTGCGAACGGCCTTGCCGTCTACCAAGTTGTAGATGCCCACGCCTGCGCGGTGGGTGCGCAGCGTCTCGCCACGCTGGACCAGCTGTGCGGTGGTGATGACCCCGGCGTCGTCAGTGTCTAGCTCAACTGCAAACGTGTTGATGCCGGTGGTCTTGAGCCACTGCTTAGCCCAGAAGCTTAAGTCGCGGCCACTGGACTCGGCGAGTGAAGCGAGTAGATCGTCGAAGGTGGCATTAGAGAAAGCATGCGCCTTGAAATGGCGGCGCACGCCGGCAAAGAAGTTTTCGCGGCCCACATAGGCCTGCAGCTGCTTGAGCACGGAAGCGCCCTTAGCGTAGGTGATGCCGTCGAAGTTCTGCTCCACGGTCTCGATGTCGGAGGCATCGGTGGAAATCGGGTGCGTGGTGGGCAGCTGATCCTGCTGATAAGCCCAGGACTTTTCCACGTTGGCGAAGGTGACCCATGCGGTGTCGTACTGGGTTTCCTCAGCCTGGGAGATGGCGGCGACCAGGGGGCGAAGGACTCGTTGAGCCACAGGTCATCCCACCATTCCATGGTGACCAAGTCACCAAACCACATATGCGCCAGCTCGTGGAGAATGGTGTCAGCGCGGCGCTCGTACTTGTAGTGGGTGGCCTTGGAGCTAAAGACGTACTCGTCGCGGATGGTCACGCAGCCAGCGTTCTCCATAGCGCCGGCGTTGAACTCCGGCACGAAGATCTGGTCATACTTGCCAAAGGGATAAGCAAAGCCGAAGTTACGGTGGTAGAAGTCGAAGCCCTGCTTGGTTTCAGTAAGGATGCGCTCTGCGTCGAGGTGCTCTGCTAGGGAGGCACGGCAGTAGACCCCCAGCGGGACGGAAACCTTCTCAGCGGCATTGCCTTCTGGGTGCTCAGTCAGTTCGCCGTTCCAGGTATCGGTGACCTCGAAGTAGGGGCCGGCGCACAGGGCAATCAGGTAGGTAGAAAGCGGGTAATCAATCTCCGTGGACCAGGTTTGGGCATCAGCCTTGCCCTCGATTGGCGCGACGGTGGTGGGGCCATTGGTGATGATTGTCCAGTCTGCCGGGGCGTCGAAAGCCAGCGAATAAGTGGCCTTCATGTTTGGCTGGTCGAAGCAAGCGAAGACGCGCTTGGCATCGGCAGTTTCAAACTGCGTGTAGAGGTAAACCTTGCTGTCTGCTGGATCGACGAAGCGGTGCAGGCCCTCACCGGTGTGAGAATAAGGAATCTTGGCTACAACCTTGAGCTCATAATCTGCTACCTGCAGCCCGGACAGCGGGATTCCGTACTCGGCTTCATAAGCCTTGGTGGGCAGGGGAGCGCCGTTCAAGCGAACCTCTAGCAGTTCCTCGCCGCGCAGATCGATGAACGTGGAGCCAGCCTGCTTGGCGCGAAAGGTCACGGTAGTCGTGGAGATGAAATGCGTTTCGGGATTAACCTTGGAACCAACAAGGTCTAGGTGGACGTCGTAGTGGGAAACGTCGATCATCTGTGAGCGGTGCGTGGCCTCTTCGCGAGTGAGGTTAATCGAGGTCATAGGCTAATTACTCCTCCTTGTAGCAATTGAGTTTCTGCATCCACCTTAGTCGTGCCCGTAGGGTGGGAAGGGCCAGTTAGCAATGAATTTGTATAAAAGGAGTCCACATGGCTGAGTCTGTGAAGTTTTGGTTCGATTGCAGCTGCCCGTTTGCTTGGGCCACCTCCCGTTGGATCAAGGAAGTAGAAAAGGTCCGCGATATCGAGGTCACCTTCGTGCCGATGTCGCTTTCCGTGCTTAACGACGGCCGTGATTTGGACCCGGATTACATGGAAATGATGAAGGCAAACTGGGGCCCGGCCCGCGTCGCCACGAAGATCGCCATTGCGGCACCTGAAAAGGTCGATGCCTATTACACCGCGATGGGCAATCTCATCCACGGCCAGGAGCAGGGCGGCAAGAAAGGCTTCGGCGCTTATGATGAAATCATTGCGCAGGCGCTGGAAGAGGTCGGCTTGCCGGCAGATTACGCCGAGGTGGCAAACACAGAGGACGTTGACGATAAGCTGCGCGAGTTCCACAATGCCGCCATCAACGAGGTCGGCGATGAAGTAGGAACCCCAGTGGTCAAGCTCGGCGATACCGCATTCTTCGGCCCGGTAATTACCCGCGTGCCAGAAGGTGAGGAAGCCGGCGAAATCTTTGATGCTTCCGTCCGCCTTGCGCAGTACCCATACTTTTTTGAACTAAAGCGCACCCGCACCGAAATGCCGCAGGTGAGCCAGAAGTAACTTGGGTTAGCACCCCGAACTTAATGCTTGACGCGGGTGTTAGCCCATGCCGCGAAAGCAAATACTGCTGAAAATGCTGTGACGAACGGGATGAAAAAGCTCAGCAGGGCCAAAGCTCCGGTGCCAATCAGCAGGCGCCGGGGCTTTTTGTCTTGGGTGGAAAGCGCGATGGCCCAAGTAACCACGGTGAGAATGACTGGTGCGGCGCGCAGGATGATGACCGTTGCCAAGGAGGCCATATCAGGCGACATGGCCGGTTCTGCAAGTTGTTCTTGGAACAGGAAGGTCCACAGCACCTCGACCAAGACCAACACCGTGAAGGCAACTCCGACGGCAAAATATCGCTTCCTGCCGCGGGATGTGGAGCCGAACTTGAGGTTATCCGAGGAGAGGAAAAGAATCGTGAGCAGCGTTGAAATTGGTGCGATAAGGCCCGCGATATTGATGTTGGGCAGCGACATCTGTGCGCTGTATTCCTCCCAGTAGCACCACACCCAGGTGGCCCAGGAGGCCGCGCCGAGGAGTGCGCAAAGGCCTACTCGCAGGTCTCGTGTTGGCCGGAAATAATAGAAAAGGCCCAGGATGATGTGCGCGAGCGTGACGCAAGCAGTGCTGACGACGGGTCCGACGAAAGGCGGCAGGAAGAGCGGAAAGATTGGCAGCGACAGCAGGCTGGCCACAAAGAGGCCGAGGCACAGCCGTGCGCCAAAACGTTCGTTCATTTCCAGTCTCCTTTCTAAGACGTTGCGAGCCATGCTGTGAGGGATTCAGCGTTAATACGGGGGATGAATACGGGGAACGCCGATCATAGCAACGCCAGATTGGGCAAAGCTGTAGGATTTGGGGCATGCGCGTTTATTTAGGAGCAGACCACGCAGGGTTCGAGATGAAGAACGTCATCGTTGAACACCTGAAGAAGCAGGGCCACGACGTCATCGATTGTGGCGCACACGTTTACGACGCTGAGGATGATTACCCAGCTTTTTGCATTGAGGCGGCACTGCGTACCGTCAACGATCCCGGTTCCTTGGGCATCGTGCTCGGCGGCTCCGGCAACGGTGAGCAGATTGCAGCCAACAAGGTAAAGGGCGCGCGTTGCGCACTGGCCTGGTCCCCAGAAACCGCCCGCTTGGCTCGCGAGCACAACAACGCTCAGCTGATCGGCATCGGCGGCCGCATGCACTCTGAAGAAGAAGCGCTGGCCATCGTGGATGCCTTCCTCGAGCAGGAGTGGTCCGCGGCGGATCGCCACCAGCGCCGCATCGACATCCTGGCGGAGTACGAGCGCACTGAGATTCCCCCGGAGCTGCCTGAGGCTTAGTTCC
Organism: Corynebacterium sp. HMSC071F07; assembly: GCF_001810285.1. Classification (NCBI taxonomy): domain Bacteria; kingdom Bacillati; phylum Actinomycetota; class Actinomycetes; order Mycobacteriales; family Corynebacteriaceae; genus Corynebacterium; species Corynebacterium sp. HMSC071F07. Next base: position 91,108 of record NZ_KV800708.1, read on the forward strand.
TTCAAGGTTCCTTTAAGGTGCCTTCAAATACTAAAACTGCTAAAAGCGCCTTCACTTCTTTTCGCCCACCCACTGGATGTGGGGCCAACGAGAAATGAAGGCGCTTTTTAGATGCCTAGCTAAGCAGACTCGCGCTGTCTAGTTCTCGCGCTGCTTAGCTAGCGTTGAACTCGTTTGGGTGCGGGCCGCCGCGGCCTTCCTCACCAAGATCCAGATCCGTGATGGCAGCCATCTCGTCCTCGGTTAGCTCAAAGCCAAAGACATCGAAGTTTTCCGCAATACGCTCTGGGTTCGCGGACTTCGGGAACAAGATGACGTCATTTTGCAGGTGCCAGCGGATGATGACCTGCGCAGGGGAGACCCCATATTTCTTGGCAGGCTCGGTAACCTCATCAATCTCGAAAAGGTCCGTCTGGCCCTGACCGAGTGGGCCCCAAGCCTCAATCTTGACGCCGTGTGCACGGAAAGCGTCCAATTCGCGCCAACGCTGCAGGTACGGGTGCAGCTCAACCTGGTTAACCACCGGGGTAACAGAGGTGTGGGTTTCCAGCTGCTCTAAGTGCTCGAGCTCGAAGTTGGAAACGCCAATGGATTTGACCTTGCCGGACTTTTGCAGCTCAATCATCTGCTTCCACGCCTCTACGTAGTTGCCGTTTTCAGGGCATGGCCAGTGGATGAGATAAAGGTCGACGTAGTCGAGGCCTAGCTTCTGCAAAGACTCATCGAGGGCCTCTGCGGCGTTGGTCTGGCTATCATTCCACAGCTTGGTGGTAATAAATAGCTCCTCGCGCGGAATATCGGAGTTAGCGATGGCGCGGCCTACGCCCTCCTCGTTGCCATAAACGGCAGCGGTATCGATGTGGCGATAGCCCACGCGCAGGGCTTCAGCGACGAGCTCTTCGGTCTTTTCTGGATTGACCTTGAAGACGCCGAAGCCAAGCTGTGGGATTTCGTTACCGTCGTGGAGTTTCATCATTGGTACAGACATGGTTCCCAGACTACGTTGCGAGTGAACAACTTAGCAGAAGCCAAGCTCAGCGGTACAAAATAGCCACAAAAATTTACGTATTAATTATTGCTCGGGTGGTGCTGTTGCTGGGCGCCCAGTGTGGGGGCGAGAACTAGAAATCGAAATCGAAGTCAAAGAGACCGTCGTCGCCATCGCCGCCGTCGAAGAGGCCGTCGAAGAATCCGCCGCCATCTTCGCCGTCACCGCCCGTGTTTCCGGCGATGTCACCACCGCCTAATTCACCACCGCCCTGGTCGCCGCCCCAGTCGCCGCTTTCGGCAGCTGCTGCCGAGTAGCCAATGCCGGACATGCCGCTGAACATGGCATTGAACATCATGGAGTAGCCCATCATCCATACGCCGGTGCTCAGTGCGTCGGCCCACCATGGGCGGGAGTACCAACCAGCCGGAACCGGGCGGCCTGCAACCACGCCGCCGGGGTAGTAGTTCGGCGTCTCGCTGGATGCATAAGGCGAAGCGGTAATCGTCTGGCCGTCTGCCTCAACTGTGCGCTTTTCAGTGACCTTGCCAGCCTGGCGCTGGCCCTCCAACGGCGGGAGCTCTGGGCCTGCATCCATGCCCATGATTTCGCGCGCTGCGTTGACATAGTGCATGCCCTCTAGCGCGGATTCGCGCGCCAGATTCGCCTGCTTGACGGTGTTGGCGCGGGAAATCGCGGCATTGGCTGCGGTGAAACGCTCGGAAGCATCTGCCATGGCTTGTGTGGAAGCAGCGTCGGTGCCGGAAATCTGCATGACCTGACCACCCAGGCGCTCAGTCCAGCGGCGGGCATCTGCCAATGCGTCCTCGAAGCGCTGCGCTTCAAGCTCTTCGCGCCTTTTCTTCTGTCCGCGCGAAGCAAAGTAGGCGGCGCCGCCGCCGACGGCAATAAGCAGGATAATTGGTGTCAAGAAAACTCACTTCCAAATCTTGATGGGCAACACACGTTGAACGCCTTCCAAGCCTAGTTAGTTCCCCACGTTGACGGGCCGGTTTTATTTTCTGCCGGCAAGTGCGCTAAAGTGGTTCGCACGTCAAACATCGCTAGATGTCGGACTGTGGGAATGTCGTATAGTGGCTAATACCTCAGCCTTCCAAGCTGAAGACGCGGGTTCGATTCCCGTCATTCCCTCCAATTTTTAAATCTCGAGTCAACGTTTCATGCAAATGTTGGCTCGAGATTTGTCGTTTTCCACCTTGCGATCAAATCCAGGGAAAAGCCCATAAAGCGTGCTTGTTTGGCCGAAACCCCAAATGGTGAGGTGACAAACCTACATGGTGAGGTCTAAAAGGTGAGGTCAGTAGACTCCAGTCACAGCCGTTATCACCAGGCGCAGAATTGACGGCGTGACCTCACCATCTAGGAATGGGCGACCTCACCATCTGGTTTAGGGGCAAGGCCCACGTCCCACAGTGCGATGGTGTGGGGCTTCGCTGAACGGGCTGCGGAGACGTTGCCGATGCAGTGGAATGGCGCCGCAAAACAAGCGCTAAAACTCACGCTTGAAGGCGTTAACTTTGCGTCATTGACCCTTGCGGCGGGGAGGAAATTAATAGCTTTTAACCTGCGGAAATGCTCTTAAGTGGGGGTCGGTGTTAGGTCATTTGGAGATATGCCGCTACACTATTTCGAGTATGCAACGCACCCACGGCGAAAAGCATGACATGTTTTAGAAGATCGTGGAGGCCTACATACGGGGCGTGGCGCAGTTTGGTAGCGCACCTGCTTTGGGAGCAGGGGGTCGCAGGTTCAAATCCTGTCGCCCCGACGTATGGGGGTCTGGGAATACCCTTAAAAGTATTTCCAGACCCCTTATTTACATTCTGAACCAATTTATGCCAGGAGAGTTTCTCGTGAAGACCACCGTAGACAAGCTGAGCGATACCCGCGTCAAGCTCACCGTCAACGTTCCGTTTGCTGAGCTGGACAAGGAAATCGATCAGGCCTATGCGGCGATCGCACAACAGGTTTCTATCCCAGGTTTCCGTAAGGGTAAGGCTCCGCGCCAGCTTATCGACGCCCGCTTTGGTCGCGGCCCGATTCTCGAGCAGGTTGTCAACGACATGCTGCCGACCCGTTACGAGCAGGCAGTTCAGGAAAACGAGCTGAAGGTTATCGGCCAGCCAGAGGTTGACATCGCGAAGATCGAGGACAACGACTTCGTCGAGTTCACCGCTGAGGTTGACATCCGCCCGGAGATCGAGGTTCCGGACTTCTCCAAGCTGTCTGTTACCGTTCCGGCTCTGGAGGCTAAGGAAGAGGACGTCGACAAGGCTCTCGAGGACTTGGCAGCACGCTTTGGTGAGCTCAAGGACACCAAGCGCAAGATGAAGACCGGCGACTTCGCCATCATCGACATCGTTACCGAGATCGACGGCGAGAAGCTGGAAGAGGCATCCTACGAAGGCATGTCCTACCAGATTGGTGATGACGACCTCATCAAGGGCCTTGACACCGCACTGCGCGGCATGAAGACCGACGAGGACAA